>NZ_CM135809.1:0-330000 GCF_048538155.2 Paracoccus sp. T5
ATGATGGACAAGATCTGGGGACAGGCATGCGCCGAGTTGGAGCAGAGCGTTGGGCCGAACAACTACAACCACTGGATCAAGCCGCTTCGCCTGACCGCCGTCGATGACGGCGCCGCGCGTTTCGTCAGCCCCACGCGCTTCATCTCGGACTGGGTGAACCGGCATTTCGCCAAGGACATCATGGCCGTCCTGTCGCGCAACGGGCTGTCGGTAGAACGGCTTCGCTTTGACGTGGGCAGCACGGCTTCCCGTCCCGCGGCACCCGCCGCAGGCGCGGCCCCGGCCACCGAGGCCGCCACCACCCGCGCGCCCCGCGCCGACCTGGGGGCACCGCTGGACCCGCGCTATACCTTTGGCAATTTCGTCGTCGGCAAGCCGAACGAACTGGCCCATGCCGCCGCGCGCCGCGTGGCCGAAGGCGGGCCGGTGGGCTTCAACCCGCTGTTCCTTTATGGCGGCGTGGGCCTGGGCAAGACCCACCTGATGCACGCGATCGCGCATGACTATCAGGCGCGCCATCCGTCGGCGCAGGTGCTGTACCTGTCGGCGGAACAGTTCATGTACCGCTTTGTCCAGGCGCTGCGCGAAAGCACCATCATGGACTTCAAGGGCATGTTCCGGAACGTGAACATGCTGATGGTCGACGACGTCCAGTTCATCGCCGGCAAGGACAGCACGCAGGAGGAATTCTTCCACACCTTCAACGCGCTTGTCGATCAGGGCAAGCAGATCGTGATTTCCGCCGACCGTGCCCCCGCCGAGATCAAGGGCCTGGAGGAACGCATCAAGTCGCGCCTGTCCTGCGGCCTGATCGTCGACCTGCACCCCACGACCTACGAGCTGCGCCTGGGCATCCTGCAGTCCAAGACCGAGGTCTTCCGCGCCCAGCAGCCGGATCTGGAGATCGGCGCGGGCGTGCTGGAGTTCCTAGCGCATCGCATCACCACGAACGTCCGCGTCCTGGAAGGCGCGCTGCAGCGCCTGTTCGCGCATGCGAGCCTGTTGCGGCGCGAGATCACGCTGGAAGTGGCGCAGGAATGCCTGGCCGACATCCTGCGGACCAATGACCGCAAGATCAACATCGACGACATCCAGCGCAAGGTCGCGGAACATTACAACATCCGCCTGGCCGACATGATGGGCCCCAAGCGCGCCCGCAATGTCGCCCGCCCGCGCCAGATCGCGATGTATCTGTCGAAACAGCTGACCAGCCGCAGCCTGCCGGAAATCGGGCGCCGCTTCGGGGGCCGCGACCACACCACGATCATGCATGGCGTGCGCAAGATTGAGGAACTGTTGGTCGAGGACAGCAGCATGGTCGAGGATATCGCCGTGCTGAAGCGGATGCTGGAAGCCTGAAAACGAAAATCTTGTGACCGCCTGCAGGCGCGGTTACACATCAGGTCCGACGAACGGGCCTGATGCCCAGGGACAGGGGAATCTGATGAAATTCTCGATCGAGCGCGCCGTTCTGGTCAAGGCCGTGTCGCAGGCCCAATCGGTCGTTGAACGCCGCAACACCATCCCGATCCTGGCCAATGTGCTGATCGAGGCGACGGCCGACGGCGTCAGCTTCCGCGCCACCGACCTGGACACCGAGGTGGTGGACCGCGCCCCCGCGCAGGTCGAGCGCAATGGTGCGACCACCGTCAGCGCCGTGATGCTGAACGAGATCGCCCGCAAGCTGCCTGACGGGGCGCTGGTCCAGATTGCCAGCGACGACGCGGCGGGGCGGCTGTCGGTGCAGGCCGGACGCTCCAGCTTCAGCCTGGCGACCCTGCCGCGCGAGGATTTCCCCGTGATGGCCTCCAGCGAATACAGCGCCAATTTCCGCGCGCCTGCGGGCGTGCTGCGGCGGCTGTTCGACAAGTCGAAATTCGCGATCTCGACCGAGGAGACGCGCTATTACCTGAACGGCGTCTACATGCATGTCGCCCAGTCCGAGGACGGACCCGTGCTGCGCTGCGTGGCGACCGACGGGCACCGGCTGGCGCGCATCGATGCCCCCCTGCCCGCGGGCGCCGAGGAGATGGCAGGCGTCATCGTCCCCCGCAAGACCGTGGGGGAACTCCGCAAGCTGCTGGATGATGACGAGGCCGATATCGCCGTTTCGGTCAGCGAGACCAAGGTGCGCTTTGCCACGCCGACCATCACGCTGACCTCGAAGGTGATCGACGGGACCTTCCCGGATTACAGCCGCGTCATCCCGATCAACAATGCCCGCCGGCTGGAGGTGGATGCCGCCGATTTCGCCCGCGCGGTGGACCGCGTCGCCACCGTCAGCAGCGAAAGGTCCCGCGCCGTCAAGCTGGCCCTGGACAGCGACCGGCTGGTCCTGTCGGTGAACGCCCCCGATGCCGGCGCCGCCGAGGAGGAGCTGATCGTCGCCTATGCCGACGAGCCGCTGGAGATCGGCTTCAATGCGAAATACCTGCAGGAAATCGCCGGCCAGGTGGATCGCGACAATGCGGTCTTCCTGTTCAACGGCTCGGGCGACGCCGCGCTGATCCGCGAAGGCAGCGATCAGAGCGCGGTCTATGTCGTCATGCCGATGCGCGTGTGACACTGGGGCAGCTGCGGCTGTCGCAGTTCCGCTCCTGGCCCCGGCTGGAGCTGGAACTGGACACGCGCCCGGTGGCGATCTTCGGCCCGAACGGTGCGGGCAAGACCAACATTCTCGAAGCGGTCTCGATGCTGGCGCCCGGGCGCGGCTTTCGGGCCGCCGCCGCCCCCGACCAGGCACGGCAGGGCAAGGAGGCCGGCTGGCGCATCCGCGCCACCCTGGACGACCATGCGGTCGAGACTTGGGCGCCGCCGGGCCAATCCCGCAGCGTCGTCATCGACGACAAGACCGTGCCGCAGACGGCCTTGGCGCGGCTGGTGCGGGTGATCTGGCTGGTGCCGGCGATGGACCGGCTGTGGTCTGACGCGCCCGAAGGCCGGCGGCGGTTCCTGGACCGCGTGACCCTGTCGCTGCTTCCCGATCATGCTGACCTGGCGCTGGCCTATGACAAGGCCATGCGCGAGCGGAACCGTCTGCTGAAGGACCAGGTCGGCGATCCGGGCTGGTACCGTGCGCTGGAGGGTCAGATGGCCGAGGCTGGCGCCGCGCTGACCCGGAACCGGCAGGCCGCGCTTGACGCGATCATGGCCGCGCAGGACGGCGGCGCGGATTTTCCCGCCGCGTGGCTGTCGCTGCTGCCGGGGGAAGGGGCGGCCGACGATCCGGATGCCGACAGCATCGCCGCCCGCCTGGCCGGGATGCGCGGCCGGGACATGGCGGCAGGGCGCACACTGACCGGCCCCCACCGCGCCGACCTGGGCGCCAGCTGGGGGCCGCAGGACATGCCCGCCGCCCAATCCTCGACCGGCGAGCAAAAGGCGCTGCTGCTATCGCTGATCTTGGCCAATGCGCAGGCGCTGTCGGACCAGCCTGTGCTGCTGCTGCTGGACGAGGTGGCGGCGCATCTGGATGCCGACCGGCGCGCGGCGCTTTATCATCGCATCAGCGCCCTGCCCGCCCAGAGCCTGCTGACAGGGACGGGCCCCGAACTGTTCGCGGACCTGGGATCGCGCGCGCGCCATCTGTCGGTCACCCGGTCCGAGGCAGGTTCCACTGCGGTCGAGGCGGGCTGACGGGGTCGCCGGATCCTTGGTATGACGCCTGCAGCCGCACCCGTTCCAAGGCTCGACATGCATTCAGGCCACGTGCGGCACCACGCCCGTTCATGCGCGGGTCAGCCGCCCCCCGCGAGCAGCTATGGCCAACGCTGCGGAAAAGCGCGTAAATCCCGGAAAAACCCTGTCAAAGCCGTGACTTTGCACCGCCGAGGGCTTATATCGGGACAGGACGAACAGGAAGCCCCACCCATGACCGAGACCGCACTCCAGCCTGCCGAATACGGTGCCGATTCCATCAAGGTTCTCAAGGGCCTGGACGCGGTACGCAAGCGCCCCGGCATGTATATCGGGGATACCGATGACGGCTCGGGCCTGCATCACATGGTCTACGAGGTCGTGGACAACGGCATCGACGAGGCGCTGGCGGGTCACGCGGACTTTGTCCGGGTCAAGATCCATGCCGACAGCAGCGTCAGCGTCCGCGACAACGGGCGCGGCATTCCGGTGGACATGCATGCGGGCGAAGGCGTCAGCGCGGCCGAGGTCATCATGACCCAACTCCATGCCGGCGGAAAGTTCGACCAGAACAGCTACAAAGTGTCGGGCGGCCTGCACGGCGTGGGTGTGTCGGTCGTGAACGCGCTGTCCGACTGGCTGGAGCTGCGGATCTGGCGCAACGACAAGGAATACTATGTCCGCTTTGAGCGCGGCGATACGGTCGAGCCCCTGCGCGTGGTGGGCAACGCCCCCGGCCAAAAGGGCACCGAGGTCCGCTTTCTGGCCTCGACCAAGCTGAACAGCGCGGACGGGACTTTCAGCAACCTGGAATACAGCTTCAAGACGCTGGAGAACCGGCTGCGCGAACTGGCCTTCCTGAACAGCGGCGTGCGCATCATCCTGGAGGACGAGCGCCATGCCGAGGTCCAGAAGACCGAGCTGTTCTATGAAGGCGGTGTCCGCGAATTCGTGAAATACCTGGACCGCTCCAAGACCTCGGTCATGCCCGAGCCGATCTTCATGACCGGCGAGAAGAACGGCATCGGGGTCGAGGTCGCGATGTGGTGGAACGACAGCTATCACGAGACGGTGCTGCCCTTCACCAACAACATTCCGCAGCGCGACGGCGGCACCCATATGGCCGGGTTCCGCGGGGCGCTGACGCGCGTGATCGGCAAATATGCCCAGGACAGCGGCATTGCGAAGAAGGAAAAGGTCGACTTCACCGGCGACGACGCGCGCGAGGGTCTGACCTGCGTGCTGTCGGTCAAGGTCCCCGATCCCAAGTTCTCCAGCCAGACCAAAGACAAGCTGGTCTCGTCCGAGGTTCGTCCCGCGGTCGAGCAGCTGGTCGGCGAAAAGCTGGCCGAGTGGTTCGAGGAGAATCCCGGAGAGGCCCGCCAGATCGTCGGCAAGATCATCGAGGCGGCCCTGGCCCGAGAGGCGGCGCGAAAGGCGCGGGAGCTGACGCGGCGCAAGACCGCGATGGACGTGGCGTCGCTGCCCGGCAAGCTGGCCGATTGTCAGGAAAAGGACCCGGCGCTGTCCGAACTGTTCATCGTCGAGGGCGACTCGGCGGGCGGATCGGCAAAACAGGGCCGTGCGCGCCAGAACCAGGCCGTGCTGCCCCTGCGCGGCAAGATCCTGAACGTGGAACGCGCACGCTTTGACCGGATGCTGTCCAGCGACCAGATCGGCACGCTGATCACTGCGCTTGGCACCGGGATCGGACGCGACGAATTCAGCCTCAAGAAGCTGCGCTACCACAAGATCGTCATCATGACCGATGCCGATGTGGACGGCGCGCATATCCGGACGCTGCTGCTGACCTTCTTCTTCCGGCAGATGCCGGACCTGATCGAGGCGGGGCATCTCTATATCGCGCAGCCGCCTCTGTACAAGGTTGGGCGCGGGCGGTCCGAAGTCTATCTGAAGAACGAGGCCGCGCTGGAGGATTACCTGGTCCAGCAGGGGATCGAGGGGGCCGCGCTGCGCCTGGCCTCGGGTGAGGAGATCATCGGCAACGACCTGGCACGCGTGGTCGAGGATGCCCGTGCCGCCCGTCGGGTGCTGCGCGCCTATCCGACCCACTACCCGCCGCATATCACCGAACAGGCGGCGATCGCCGGGGCGCTGGTTCCGGGACGGGTTGATTCCGATGCCCAGGGCGTCGCCAGCGACATCGCCGCGCGTCTGGACCTGATCGCGGAGGAATACGAGCGCGGCTGGCAGGGTCGCCCGACCCAGGACGCCGGGATCCGGCTGACCCGCACCCTGCGCGGCGTCGAGGAGAACCGCACGCTGGACGGCCAGATGCTGCGCAGCGGTGAAAGCCGCCGCTTGGGCGAGATGACCCGTGGCTTGCAGGATATCTATGGCAAGCCCGCCCGCCTGATCCGCAAGGACCGGGACCAGCCGATCTATGGTCCGCTGGGGCTGCTGCAGGCGGTCTTCCTGGAAGGCGAAAAGGGCCTGTCGCTGCAGCGCTACAAGGGTCTGGGAGAGATGAACCCGGAACAGCTGTGGGAAACCACCTTGGACCCGGTCGCGCGGACCATGCTGCAGGTGCGGATCGAGGATGTGGCCGAGGCCGAGGACCTGTTCACCAAGCTGATGGGCGACGTGGTGGAACCGCGCCGCGAATTTATCCAGCAGAACGCGCTGAATGTCGAAAATCTGGACACTTGAGACCTGAGCAGGCGGGGCTTGTTGCCCAAACGACACGCGCCCTGCGCGAGAATGAGAGTGAGGGCTCGCGGTATGCGGGCTTTCATTTGATTATCGGCGCGGTTTCTGCCCTAATGCGGCAGAATGATTTTGCTGGCAGGATCTCTTTGAAGGCTGCCGATTTCAGGAGTTTCCCGATGCGTCTTGTGTCCCTTTTCTCGGCCGGCACGGCCTCCATGGCCCTTCTTGCCGGCAGCGGCGCCGCCTTTGCGGGCGGTGCTATCGCACCCGTCGTCGATGTCGAGCCTGTCGTGGTGGAAGCCGCGCCGCTGGTCGCCGGCAGTTGGGCGGGCGCCTATGCGGGCGGCTCGGTCGGCTACTCCTTCGGCGGCGACGACCAGGTCGGCTTCACCCTGCTGGAAGATGGCGATGAAGAGGCCAGCGTCCTGGGCGTTGGCGATCTGGAGGTGAAGGGGTTCACCGCCGGCGTGCATGTCGGCTATCGCTGGCAGCGCGGCAACTGGGTCTTTGGCCCGGAACTGGGCTATGAGGGCGGCTCGGTCGACGACAGCGCGACGCTTGACGTCGACGGCGTGACCCTCGGTGCCGAAAGCACCGTCAATTCGATCCTTTCGCTGGTCATGAAGACCGGTTACACCGTCAACCCGCAGACGCTGGTCTATGGCACCTTCGGCGCGGCGCGCGGCGATTTCGATTTCACGCTGTCGGAAGGCGACGACTCCGCCACCACCGGCTACAAGGCGTCTGGCGTCGCGGCCGGGATGGGTGTCGAGCGCAGCCTAGGGGCGCGGACGTCGGTCTTTGCCGAATATCAATACCGCGACTTCGGCAAGGAAACCGTGGAGTTTTCGGACGAAGACACCACCCTACGCACTAACGCGACGCCCAAGCACAGCAATGTCAAGGTCGGCATGAACTTCCGCTTCTGATCTTTCCGGACCAACGACGACAAGGCCGGCCCATCGGGTCGGCCTTTCTCATGCAAGGCCCCGGCGCGCCGGACGCCTCTGGCCCTGCGACCGATAGCCGACGGGCACCGGGACGACGCGCGGACCGCAGGCCAGGGCCAGTCCCTGCGGCACCAGCGCGGCCAAGGCGCGATCGGCAACCTCCAGTCCGCCGGTATAGGCCCCGAAGGCTGGCAGGATCAGGTGGTCGCGGCCCACCAGAAAGCACCGCAGCCGCTGCCCCGCCAGCCGCAGGCAGGGGTGGTAATGCCCCGAGACATCTGGCCCCCGCCCCGCCTCGTGCCGCAGGGTCAGCCCCTCGTGCAGTTCGGCCGCGTTTTCGCCCGGCAGGCGCGGGCAGATGGCGCCCGGGTCGTGGTTGCCGCTGACCCAGATCCAGCGCCGCCCCTGCGCCATCCGGCGAAGGCTGTCGCAGACATCATCGGGCAGCGCCCGCCCCGCCGCGTCGTCGTCGAAACCGTCGCCCAGGCTGACGACGACCTCGGGGTCGGTGGCCGCGACCTCGGCCGACAGCCGATCCAGCGTCGCCTGCGTCTCATAGGGGGGCAGCAGCGCCCCGCCCCGCCGCGCCATGCGCTCCGACTTGCCCAAGTGCAGGTCCGCCACGATCAGCCAGCGCCGCGCGGGCCAATACAACGCGCCAGAAGGCCTTGCCTCCAGCCGCTGCCCGTCGAAGTCGATCTGGTGGCCCGTCACGCCAATCCTGCCTCTGCCATCAGTGCCGCGGCCTCGGCCTCGGCCAGCCGCTGTCGTCCCTGCCCCGCGATCGGCACCCGCCCGGCCTCCAGCAGCAGCGGCGCGGCCAGCGGAGAGACGCGCTCCAGCATCCGGTGGTCGTATCGGTCCGAGCGGGCCAGCATTTCCTCGATCCGGTCGAAATCCACAAGCCCCCGGCGCGCCTCATCGGCCGTGATCCGCAGCATCAGGTGATCCGGGTCGTACTTGCGCAACGTGTCGTAAAGGATGTCGCTGGAAAAGGTCGCCTGGCGCCCGGACTTGCGCTGCCCCGGCAGGTTTCGCTGAATCAGGCCAGCAATGGTCGCCACATTGCGAAAGCTGCGCTTCATCACCGCATTGCCGCCCAGCCAGTCGCCCAGCCCGTCGCGCAGCGCCTCGGGGTCCAGCAGCGGCGCGGGATCGGTCACCGGGTCCAGTGACCAGATCAGCAGCGCATAATCGGTCGAGAGAAAGCCCAAGGGACCCAGCCCCGCCTCCTCCATCGTGCGCGACATCAGCAGGCCAAGCGTCTGCAGCGCGTTACGCCCGGCAAAGCCGTAGAGCGCAAAGTGCCAGCGCCCCTGGTGGGGAAAGCTTTCGCTGACCAGCACGCCCGCGCGCGGCAGGGCGCTGACCCGGCCCTGCAGCGCCAGCCAGTCGCGCGTGTCGGGCGGCAGCAGGTCATGCGCCGCGGGGGTGCCGATCAGCGCCTGCACCCGATGCGACAACTGGGTCGAGGTGGCCAGCTTCAACCCGGAATAGACGGCAATCTTGGGTTCGCGCGTGGGTTGGCGCGTCACCTCGATGACCATCTCGCGCAGACCTTCGTAGCGGACCGTCTGGCCGCCGATCAGGAAGGTGTCGCCCGGCTCCAGCGTCGCGGCAAAGCTTTCCTCGACCTCGCCCAAGGGCACGCCGCCGCGCCCGCGCAGCCGCACCTTCACCATCTCGGCCTCGACGATGGTGCCGACATTCATGCGCAGGTCGCGGGCGGCGCGCGGATCGCGCAGGCGCCACAGCCCGTCGCGCAGCATCAGCCGCTGCCAGCGGTCATAGGCCCGCAGCGCATAGCCGCCGGTGGCGGCGAACTCCACGCAGGCATCGAAATCGTCGCGCGACAGATCGCGATAGGGTCCGGCGCGGGAGACCTCGGCATAAAGCGCATCCGCATCGAAGGGTCCGGCGCAGGCGGTCAGCAGGATGTGCTGGCACAGCACGTCCAGCGGTCCCGGCCCGCGCGGATCGCCGTCCAGGTCGCGCTGCTGCACGGCCTCCAGCGCTGCGACGCATTCGATCACCTCGAAGCGGTTCGCGGGCACGATCCGGGCGCGGCTTGGGGCATTGTAGCGGTGATTGGCGCGGCCGATGCGCTGGACCAGCCGCTTGACGTTCCGGGGCGCGCCGACTTGGATCACCAAGTCCACGGCGCCCCAGTCGATCCCCAGATCCAGGCTGCCCGTCGCCACCACCGCCCGTAATTCGCCCGCGGCCATTGCGGCCTCTACCCGCTGGCGCGCCTCGCGGGCCAGGCTGCCATGGTGCAGGCCGATGGGCAGGTTGGCATCGTTTTCAGCCCAGAGCGCCTGGAAGAACAGCTCGGCCTGGGCGCGAGTGTTGATGAAGATGATCGTGGTATTGGCCCGCGCGACCCCGGCCAGAACGTCGGGAACCGCGTAATGCCCGCCCCCGCCCGACCAGGGCGCAGGCCGCGATGTCGGCAGCATCGCAATATCCGGGTCCGGTCCGGGATCGGCATGAATGACCTCTGCGCCGCCCATGAAACCCGCCAGCTGCTCGGGCGCCTCGACCGTCGCGGAGAGCCCCGTCACCTGCAGGTCGGGCGCCAGCGTCTTCAGCCGCGCCAGGCACAGCATCAGCTGGTCACCGCGCTTGTTTTCCGCCAAGGCATGCAGCTCGTCCAGCACCACCCGGCGCAGGCCGCGAAAGATCGCCGGCGCCTGTTCATAGGACAGCATCAGCGCCAGCGATTCCGGCGTGGTCAGCAGGATGTCGGGCGGGTCCACGCGCTGGCGGGCGCGCTGGCTGGCGCGGGTGTCGCCGGTGCGATCCTCGATCCGGATGTTCAGGCCCAGATCCGCCACGGGGCGCGACAGGTTGCGCGCGATGTCCGCCGTCAGCGCCTTGAGCGGCGAGACGTAAAGCGTGTGCATCCCCCCCGGCGGGTCGCGCAACTCGACCAGCGAGGGCAGGAACCCGGCCAGCGTCTTGCCGCCGCCGGTGGGGGCGATCAGCAGGCTGTCGCCCGGGGCCTCCAGCAGGGCGATCTGATGCGGATGCGGCTGCCAGCCCTGGCGGGTGAACCAGTCTTGGAAATCGGGGGGCAGGTTCACGGGATCATCGCCTTCAGCGTCTCCAGCCGGTCCGCCTCGGCGGCGGGCTTGTCCCACCGGATGCGGCTGATGCGCGGAAAGCGCATGGCGACGCCCGACTTGTGCCGCGCCGAGGCGTTCAGCCCCTCGAAGGCCACCTCCAGCACCAGCTTGGGCGCGACCGAGCGGACGGGACCGAACCGCTCGGTCGTGTTGTTGCGGACAAAGCGGTCCAGGTCACGCAGCTCCTCGTCGGTAAAGCCGAAATAGGCCTTGCCCACCGGCACCAGCGCATCGCCATCCCACAGGCCAAAGGTGAAATCGCTGTAAAAGCCCGACCGCTTGCCATGCCCACGCTGCGCATAAAGCATCACCGCATCGACGACCATCGGGTCGCGCTTCCACTTGAACCACGGCCCACGCGGGCGGCCACCGACATAGCTGCTGTCGCGGCGCTTGATCATCACGCCCTCGATGACCGTGCTGGGGGGATCGGCGCGCAGCGCGGCCAGGTCGTCCCAGCTGCCGAAGGACAGCAACGGCGACAGGTCGATCCGGTCGCTGCCGAAATCCGCGGCCTCGAGGATCGCGCGTCGGTCCTGATGCGGCAGGTCGCGCACGTCGCGCCCCTGCCAGATCAGCGCATCATAGACGCGCAGGCCCGCCGGGTGGCTCTCCAGCAGGGCGCGGCTGACGGTCTTGCGGTTCAGCCGCTGCTGCAGGTCGCCAAAGGACGCGACATCACCCCCGCGCCGGACCAGCAGCTCTCCGTCCAGGGTGCCGTCAAAGTCCAGCGCCTCCAACAGGTCGGGAAAGGCCCCGCCCACGTCCTCGCCCGTGCGACTGTACAGCCTGCGCGTCCCGCCGTCGTTGATCGCCTGGACGCGGATGCCGTCCCATTTCCATTCTGCGATGTAATCCGCCGGGTCAAAGGCGCGCAGCTGGTCCAGGTCGACGGGGGTGGACAGCATGACGGGGCGAAAGGGCGCCCGCGCCGCCTGTTCGGGACGCGCGCCCCCACCGATCCAGTCGAACAGCGGCTGATAGGGCGGCACCAGCCCGTGCCAGACCTCCTCCAGGTCCTTCACCTCGGGCGCGCCCATCTGGGCCAGGGCCATCCGGGCCATGCGGGCCGACAGACCCACGCGCATGTTCCCGGTCGCCAGCTTCAGGAAGGCCAGCCGCTGCGACGGCCCCAGCCGGTCCAGCATGCCCGAGATGGCGGCGGGCAGCGCGGCCCGGCCGGTATCTGACAGCAGCCCGACCGCCTGGTGCAGCGGCACATCCTCGTCCCGCTCGCTGTCCCACAAGAGGGCAATGGTCTCCGCCAGATCACCCACAAAGTCATAGGACATCGCGAACAGCTGCGCGTCCACGCGTTCGGCCATCAGCCCGCGCAGCAGGCCCGGCGTCACCGCCCGCAGCTTCAGATCGCCAGTCAGCGCGGCCAGCGCATAGCCACGGTCGGGATCGGGCGTCGCCTCCAGGTAATGGGTCAGCAGCCGCAGCTTGGCGTTGCGCGCCGGCGTGAAGGCCAGCCGTTCCAGAAGATGCGCGAATGCTCTCATTCCGGCTCGTCCTCATAGCCGACAAGGCGCAGGGGGCGGGCGGCATAGCCCTCGATCTCGCACCAGCGCATCAGGCCTTCTTCAGTGCCGTGAGTGATCCAGACCTCGGAGGGGGACAGCTCGCGGATCGTCTGCGTGACCTGCGGCCAGTCCACATGATCGCTGATCACCAGGGGCAGCTCCACGCCGCGCTGCCGGGCGCGGGCCCGAACCGCCATCCAGCCCGAGGCAAAGCCGATCACCGGATCGCGGAACCGCTGCACCCAGGCGCTGGCAAAGGCCGAGGGCGGCGCGATCACCAGCTGTGCCGGCACATCGGCCGCCGTGGCCGGGACCAGCGGCCCCAGATCGATGCCTTGTTCCACGTGAAAATCACACAGCCGCTGCAGCGCGCCGTGGATCGCGATGGGACCGTCGATCCCCGCCTGCCGGGCCAGCGCGATCACCCGCTGCGCCTTGCCCAAGGCATAGGCGCCGATCAGGTGCGGACGTTCGGGAAACTCCTCCATGCTGGCGATCAGGCGGGTCATCTCCTGCGCCGGATCGGGGTGCTTGAAGACCGGCAGGCCAAAGGTTGCCTCGGTCACGAAGATGTCACAGGGAACCGGCTCATAAGGGGCGCAGATGGGGTTCGGGGCGCGGCAATAATCACCCGAAACGACGATCCGCGGCCCGCGATCAGGCTGCACCGCGATCTGCGCGGAGCCCAGAATGTGGCCGGCGGGATGAAAGCTGACGGCCACGTCGCCGATGCGGGCGACGCCTTCGGCAACCTGCCGCGTGCCGGTGAAATCCTCGCCATAGCGGATGGCCATGATGTCCAGCGTCTGCCGGGTTGCCATGACCGCGCCGTGGCCCGCGCGGGCATGGTCGCCATGTCCATGGGTGATCAGCGCGCGGGAAACCGGGCGGATCGGATCGATGAAGAAATCACCGGGAGGACAGTATAGCCCGGCCTCGGTCGGGTGCAGGATCTGGTCGGCGCGCATGTGACCCAAGATGGCGAACATTTCGTGAAAATCAACGCGGCAAACCGGACCCCGTGGATATTCTTCCTGATGGAACGCATCGGACACCTGCGTGGATCCGTGGCAGGACGCCCGGCAGCCTGTGCAACGCCTGCACGAAATGGCGATCTTTTTTTCGTGCATGTTCCCCAGGGAACAGCCACCTGCCGACCGGCAGCCTAGTCTGAAACTGCGCGATCGGTTCACGGCGTACAGGAACAGTCACCAGAACATTTCGGACCAGCTTTTCACCCGTTGCCTTTTTTCAAAGTCCTTTGACGTTCCCCGTCCAGACCCGAGACAGAACCGGCGGTCCCCGCCGCCGGTCGGGTCGGACGCCGCGCCGTGAACGGCCGGGCGATCCGGACTGCTACTCCGGGATCAACAAGGGGCGTGGCGGCAGAACCCGCCACGCCCGCAGCTTTTCACGGTGGGGGCACGTCGCCATCGGCCATCTGCTCCAGCAGTTCGACGTCGCAGATCAGCGTGCTGCCGTCACGCCTGACGGCCCCCGTGGCCGCCAGGGCGCCAAAGGCCAGGCTGATCTTGGGACGCGACGCCCCCAGGATCGCGGCGATCTCGGACTGGCTCAGGTCGAGCGCCAGGCGCCGCTGCGGGCCCTGTCCCGCCTCGCGCGCCAGCGCGTAAAGCAGGAACCGCACCAACCGCGCCTGCAGATCGTAGAGCGCGATCGACTCCATCTGGAAATTGGTCCGCCGCACATGCAGCGCCAGGTGCCGCGCCAAGGCAAGGCCCACCTCCGGCCGACGCCGGGCCACTGCCTCGAACCGCGCACGGGAAAGGGCCAAACAGGTCGTCTCATGGATCGCGGTGGCGTCGGCCGATCGCGGATGCCCGTCGACCAGCGCGATCTCGCCCAAGACCTCGCCCGGCCCCAGGGTGGTCAGGACGATCTCGCGCCCCTGTGCACTGGACAGCGACAGCCGGATGCGACCCGCGATGATGGCCAGCAGCTGATCGCCCGCGTCGCCGCGGGAAAAGATCAAGGTGCCTGCGGGCCAATGGCAATGGTGCAGGCCCTGGGCCAGGTCCGCCAGGCTGTCGGCGTCCAGGTCGCGGAACAGCTGAAAGCCCCCCAGGGCCGCGGCACGGGCCTGCGGGTCCGCGGGTGCCGGACGGAGGTTCTTGTCGCGGTGATCCATTGCTGCGGGGGTCCGGCTTCGACGGGGATCTGAAGGCGCCCCCGAGGGGGCAAAGGATAATTCGATCCCTGTTCATCAACAACAGGCATGTGTTCCGCCGGGAACAGACGGCGCCCCCGGAAGGGAGGATGCTGAACGGCAGGATCACCCCGGGCCCTGCCCGAAACAAGGAGGAGGAATTGCCATGTTGTCCAGTATCGCCACCTCGAACTGGTGGGTTCACGCCGTGTCGCAGCCCGCCGCCGGCGACGGCCTGGCCGCGCGCCCCGTCCGCAGCCTGGTCCGGCTGATGCTGACGCCGCTGTCCGGCCCGATCGGGCGTGCACTGGCCCGGCGCCGCCGTTTCTACGAAAGCAGGCGGATGGAGGCCGAATTCGCCCGCCTGGCGGAAACCTCGCCTCATCTCCTGGCCGATATCGGCATCGACAGGATCACCCATGCCCTGCCCGAACATCCGGCGGCGTCCCGCCCCTCCCCCGATGCGGTGTCGGTGCGGGCCGTGATCGGCGCGCTGCTGGCGCCGGCACAACCGCAACTGCGCAGCGGCGGGCCGGCCTAGACGACCGCCACCTCGACCGGCTGGCTCACGCCCTTCAGCACCTCGCTCCGCCGGGTGGCGGGCATCTGGCGCTCCGCGGCCGCATAGGTCGCGGCGCTGGCCAGGATCTCGCCCGGCCGGGCGGCTGCGGCAAGCCGCGCCAGCACATTGACCTCCAGCCCGAAGGCGCTGATGCCCTGGATGCGCCCTCCTGCGGCCGAGACGGCGCCGATGAACACCTTGCCGGTGTGGACGGCGACGCCGACCGGCGCGGCGCTGCCGTTGCTGCGCTCCCGGATCATCTGGCGCGCCAGGTCGGCCGCCCTCAGCGCCTTGGCCGCATAGTCGGTCCCGACGAAGCCCGGCGGCCAGACGGCAAAGACGGAATCGCCCTGGAACTCCAGCAGAAAGCCTTCGGTCTGGTCCAGGACCTTGGCGACCTCGTCCCGCAGATCCATGACCATGGCCGCGAATTCCCGGCCCGAGACCTGCCCCGACAGCGACACCGAATCGCGGATGTCGACCATCATCATCGCCATCGGCACCTCGGCCCCGCCGGGAAAGGCCTCCAGAAAGGCGTCGCAGGCCGTGCAATATTGGGGGTTGCGATGCGACGCGCCCAGGCCGCGCCGCCGCATCAGCCAGCCCCCCGCCCCGCCAAAGGGCACGGCGCAGAGCTTGCATCGCGGGCTGCCGGGCAACATCTGATAGCGCCGCTGCTTGGTCACCAGCACGGGATGCCCCTCGGCGAAGACGGTGAACCAAAGCTGTTCATTGCCTTCCTGTTGCTGCAGTGACGTCATGTGAAATCCTCCGTTCGGGGGTGCTTTGCCGGCCTCAGCAGGCGTCGTTCAGCACCATGGCCTGCGGGGTCGGGCTGACCTCCAGGCAGATCTGGTCGGGTCGCAGGGCGTCCGGGCTGTTGATCACTGCCGTCCCGAACAGGAATGTCTCGCCCGGCAGGACGGTCAGCGCAGGCTGGATACCGCGGTACAGCAGCTGCAGCGGCCTGTCCGGGGGGATGGGGTTCGTGCCGGGGATGCACTGCCGGCCGTCCGTGCCGTGGCGCAGGCGGATGCCGGGCGCCGTCAGGACCATCCCCGCTTCCAGCTGCGCATCGTCCAGCCCCGGTGGCCGTTGCCGCAGGCTCAGCACGTGGTCGTAATCGGGGCCGAAGGACAGGCCCTGGAAAGGCCCGGAATGCTGGCGGCCCGTCTGCAGGTTGGTCAGATGCGCCTCGTCCTCCCGGCCCCACAGCAGATAGGTCGCGAATTCCGGCAGCTCGAGGTGATGGGCAAAGGGCCGGAACATCACGACGCGGCCGACCTGCGCCTCGAAATCGGTCAGCAGCGGCCGGACGCGGTCGGCGCTCCAGGGATAGAAATGCGGGTTTTCCTCGGCGCGGTGGGTGAAGGGCGGCAGGCCCTGAAAGATCTGGGCGCGATAAGTGGTCCGGCGTCCGCTGGCGATGTCGGGGATGGTGAACAGATCGTCCGCATCGTTCGACAGCACGAACCAGTCGCAGGGATGTCGGCGGCGGTGGCCGCCCAGGGCGGCGGCGATCCTGGGCGGCAGGATGACCTCGAAGATCAGCTGGTACTTGTGCTCTTCCATGTAGAACTGGGTCATGTGCACGGCAAAGACCGTCCGGTGACCCACCAGCGTCATCGCGTGCTGATGCGGATGATTGGCGATCCGGGGCTGCATCATCAAATCGCGGCTCATCTCGGCAGGGTGGCCCGCGCCCTGCCTCCCGCAACCCGTCGCCTCCGATCCGGATGCCATTCCGTCCTGTTCCATGTGCAGCCCCCTTTTCCTGTCTTGC
The DNA here is from genome assembly GCF_048538155.2 of Paracoccus sp. T5. GTDB lineage: Bacteria > Pseudomonadota > Alphaproteobacteria > Rhodobacterales > Rhodobacteraceae > Paracoccus. Next base: position 16,423 of record NZ_CM135809.1, read on the forward strand.
CCGGTCAGCCCGGCGCCATCCCGTGACGCGCCATGACCGCCTGCGCCGCGCTGCTGGCGGTGTCGGACAGCACGTCCCGCAGCGTCTTCAGCACCTGGCCGCCGCCCGCCTCGCTGAGCCAGGGGTTTTGGGTGGTCGAGATCAGGAAGCTCATCGGCAGCCCGTCCTGCGGCTGGACCCCGGCGCGGGTCGCAAAGTCGCTGACCAGCGCCTGCCCGTATTGCGCGGGATCGAAATCGGACGAGGTGACGAACATCGGCGTGGTCGGCACCACCCCGCCCTTGAAGCTCTGCAGGCTGAGCCGGCGAAAGATCAGGTCGTTCATCTCGTTCATCAGCCCCGGATCGCGGTTGGGCCCGTCGGCCGAGACCGGGTTGAACGCATAGGTCGTGATCGTCAGGTCCGGCCCCATGTCCCGGAACAGGGCGAAAAGATCGGCATCCTCGCGCAGCGCCTCGACCAGGTCGCGGTCGCGCAGGGGCAGGATGTCGTGCAGGATCCGCCGCTTTTGCGCGGCGATGTCGGCGGCGGTCGCGCCGGGCACGGTTTCGGCCGGCAGCTTCTGGAACGGGGTCACGGTAAAGTCCGGCCCCTCCAGGCAGACCAGCATCGCGTAAAAGCGCTTGGCGTTGAACAGGCAGCGCGCCAGCAGGTCGCCATAGCCCGACCGGTCGGTGCGGATGACCCGGTGCGACAGATAGACGGCCGCCGCCGCCGCGCCGGGCTTGGACCCCTCGATGCCATAGACGCCGACCGTGGGATCGATGCCGCCGTGAAAGACCACCGGCGCCTTGAACGAGACCATGTCCCGCATCGCGCCGTTGCGATAGCACAGCGCCCCGGCCGGATAGGGGGCAAAGCCCGACTTGTGCGGATCGACCGTGATGCTGTCGGCCCCCGGCAGCGCCTGCATCTGCCGCCGCACATGCGGGCCCAGCATCAGGCCCGGGCTGTCCCTGCCGTCGTCCTGGATCAGCGCCTGCCAGGCATAGTCGTCCCGATCCGGGAATGCGGCACCCGCGGGATGCCCCTGCGGCGCACGCAGCAGCGAGGCGAAATAGCCGCCCCAGGCGCCGTCGGCATGGACGCTGAACTCCATCCCCAGGGCGCGATATTCGTCGCGGATCGCCAGGATCTCGGCCAGCGGGTCCACGGCGCTTTCCTCGGTCGAACCCAGGACCGCCGTCACCTGCATGACCGGCCGTTCATCGTCCAGGCAGGCGTCCAGCACGGCGCGCAGGGCCACCATGTCCATCCGCCCCGCCAGATCGACCGGAACGGTCCGCAGCTGGTCGCGGCCCAGGCCGGTCAGGGACATGGCCTTGGGCCAGGAATAATGCGCCGTCGCCGGCGCCAGCAGCAGCGGCGCGTCCATCCCCGGCAGATGCCGCCGGTGAAAGGCCACCAGCCCCAGGGACTGGACCGAATGGCGCGCCAGCATCGTCTCGATCACCTGCGGGGCAATCCCCGAGACCTTGGCCACACGCGGTGCCAGCCCGATCACCTCGTCCAGCGGCAGGTTCATCAGCTGCCAGGGACCCAGATCCCCAAGCCGCGCCCGCTGGCCGTTCAGCAGACGGACAGTAACCGCGCGGGCCGCCGCCATGTCGGATTCGGCCGCGATCGCCGCGGCCATGGCCACGGCGAAATATTTCAGGTTCCGCGCCGCCCAGATGCTTTCGGCATTGGCGACCGAGCCGTCGCAGGTGATGTGACCCCAGGGCTTGACCGCGCCTTCGGCCACCTCTGCGGGCGAAGGCTGCGGATAACCCAGCATCCGGCACAGGTCATTGCCGACCTCGATCTCGAACAGGGTCGTGGCGGGGCTGGCCTCGGCGGCCACGTTGTTCTGGTTGTAGGGAAGTGCCGCGATATAGCCCAGCAACGCGGGCATGGTCTGGTCCCAGTACATGTGCGACAGGTTGCGGTGGCTGGCCAAAGGGATCGAGCCGCGCAGATAGCCCAGCATCTCGTCCAGCCGGTCGGACATGAACTGCTCGGAGGCACGCAGGCGGGGGGAGGCGTCGTCGCGATGAATGGGGGGATCGCCGGGCATATAGGCGCGGCGGAAATCCAGGTGCTGCTTCAGCGCCCGGTCGACCAGCCGGCAAAACAGGTCGCCATTCTCGGCCTTGGGGCCGATGAACCAGGTTTCGGGTGTGCGGTCCCCGGCCCGGTCAAGGCCAAGCGCCTGTTCCTTCTGGATGTCCGTCATCGACGACAGCAGGGGATGACGGGATCGGCGTCGCGCCATGGCGTGCTCCGGTTGTGGAAGGGTTCGCCGAAATTCCCATGATAGCAGATGTCTGGATGATTCTTGTCAAGGGAATGGTGACCCGATCCGAACGTCGGGCGACCGCATCCCTTTGGTCAGCTGGGCGGCGGGCGCTTGACCGGCACGGGCGCCTTGGACAGCTGGACGGCCAGGATGCCGACCATGATGATCGCGACGCCGATCACGTCGCCCGCACCAAGATCCTCGCCCAGCAGGAGGGCGGCCGTGGCCACGCCGAAGAAAGGCGTCAGGAAGTGGAAGGTGGCGGCGCGCACCGCCCCGATGCGGCCGACCAGCAGGAACCACACCCAGGTGGCCAGCAGCCCCGGCACCAGCACGGTATAAAGAAAGGCCACCACCAGGCGCGGCGTATAGACGACGTCCCAGCTCTCGATCCAGGGCGCGATCAGGCCCAGCGTCACCGCGCCGACCAGCATCTGCAGCCCCACGACCATCATCACATTGCCGCCCGAACTGGCCCCGCGCACCGTCAGGGTCGCGACCGCCAGCGCCAGCGCGGCGACAAAGCACATCACGATGCCGGTCAGGTCGCTGCCGCCCTGCAGGCGCGCGCCCATGATGATCGCCACGCCCGCCACCCCCAGGACCAGCCCGGCCACGCCCATCGGGCGCAGGCGCTCGGACATCAGCGTCCAGCCCAGGAAGGCCACCAGCAGCGGCATGGTGGCGGCGATGATCGAGGCAAGGCCCGCCTCGATCCACTGCATCGCCGTCCAGTTCAACCCCAGATAGAGTGCGTTCTGGCACAGGCCCAAAACCACCACCGCCCGCCATTGCGCCCGCGTCAGCCCGCGCCAGGTCTGGCCCATGGCCAGCGCGATCAGCACGCCGATGCCGCCCGACAGGGCAAAGCGCAGGGCCAGCGCCATCAACGGCGGCGCCTCGGTCACGATCATGCGGGTCGAGGTGAAGGCCGAGGCCCACATCACCGCAAAGGAAAGCCCCATCAGGATTGCGCGGATGTCCATGATCGTGCCTCGCTTGCAGGTGATGCAAGATCGCTAGCAGAGCGTTCAAGCCGCGGAAAGGCCCAATGAAAAAAGGGCCGCGCCCTGTGGCACGACCCTTTCGATCTTTCCGCGCTTGCGGGGGATCAGCTGTTGACGCTGTCCTTGAGCGCCTTGGCGATCGTCACCTTGACCTGCTTGTCGGCGGCCTTGGTCATCATTTCCTGGGTCTGCGGGTTGCGGACCTGACGCTCGGGGCGGGCGCGGCAGGCGATCTTGCCGATGCCGGGCAGGGTGACCGCGCCGCCGGCGGCGACTTCGCGGGTCACGATCGACACGATCGCGTCCAGAGCGGCCGCAGCCGATTTCTTGTCCGAGCCCATTTCTTCGGCGAGAGTCGCCACCAGCTGGGTTTTGGTCATCGGTTTGGCAGAAGCCGTAGCCATGGTCTGTCTCCTCTTGCCCTGTTCCACCGGGCCCATCATTAGCGCCTTTTGCGGCATATCGCCTGCTACACACGGTTTTGACGGGCAGATCAAGCCTTTTTCGCCATACGCGCGAAAACCCGCGTTTGCTGGTGATTTATGCCGCTGTCACAGAAACGCCGTCTCGCTGAAGGATCGCAACTTGCGCGAATGGATCCGCTCCAGCGGCATGTCGCGCAGCTTCTCCATCGCGCGGATCCCGATCAACAGATGGTTGGAGACCTGCGTCCGATAGAAATCCGTGGCCATGCCCGGCAGCTTCAACTCGCCATGCAGGGGCTTGTCGCTGACACATAACAGCGTGCCGTAGGGCACGCGAAAACGAAAGCCGTTGGCCGCGATGGTGGCGCTTTCCATGTCCAGCGCCACGGCGCGCGACAGCGACAGGCGATGAACGGGGCCGGACTGGTCGCGCAACTCCCAGTTGCGGTTGTCGATGGTGGCGACGGTGCCCGTGCGCATGATCCGCTTCAGCTCGTATCCGTCCAGCCGGGTGACCTCGGCCACGGCCTCCTGCAGGGCCACCTGCACCTCCGCCAGGGCGGGGATCGGAACCCAGACCGGCAAGTCGTCGTCAAGGACGTGATCCTCGCGCAGATAGGCATGGGCCAGGACGAAATCGCCCAGCGACTGGCTGTTCCGCAGCCCCGCGCAATGCCCGACCATCAGCCAGACATGGGGACGCAGGACCGCGATATGGTCGGTCGCGGTCTTGGCGTTCGACGGCCCGACGCCGATATTGACCAGCGTGATCCCCTGCCCGTTCGCACGTTTCAGGTGATAGGTCGGCATCTGCGGCATCTTGGACAGCACCGTCACCGGCTGATGCGGGTCGCTGATCTGCTGGTTGCCGGGCGCGACAAAGCTTGTATAGCCAAGCGAGCTGTCGGCCAGCGCCCGCCGGGCGAATGCCTCGAATTCGTCCACGTAGAACTGGTAGTTCGTGAACAGCACGAAGTTCTGGAAATGCTCGGGCGCGGTGGCGGTGTAATGCGCCAGCCTCGCCAGCGAATAGTCGATGCGCTGCGCGGTGAAGGCCGCCAGATGCTGCGTGCCATCGGGCATCGGGCAGGCCACGCCGTTCACGATGTCATCGTTCATCGTGTTCAGGTCCGGCACGTCAAAGACGTCGCGCAGGCTGAAATCCAGCACCCCCTCCTGCGGGACGGCCAGGTCGCTTTGCGCGGCCACGGCGAAATGCACGGGCATCGGCGTCGTCGACAGCCCGATCGACACCGGCACCCCGTGGTTCTTGATCAGCAGGCCCACCTGTTCGATCAGGTAGTTCCGGAACAGGTCGGGCCGGGTGACGGTGGCGGCATAGCTGCCCGGCTGCACCACGTGCCCAAAGGACAGGCGCGAATCCGTCTTGGTATGGGTGGGCACGGTCAGGCGGATCTCGGGATAGAAGGCGCGATAGCGGGCCTCGGGCCGTGCGCCTTCCAGGATGCGGGTGAAGTGCCCCAGCAGGAACCCCGTCGCCTCGTCATACAACGCCTGCAGCCGTGCCACCGCCGCATTGGCATCGGTAAAGCCTTCGCGGGCGGGGGGCGGGGGCGTCTCGACGGGCAGGAAGCGGGGATCCGTTGTCATCTGTTCTTGTCCTTCTGGTTGCCCATGACCCTGCCAGCGCGATGGACAGCAGGCAAGCGTCTGGCGCCCGTCCGCGGCCGTCGTTACGGTGCCGTCATGGAGATGCTAGTTTTCGGTCACGGCTATTCCGCCGGTTATTTGACGCCCCTGCTGACGGCACGGGGCTGGAACGTCACGGGCACGACGCGGGCCGACACGCACCGCGTCGCGGCGACCGGGGCGCGTCCCCTGCTGTGGCCCGGACAGGAGGACGAGGTTCGCGCCGCGATCACGCGGGCCGACGCCATCCTCGTCTCGACCGCCCCGGCCGACCATGGCGACCCGGTGCTGGCCGCCTTTCGCGACGAGATGTCCCGCGCCCGCCCGCGCTGGCTGGGCTATCTGTCCACCACCGGCGTCTATGGCGACCGCGACGGGGGCTGGGTCGACGAGGACAGCGTGCTGGACGGATCGGGCCCGCGCGGCCAGGCCCGCATCCGGGCCGAGGCCGACTGGCAGGACCTGGCGCGGGCGCATGACCTGCCGCTGCACATCTTCCGCCTGGCCGGCATCTACGGCCCCGGGCGCGGCCCCTTCCAGAAGGTCCGCGACGGCAGCGCACGGCGGATCATCAAGCCCGGACAAGTGTTTTCCCGCATCCATGTCGAGGATATCGCCCAGGTGCTGCTGGCCTCGATCCAGAAGCCCGCGCCGATCGGCATCTACAACCTTTGCGACGACGACCCGGCCCCGCCGCAGGACGTGATCGCCCATGCAGCCCATCTGCTGGGCCTTCCGGTGCCGCCGGCCGTGCCTTTCGAAGATGCCCGGATGTCGCCCATGGCGCGGTCCTTCTATGCCGACAGCAAGCGCGTGCGGAACGACCGCATCAAGCAGCAGCTAGGCGTCACCCTGCGCTATCCCGATTACCGCACGGGGCTGGCGGCCCTGCTGAACGCGGAAGGCTGAGGCCGCGCGCCGCATTGCCTTTGACCCCTTGCCATGCATGGATCACCTCATGACACAGCAGTTCGACGTTCTGATCGCCGGAGGCGGGCTGAATGGCCCCACCCTCGCCCTTGCCTTGGCGGATGCGGGCCTTTCGGTCGCGGTCGTCGATCCACGACCCGTGGATGCGCGGTCGGGCGACGGCTTCGACGGGCGCGCCTATGCGCTGGCGGTGGCCTCGGTCCGGCTTCTGTCGGCGCTTGGGCTCTGGGACGGACTGGCCGGTGACAGCCAGCCGATCCGGCAGGTCAAGGCATCGCAGGGCCAACCCGGAGAGGGCGCGGCCCCGTTCTTCCTGCATTTCGACAGCGCCGAAACCGAGGAAGGTCCGGTCGGCCATATGCTGGAGGACCGGTTCCTTTATCGCGCGCTGATGGCGGCCATGTCGGACAAGGTCACGCATTGGCCCGGCGTCGCCGTGACCGGGCAGCAGCCCGGACCTGCCGGCGTGACCGTCACGCTGTCTGACGGCCGGCAGATCGCGGCGCGCCTGCTGGTCGGGGCCGACGGGCGCGGCTCGGGCGTGGCACACCGCGCGGGGATCCGAAGGCAGGGTTGGGATTACGGCCAGACCGCCCTGGTCGCGGCGCTGGACCACGACCTGCCGCATGAAGGCATCGCGCATCAGTACTTCATGTCGACCGGGCCGCTGGCGATCCTTCCCCTGCCCGGCAAGCGCAGCAGCGTGGTCTGGTCCGAAACCCATGCCAACGCGGCCGCCATTGCCGCGCTGGACGATACGGAGTTCCTGTCGGTGCTGCGCCCGCGCTTTGGCGATTTCCTGGGCGGCATCGCGCTGGCCGGGCCGCGCTTCAGCTATCCACTGAGCCTGTCGCTGGCCGAACGCTATGCCGCGCCGCGCGTGGCGCTGGTGGGGGACGCCGCCCACGGCGTGCATCCCATTGCGGGCCAGGGACTGAACCTGGGGCTGCGCGACGTGGCGGCCCTGGCTCAGGTCCTGGTCGAGGCTGCCCGCTGCGGCGAGGATATCGGCAGCGAACTGGTGCTGGAACGGTACCAAGGCTGGCGCCGCTTTGATGCAACCGCGCTGGCGCTTGGCATGGACGGCGTCAACCGGCTGTTCGGGACGGACAACGGGCTTGTCTCTGCGGTCCGTGGCCTGGGGATGGGGCTCGTGACGCGGGTTCCCGCCTTGCGTCGCGGCTTCATGCGACAGGCGGCGGGGCTCTCGATCGACCCGATGCCGCGCCTGCTGACGGGGCGGGCGCTTTAACCGCCAAAGGCGATGTCAGGCGGTCAAATGGGCCGCGTGGGCCAGATCGGCGCGCAGCTGCGCCCGCGCCTCTGGCGCGCGATCGGGGGGCAGGCGCAGGATGAGGCTGGGGTGCCAGGTGACCAGAACGGGCCCGCCGTCCAACGCAGGCTCGATCGTGCCGCGGCGGGGCGTCAGCGGGCTGCGGTTTCCGGTCAGCGCAAAGGCCGCCGTCGCCCCAAGCGCGACCGTCAGGCGCGGCGCCACCATCCGGCGTTCCAGGCCCAGCCACCAACGGCACTGCTCGATATGCGGCCGGTCGGGAGTCTGGTGCATCCGGCGCTTGCCGCGTGGGGTAAAGCGGAAATGCTTGACCGCATTGGTCAGCCAGGCACGATCCGGGTCCAGCTCCGCTTCGGCCATCGCCTGACGCAGCAGCTGTCCCGCTGGGCCCACAAAGGGCCGCCCGGCCAGGTCCTCCTGATCGCCCGGCGCCTCGCCCACGATCATCAGCGCGGCGCCCGGATCACCCTGCCCCCAGACCGTCTGCGTGGCCGCATGGCACAGCTCGCACCGGGTGCAGCGCGCGGCCTGTGACGCCGCATGCTCCAGCGTTTCAGGCAGGCTGTCATCGGGCTGCTGACGGATGCGGGCGGTGACCCGGGGGGCAAAGGCCGGGGCTTCGGTCGCGCCGGCCTCCCGCATGGCCTGGACGCGGCGGGGGGCATCGGCCAGCATTTCGGGGATCAAACGGGTCTCGGGCAGGTTCTTCCAGTATTTCCTGGGCATCTCCGATCGCATCGCCTCGGTCTTGATGCGGGCCGGGTTGAAGATATTGGCGAAATAGGTCTGCCACAGGTCGTGGTTGGCGTCACTGGGCAGGTCGGGGCGCGGGGCGGAAGCTTCATAGGCGATGGCATCGCCGTCGAACCGGGCCGTTCCTTCGGGCGTGGCGATCAGCCAGTCCATGTCGGCAAAGCGTTTCGCAAAGAACGCCGTCCCGGCCTCCAGGATCGGGTGTTCGGGTTCGAACCAGGCCCCGAAGGCGCGGCGCGGCCCCTCCGACGGCAATTCGTGAAAGCGGACAAAGGCGTGCATCTTGTGGATGTCGCGGCGCACCGATTTCGCCATGCGGGTCAGGCGGTCCAGCATGGGATCGGCCGGGTTCGACAGGAACCGCCGGTCCGTCTGCGCCCGGATCAGCGCGGCATAGAGCAGGGACCAGCGTTCGGGGTCGGAATGGCTGGCGACCTGACGGGCCAGCTGCAGGAAATCCTGCGTGGCGGTGACCGGGTGGGACCCCGGCGGCGGGGTCGGGTCGGCCCCGAACAGGTCAGGGGGCGTGTCGGGCTCGGTCCATGACACACCTTCCGTGGGCACGCGGGCGCTGGCCAGATCGCGCGCCGCGGCCCGCCAAGCATCGAAGCGGCCAAAGCGGGGCAGCGGGACGCGGATCATCCGAAAAGGGACAGCTGTTCCGGCGGCGGGGCAAAGCGCGCGCGCAGGCCGGCACTGTCGGTCAGGCCGCCGGGGGTCCAGTCGGGCAGCGTCACGAAGGGCTGCGCCTTGGACATGATCGCGCCCATGCGCAGCAGGTCGGCATAGCGGATGGCCCCGCTGCGCCGCGCGGCCAGGATGCGCGTCACCGTCTTGGTGCCAAAGCCTGGCACGCGCAGCAGCATCTCGCGCGGGGCACGGGCCACGTCGACGGGGAACTGCGCCCGGTTGGCCAGCGCCCAGGCCAGCTTGGGATCGATGGCCAGGTCCAGGTTGCCCGACGGATGGGCGGCGCCGATTTCCTCGGCGTCGAAGCCGTAAAAGCGCATCAGCCAGTCGGCCTGGTACAGGCGGTGTTCGCGCATCAAGGGGGGCTTGATCAGCGGCAGGGCGGCGGAACTGTCCGGGATCGGCGAGAAGGCCGAATAATAGACCCGCTTCAGCTGATACCCTGAATAAAGGTTGGCCGAGGTCCGCAGGATGTCGCGGTCGGTGGCCTGATCCGCCCCGACAATCATCTGCGTGGACTGACCGGCAGGCGCGAATCGCGGCGGGCGCTTGCCGGAAAAGGTCTTTTCCTTCGCAGCCTCGCGCCCCAGTCGCACATCGGCCATGGCAGCGCGGATCGTCTCCGGTCGCTTTTCGGGGGCCAGCTGGCGCAGGCTGGCATCCTGCGGCAGCTCGATGTTCACCGACAGGCGGTCGGCGAACAGCCCGGCCTGCGCCACCAGGTCGGGCGAGGCGTCGGGGATGGTCTTGAGGTGGATGTAGCCCTTGAACCCGTGTTCGATCCGCAGCATCCGCGCGATGCGGACCATGTCGCCCATCGTCTGGTCCGGGCTGCGGATGATCCCCGAGGACAGGAACAGCCCCTCGATCATGTTGCGGCGATAGAATTCCAGCGTCAGCTTGACGACCTCTTCGGGCGAGAACCGCGCCCGTTCGACATTGCTGCTGACCCGGTTGATGCAATAGGCGCAGTCAAAGATGCAGAAATTCGTCATCAGGATCTTCAGCAGGCTGATGCAGCGCCCGTCCGGCGTATAGGCGTGACAGATCCCGCTGCCCCCCGCCGAGCCGACCCCGCCATTGCGCGAATCGCGCCGCGTCGTTCCGCTGGACGCGCAGGAGGCGTCGTATTTCGCCGCGTCCGACAGGATCGCCAACTTTTGCTGAAGGGTGCGCTGTGCCATGCTATGATAATATGTTCTTGCTCCGTTCCATTCAAGCATGCCGGCCTGAAACAAACCGCGCGGAACTGTCACGGCGGCGCGATCGTTGCCCGCCGTCGCATCCACCAGACGTGATGTGCAAGAAAATCGCGAAAGGATATGATCGGGGTCATGAACATACGCTCACTCGCACTCGCGCCCGTCCTCGCCCTCGCCATGGCCTTTCCGGCCTTCGCCGAGAGAATTTCCCTTAACGAGATCTCGCGCTATCTCAACAGCCTGACGACGGTCACCTCGCAGTTCACGCAGATCAACCCCGACGGCACCGTCTCGACCGGCACGGTCTATATCCAGCGTCCGGGCCGGGTCCGCTTCGAATACGACAACGACCGCACCCTGGTCCTGGCCTCGGGCGGGAACGTCGCGATCTTCGACGCCAAGTCGAACAGCGGGCCGCAGCAATACCCGCTGTCGCAGACGCCGCTGTCGATCATCCTGGACGCCAACGTGAACCTGGGGCGCCAGGGCATGGTCACCGGGCACAGCGAAAAGGACAATGCAACCGTCGTCACCGCCCAGGATCCGCAGCGGCCGCAGAACGGCAACATCCAGATGGTCTTCACCAGCCCGACCGAGCTGCGCCAGTGGGTCGTGACCGACGACAGCGGCCAGAAGACCACCGTGATCCTGGGCGAGATGCAGAAGGGCGGCTCGATCCCCTCGTCGCGCTTCTCGATCCAGGCCGAGATGGGCCGCCGCTGACGGGGCCGATTGCGTCCATACAATTGCGTGATTGACCGCCTGCGCCCCACGGGGCAACGCTGTGGCCTCCCTGTCCCGAGGCCACAGCCATGTCTTCCCAAGCCCGCATCTTCACGCCGGTCCTGATCGGCGGTTCGCTGATCCTGCTGATCAACTTCGCGCTGCGCGCCAGCTTCGGGGTGTTCCAGATCCCCGTGGCCGAGGATTTCGGCTGGCCGCGGGCCGAGTTCAGCTTGGCCATCGCCATCCAGAACCTGGCCTGGGGCATCGGCCAGCCGATCTTCGGCGCGCTGGCCGAACGGTGGGGCGACCGATGGGCGATCATTCTGGGCGCCCTCCTCTACAGCGCGGGCCTGATCCTGACAGCCTTCGCCACCACCCCCGCAGCCGTGCAGCTGCTGGAGGTGATCGTCGGCTTCGGCATCGCCGGCACGGGCTTTGGCGTGATCCTGGCCGTCGTCGGCCGTGCCGCCAGCGACGAGAACCGCAGCCTGGCCCTGGGCATCGCCACCGCGGCGGGTTCGGCGGGCCAGGTCTTCGGCGCCCCCCTGGCCGAGATCCTGCTGGCCTTCTACAGCTGGCAGGGGGTCTTCATCATCTTCGGCGTGATCGTTCTGGCCACGATGCTGTTCCTGCCGATGCTGGGCGGGGGCAAGCCCGCCAGCCGCGGCGAACTGGAGGACAGCCTGGGCACCGTCCTCAAGCGCGCCTTCCGCGATCCCTCCTATCTGATGATCTTCGCCGGCTTCTTTTCCTGCGGCTACCAGCTGGGCTTCATCACCGCCCATTTCCCGGCGATGATCACCGAGATGTGCGGCCCGATCGACCCGGCGGGCATGCTGGCGGGGCTGGGGATCACCACGACCTCGGCCTTGGGGGCGGTCGCGATCTCGCTGATCGGGCTGGCCAATATCGGCGGGGCGATCCTGGCGGGCTACCTGGGCAAGCGCTATACCAAGAAATACCTGCTGGCGGGGATCTATACCCTGCGCACCATCGCGGCGGCGGCCTTCATCCTGACGCCGATCACGCCGGGCACGGTGATCCTCTTCTCGCTGGTGATGGGGGGGCTGTGGCTGGCGACGGTGCCGCTGACCTCGGGCCTGGTGGCCTATATCTACGGGCTGCGCTACATGGCGACGCTCTACGGCTTCGTGTTCCTGTCGCACCAGATCGGGTCCTTTCTGGGCGTCTGGCTGGGCGGCTGGCTGTATGACGCTTCCGGCGACTATCTGCTGGTCTGGTGGATCGGCGTCGGCGTGGGCGCCTTCAGCGCGCTGATCCACCTGCCGGTGCGCGAGGCGCCGGTGCGGATTCCCGCCCCCGCTGTTTGACCTTGGCGCGCGCCCGGCCTAGCGTCGCGGCGCGCGATCCAAGGACCGATCATGAAGCCTCATCCGACCCCGCATGACCATGCCATCGCCATCCGCTATCAGCAGGCCTCGGCCGAGGTGAAGGCCCTGCAACGGCAATGCTACGCGCTGGCCACGCTGCGCCTCGAGAATGCGGTCCGGCAGGCGGGCGGCGGCGAGGGGCTGGCGATCCTCAGCGACATCGACGAGACGATCCTGGACAACAGCGCAGTGATGGCGCTGGCGATGCATCACGAGAACATGTTCCACGACCTCGACACATGGAAGCTGTGGGAACGCGAAGGCGACCCGCACCTGATCCCCGGCGCGGCCGAATTCTTTGCCTTGGCGGACCAGTTGGGGGTGACGATCTTCTACGTCTCCGACCGGTTCGAGGAAAACAAGCTGGCCACCATCGCCACGCTGTCGCGCCTCGGCCTGCCCCAGGTCCGCGCCGAACAGGTGCTGCTGTTCGGCCCCCCCAAGGCCGAGCGCCGCGCCGCGGTCGAGCGTGACCACCGGGTGATCCTGCAGCTGGGCGACACGCTGCACGATTTCCACGGGGCCTTCGCCGGGGCCGCGCTGGAGGATCAGCATCGCCTGACCGCCGACCACGCCGACCGTTTCGGCCAGGACTGGATCGTCTTTCCCAACGCCGCCCACGGCACCTGGATGCAGGCCGAGCTGCGCCCCTGGCAGCCCGCAGGCCCCGGCACAGCCAGGGTTGGACGAGCGCCGGCCCCGGGGCTATAGCGGTCTGCGGGCACGAAGCCCCGCCGGATCCGGCGCAACGCGGGGCACAAGATGAGAGTACTTCTGGTTGGGGCGGGGCTGTCGGGGGCGGTGATCGGGCGCCAGCTGGCCGAGGCGGGACATCATTGCCACGTCATCGACGCAAGGCCGCATGTGGCCGGAAACTGCCACACGGCCCGCGACGCGGAAACCGGCGTCATGATGCACGTCTATGGCCCCCACATCTTTCATACCGACGACCAGGGCGCTTGGGATTACGTCAACCGCTTTGCCCGCTTCCTGCCCTATCAGAACCGGGTCAAGGCGACCGCGCAGGGCCGCGTCTATCCGCTTCCCGTGAACCTGCTGACGATCAACCAGTTCTTCGGCACCACCCTGCGCCCCGATGAGGCGCGTGCCTTCATCGAGGCGAAGGCCGACCGCAGCATCACCGATCCGCAGACTTTCGAACAGCAGGCCCTGCGCTTTGTCGGCCGGGAATTATACGAGGCCTTCTTCCAAGGCTACACGGAAAAGCAGTGGGGTTGTTCGCCCAGCCAGCTTCCTGCGTCGATTCTCAAGCGCCTGCCGCTGCGCTTCAACTATGACGACAACTACTTTTTCCACCGTTTTCAGGGCATGCCCGAAGAGGGATACACCGCCCTGGTAGAGCGGATCCTGGATCATGCCCGCATCACGGTCGAACTGGGGCAGGAATATGATGACGGAATGGCCCAGGGCGTGGATCATGTGGTCTGGTCGGGTCCGCTGGACGGATATTTCGGCTATCGCCTTGGCCGGCTTGGCTATCGCACCCTGGATTTCGAGCGTTTCACCTATCAGGGCGACTACCAGGGTTGTGCCGTGATGAACTACGGCGACCGTGCCGTGCCCTTCACCCGCATCACCGAGCACAAGCATTTCAGCCCTTGGGAGGCGCATGAGGGCAGCGTCTGCTATCGGGAATACGCCCGCGCGGCAGAGCCGGGCGACACCCCCTATTACCCGGTCCGGCTGGTCCAGGAAAAGGCGCTGCTGGAGCGCTATGTCGCGCTGGCGCAGGAGACGCGCGGCGTCACCTTCGTGGGTCGCCTCGGGACCTATCGGTATCTGGACATGGACGTGACGGTGCGCGAGGCCCTGGACGCCGCACGGGTCATCGCCCAGGCCGCCGCGGCAGGAGAGGCGCCCCCCGCCTTCCTCGACAGCCCCGCCTGATCCCGACCCAGGGCCGTTCAGAACAACCGGCGCTTGGTGCGGTCAAAGAGGGAATAGGCGTAAAGTTTCCAGGACGGCAGGGCCGCTGCACGGCCTGCTCCGGCCTCAAGACCGGCGTCGAGGGCCGCGCGGATCCTGCGGCGGATCGCCGGGACATCGTCGGCCCGGACGCAATAGCGGGTCAGGTACCAGTGCAGGAACTTGTCGCGCGCGCCGGCATCGGGCACCCGGGGCACCCGGATGGCCTGGGCAAGTGCATCCGCGGTGCGGACCTGATGGGTGATCTGCCCGAATTCGGCCTCTGCGTAGCTGATGACCGGCTTGCCCTGCAAAAGCGCCTCGAACAGGACCCCGGAATTGGCGCCCACGACCAGTTCCGCACCCGCCACCAAGGCCTGGACTGAGGCCTGCGACAGCTCGACCGTCCCGTCCTGCGGCAGGGATCGAAGCAGCCGGGCGATCCTGGCGCTGCTGCAACGGGGGTGGCGCTTGACGACCGTGCGCAGGCCGCGATCTGCCGCCGCCGCGACGATGACCTTCAGGGCTTCCTCCACCCCGAGCCAGGCCCCGCGTGCCACCGAATCCTGCACCACCTGCAAGGGAACAAACAGGTATCCGGGCCTGATCTGGACCGGCTCGGCGGATTGCGGATATTTCGACAGGTTGGTCCGCCGCAGCTCCTCCGACAGGTTTTGGACAAAGGCCCGCGCCTCATGCGGGTCCTGCGCCTCGACCGCTTTGGCATGGACCCCGGGGTCGCGGGCCAGCTGCGAAAAGCAGGCATAGCCCTGCGGGTCCATCGTGTAATAGGGCGGAAGATAGGATTCCTTGCAGCGCAGGACATCGCCTTCTGCCGCGCCATAGGAATGAAAGCTGATCAGCAGGTCGCTGTCGCCTGCCGATCGGGGGGCGCGATCCGCCCCCCGCGGCATCCAGAGGGGACGGACCAGAACCCCGAGCTCGGCCAGCGCCGACAGCAGCGAGGCGTAGAACATCTGGTGCTGGCCCCCGTTGCCCGGATCGCGAAACCAGGCCTCAGGGATTTCCAGCGCCACCACGCGCGGGGTGCGATCAGGCATCGGTCCCCGCGCGACGCCGGCAGGTCAGCATTTGTCCCCCATGGGGAACAGGGCCCGGCCGACGAGCCGATAAACGGGGTTCTTGATGTCGCGGACAAAGCCCACGGGATTGCTGTGCAGCCTGTCGACCGCCCCGTCCCCCAGGCGCCAGCGCACCAAGGGCGTCAGCACGGGCAGCCAGAGCCGCAGGACTTGGCGGGGACCCAAGGTGCTTGCGTCCGAATAGGCAAGCCAGCGCAGCCTGGACCGCCGCCCCATCCAGTGCCGGCGGGCGAAGTCTGCCGGGTCGGCCTGAACATCCCGGGCCAGATCCGGCCGCCCGCGATAGTGGTAGGCCGCCGAGATCATCGGGACCGCGCTCCACCTGCGCCAGCTGAAGATGCCATAGTTCACGATCGTCTCGCCTGATTTTTCGCTCGGTGCCCGGGCATTGGCAGCTTCGAAGGCCGCCTCGACGATCTCGAATTCCTCTGGGTAGATCCCGCAGGGGCTGGGCGCAGGGGATCGTGCAGGAAACAGCTGATCGGGTTCCAGGCCGAAATAGTCGCGGGCGATCTGGCCGTTGCCGGCCTCGGCAGATGCCATGATCCCGTCCGCCTGCTGCTCGCTCAGCAGCCAGGGCGACGGCATCGGCATCCCTTGCGCCTTGCGCCAGGCGTTCAAGCCGCTGGCTGCCGCCTCGATGAAGCGCAGGTAGGCGCCCTTGTTGAAAAAGCGCCGCCTGTTGTAAAGCCGGATCAGCTCCACATGCGCAGCTGACAGGCGGGCGTCGTTGGTCTTGCCCGAGGGCGGCGGCGGCAGGTCGGCCAGCTCCGAAAGACCCGTGGCTGCCACGAAATCCTCGATGATGTTCCAGTCGTTGCCCGGGCTGCGCAGGTACCGCCGCAGGTGGATCGCCGCCTGCGGAAGATGCTGCTGCCAGTTCTTGAGCAGGGCTTCATAGTCCAGGCATCTGCGCGTGGCCGGCAGCTGAAGCCATTGCTCGATCCTGAGCGAGGTCGAGCTGATGGCACCTCCGGCCACGAATTCCGCATATTGCGAATTGGCCCATTCGTCCTGCCGGCGCAGATAGACGACCATCTCGACGTCAAAGTCCCGGAAATGCTGTGCCAGGGCCGCAGAGTTCTCGTTGAGGAAGAAGGCCTCGGAGGACAGGACAATGGTGTGCACCTGACCCGGCATCTGCGCCAGGCCGCTGAGCAGGTAGCGGCGCAGGTCTTGGGTGCCAGCCGCCGCCTCGACGACAAAGCGCGCGTGTCCGGCCTGCTTGTGCGGCCGGTCCGGCTGCCAGAACAGGCCGACCTCGGGGTACCAGATGCCCCTCCTCAGCAAGGCGGGGCGATTGTCCTCCAGCAGATGCTGCAGCGTGGTGCTGCCGGTCTTGGTCGCGCCCAGGTGGATCAGGATCCGGGGGCGTTTCCCGGACACTGCCTCCGGATCGCCCGTCGGCGTGACGCGGTCGTTGCGCGCATAGGTGTTCAGGGCCTGCTGCAGGTTCCGCTCGGCCCCGCTGGCGGGCACCTGCAGGAACGTCGCGTGCAGGTCCTTCGACGAGATCGGCAATAGGCTCAGTGCGGTTTCGACCAGGTCAGCCCGCCGCATGCACGTCGCTGCCAGCAGCAGCTTGTAGGCGCCCGCCCGGACATGCAGCTTCGACAGCTGCGCAGGATCGGTGATCAGGTCGTCCGGACCCATCCCCCACTGCTCCAGCGAACGGGCGAGGTGGTCCAGGAAGATGCCGCTCTTGTTGGCGGCCTTGGCGGTCTTCCAGGCGAAGCCGAAATAGAGGTAGTGCAGGAACTGCGAAACCTGGAACCGCGCCAGCCACCAGTGCGGCGATCCCTTCTCCAGCGCCCCCGCCTGGCCCATCTGCACCGTGACCGCCTCGAAATTCGCCAACTGGTCCATGACGTCGGACATGCTCTGCGCGCGGCGCACGGCAGAATCCTGGCGGATCCGGTAGACCACCCCGTCGCTGTCGCAGATCGAGACGACCGGATCGGCCATATAGGCCTGCAACAGGAAGGCGCGTTCCTCGCGATAGGCCGTCAGAAAGCGGATGTTTCTTTGGTCCAGGAAGTCGCGGCGATAGAGCCAGTTCCAGAAGTGCCGCGAATGGGCGATCTCCGGATGATCGGCAATGGTCGTCCTGCGCACCTCCCGCGGGAAGAACCGCTCGGTGATATCCTTGCGCATCTGCAGGATCTTGCCGGCCTCGTTCTCGACCTGCTCCCTGCGCTTGCGAAAGCGGACCAGATCGGCGCCGTCCTCTTCGGCCATGGCCACGATCCGCTGAAGGTGGAGCGGGTCGGGCATGTAGTCGTCGGGATCGATGAACAGGACATAGCGGCCGCGGGCCAGTTCCATCCCCTGGTTCCGGGCAAAGCCGGGGCCGACGTTCCGGGTGCCGCGGACAAGCCGGATGCGCGGATCGGCCGCGGCATAGCCTTCGATGACCTCGACCGACCGGTCGGGGCTGACGTCATCGACCAGGATCACCTCGAAGTCCTGAAGGCTTTGCCGCTGGATCGAGGCCAGGCACTGGGCAATGTACCGCTCGACCCCGTGCACCGGGATGATGATGGAAACCATCGGCGCGGACGGTGCCTCGGCCGGACGCGGCTGAACCGGGCGGTTGGCCTCGATGAAGTCCAACACGTCCTCGATCTGCGCGGGGACCTCTCCCTCGGGCAGGTGATAGATCGTGTACCAGATGTAGAAGGCGTGGAAGAACTCGGCCAGGTCCCGCCTGCGGTGGCGATGGGGCACGACAACCCGGTCATCCGTCAGCCCCCACCCCGCATAGCAGGGGGCGCCAAAGCAGACGACCTCCTTGCCCGCCAGCAGTGCCTCCAGACCCATCCCGCTCGTGCCGACATAGACCTTGTCGACCAGGTCGAACAGTTCGAAGGGGTTGACGCTGTCGCGCAGGATCCTGACCCGTCCCTCGGATGTCAGCTGGTCGAAATACCCGCGCCGCTTGCCGCCCTTGACCCAGTTGAGGTCCGGGTGCGTCTTGACCAGGATCTCGGCATCGGGATTCTCGTCCACGGCGGCCTTCAGCATGGCCCGGAAGTCGCTCTCCGTGGCGCGGCCGTAAAAGGTTGAGGCATCCGAGAAGTTCTGATCGACCACCAGGACACGGCGCTTGTGGTCGAGCGACACTTCCGGCCGGAAGAACGGCTGAGAATTGTATTTCGATATCTTGGCATCGACGATGCGCTGGATGGCGCGCAGGGCCCGCTGCCGCTGCTCGTCCGTCAGCTGGAAGTCGCCGTTGAGCTTTTCGTCCAGGCGGGTTTCGCGGTCGGACATGTAGTACTGCGCCCGGTCGTCGAAGATATAGCCGAGGCAGGCCTGCTTGGGATCGCGCGAGGCGATTGCTTCGGACCAACTCGTGGTCGAGGCCAGAAATCCCATCTCGAAAAACAGGACCGGCGCATCGCGGCTGACATGGGGCAGCAGGTTCTTGGTGCTGTCATGCGACTTCGACAGGTCGTCGAGGATCGCCCCATACATCAGCACGGGGGCGTCCGAGTCGATGCCGGGCTCGTCCACTGCGATCAGGTTCGGGAACAGGCGCCCCAAATTGGCCGAAAAGGCCGTTTCCAGGTTGTTGCGCTGAAACCCGATCCGGTGAGGCAGAAGGCGCCGGCTCAGAATGTCCTCCCGCAGGTCGGGGAACATGCGCAGGCCAGGCCGCTCAAGAAGGCCCCGGAACTGGTTGTAAAGCCCCGCGCCAGGAACGCGCTCTGTGACTAATTTTCTCATGGCTGACCGGTCAGTTGAACATCCACAGCTTTTGCAGACTCAGGACCTGCACGGGCTGTCGCGGCGACCGCTATAGGGGAAAAAAGGGCATAGTGGTAGGGGCCCGGCGCAGGTGCGCTTGACCTTGCTCACAGCCCCGCCAGCAGGGGGCATCCACCGGTCGGATCAGCCGATCAACCTCAGCAGATATGCGCCATATTCGTTCTTGGCGAACCTTGCGGCGCGCTCGCGCAGCTGATCGGCGGTGATCCAGCCGGCTTCGAAGGCGATCTCCTCGGGGCAGCCGGTCTGCAGGCCCTGGCGGTTTTCCAGCGTGCGCACGAAGTTCCCGGCATCCAGCAGGCTGGCATGGGTGCCGGTGTCCAGCCAGGCAAAGCCGCGTCCCATGCGCTCGACCGTCAGGCTGCCGTCATGCAGGTAGCTTTCCAGCAGGGTGGTGATCTCCAGCTCGCCGCGATCGGACGGCTTGACGGCGCGGGCCCGTTCCGGCGCGGTTCCGTCCAGGAAGTAGAGGCCTGTGACCGCATAGTCCGACGGTGGGACCTTTGGCTTTTCGATGATCGCCCGGGCGCGCATCTGGTCGTCGAAATCGACGACGCCATAGCGCTCGGGGTCCGACACGCGATAGCCGAACACAGTGCCGCCTGCGGTCCGCGCATCGGCCGCGCCCAGCAACTGGGGCAGGCCATGGCCGAAGAAGATGTTGTCGCCCAGCACCATCGCCGAGGGCGCGCCCGCCAGGAAATCCTCGGCCAGGATATAGGCCTGCGCCAGACCATCCGGCGAGGGCTGCATGATATAGGTGAAGCCGACCCCCCATTGGCTGCCGTCGCCCAGCAGGCGGCGGAACTGGTCCTGATCCTCGGGCGTGGTGATGATCGCGATCTCCCGGATGCCGGCCAGCATCAGGACGGTGATCGGGTAGAAGATCATCGGCTTGTCGTAAAGCGGCAGCAGCTGCTTCGACACGCCCATGGTGATCGGATAAAGCCGCGTGCCCGATCCGCCGGCCAGGATGATGCCCTTGCGCTGTGTCATGACCTGTCCTTCAGCTGTTGCAGCACGCGCGCCAGGCCCATCCGCCAGTCCGGGCGCTGGATCCCGAAATCGCGCGCTATCCGGCCGCAGTCCAGCCGCGAGTTCAGCGGCCGGCGCGCCGGCGTCGGATAATCCGTGCCGGGGATGTCCACGACTTTGGTGTTCATGCCGGCGCGGGCGAAGATCTGGCGCGCGAAATCGGCCCAGGAGACGTCCGGCGCCCCCGAAAAGTGATAGATCCCGCCTTTGGCCGGATCCGCCTGCATGCCCCACAGGATCGCCAGGGCCGCCGCCGCGATATCCGCGGCGGGGGTCGGGCCGCCGACCTGGTCGCCCACGATGGTCAGACGGTCGCGTTCGGCCCCGAGGCGCAGCATCGTCCTGACAAAATTCGTGCCGTGAGCCGAGAAGACCCAGGAAGTCCGCATCACCGCCCATTGCCCGCCGGCGGCCGCCACGGCCTCTTCGCCTGCAAGCTTGGTGGCGCCATAGACGCCCAGGGGCCCGGTCGGGGCATCCTCGTCGCGCGGCAGATGGCCCGCGCCGTCAAAGACATAGTCGGTCGAGAGGTGCAGGAAGGGGATGCCCAGGGCCGCGCATTCCCGCGCCATCGCGCCCGGCGCGTCCGCGTTGACGGTGCGGGCGATCTGGGGCTCGGCTTCGGCGCGGTCCACGGCGGTATAGGCGGCCGCGTTGATCACGGCCAGGGGCGCAATCGCGCGGATCGCGGCGGCGCAGGCCGGGGGATCGGCCAGGTCGGCCTCGTCGCGGCCCAGGAACCTGGCGCGGGGGGCCAGCTCGGCCAGTTCGTGGGCCACCTGCCCGTTGCGGCCAAAGATCAGCAGGTCGCGCATCAGGCGGCCCCCAGACGCCGGCCGACGCCGTCGCGCGCCAGCAGCGGCTGCCACCAGTCGCGGTTGGCCAGGTACCACTCCACCGTGCGCCGCAGCCCCTGCTCGACCGTGACCGAGGGGCGCCAGCCCAGTTCGTCGCGGAGGCGGGCGGGGTCGATGGCATAGCGGCGGTCATGGCCCGGGCGGTCGGCCACGAAGGTGATCAGGTCCGCATGCGGCGCGCCTGCGGGATGCAGCTCGTCCATATGCGCGCAGATCATGCGCACCAGGTCGATGTTGCGGGCCTCGTTCTCGCCGCCGATGTTGTAGCTGCGTCCCGGTTGGCCCTTTTCCAGCACCAGCAGCAGGGCATCGGCGTGATCCTCGACGAACAGCCAGTCGCGGATGTTGCCGCCGTCGCCATAGACCGGGATCGGCTCTCCGGCCAGCGCCTTGAGGATCACCACCGGCACCAGCTTTTCCGGAAAGTGATAGGGCCCGTAGTTGTTCGAGCAGTTGGTCAGCACCACCGGCAGGCCATAGGTCTCGTGCCAGGCCCGCACCAGGTGGTCCGAACCCGCCTTGCTGGCGGAATAGGGGCTGCGCGGGTCATAGGGGGTGGCTTCGGTGAACTGCCCCGTCTCGCCCAGGGATCCAAAGACCTCGTCGGTCGAGATGTGGTGAAAGCGGAACCCCTCGGGCTTGCCCCGGGCGATCCAATGGGCGCGGGCGGCCTCCAGCAGGTTGAACGTGCCGATCACGTTGGTCTGCACAAAGGCGTCGGGGCCGTCGATCGACCGGTCCACATGGCTTTCGGCCGCCAGGTGCATGATCGCGTCGGGCTGGTGCTGCGCCAGGATGCGGTCCAGCGCCGCCCGGTCGCGGATGTCGGCATGTTCAAAGGCATAGCGGTCGGAGCCTGCGGCCCCCGCCACGTTCTCCAGGTTCGCGGCATAGGTCAGCGCGTCCAGGTTCACGACCTGGTGGCCGCGCGCGATGGCCAGCCGGACCACGGCCGAGCCGATGAAGCCTGCGCCGCCGGTGACCAGGATCTTCATGCCGCCGCCTCGAAGGTGAAGGGCGATTGCCAGGCGTCAAAGGCCGGCGCGGCGCGGTCCTTGTCCGACAGGACAGGGTCGTCGACGCCCCAGTCGATCCCCAGGCTGTCCCAGGCCACCGCGCCATCGGAGGCGCGGTCGTAGTGGTCGGTGCATTTGTAGACGATCTCCGTGTCCGGTTCGCGCGTCACGAAGCCATGCAGGAACCCTGCCGGGATCCACAGCTGGCGGCCGTTCTCGAAGCTGAGCTCGGCACCGAACCACCGCCCATAGGTCGGGCTGCCCCGCCGCGCGTCCACCGCCACGTCGAACAGCCGCCCCCGCCCGCAGCGCACCAGCTTGCCCTGCGCATGCGGCGGGGCCTGGTAATGCAGCCCGCGCACCGTTCCCGCCTGCCCCGACAGCGAATGATTGTCCTGCACGAACTCCGGCAGGTCCACCCCCGCCTGCCGCAGCGTGCGCCGGTTCCAGCTTTCGGAAAAGAAGCCGCGATCATCGCCATGCCGAGCAGGCGTCAGGATCAGGACATCTGGGAGGGGGGTCGTTTCGATCTGCATGACTGACTCGGTTGCGTTTCCAGATGTCTAAGGCGTGGGCGGCATCTTGTCAGCCTGTCTGTGGAGAAATCCTGTGGAGGCTGCGGGCAACAGCTGCCGAAGGAGAACAGTTGTGAGCGGAGGGCCTGTCATGATAATCCCCCCGGAACCGCCGGGCATCGCCGGCAGCAGCCGCGAGCCGCATGAATGGTCCATCCCTCCACGACCCTTGCCGCGGTCGTCGTCACGCATGACCGGCTGGACAAGCTGCGCGTCACGATCCGCAGCCTGCTGACCGAGCCGGTCGATCAGGTCATCGTCGTCGACAACGCCTCGACCGACGGAACTCGGGGCTGGCTGGAGAGCCTGGAGGATTCCCGCCTGATCCTGCACCGCAGCGCGGCCAATTTGGGCGGGGCTGGTGGGTTTTCCCTGGGGATGCAGCTGGCGCGGGACCAGACCGATGCCGACTGGATCGTGCTGATGGATGATGACGGTCGCCCGCAGCCCGGGGCCTTTACCGCCTTCCGATCGATGGAGAAGACGGGCTGGGACGGCATTGGCGCCGCGGTCTTCCATCCCGGCGGGCAGATCTGCGAGATGAACCGGCCCTATCGCAACCCGTTCTGGCATCCGGGCGCCTTCCTGCGCACGCTGGCGCGCCTGCCCGGTGGGCGCGGAAGGGCGGGGTTTCACCTGACAGACAGTGATTACCGCGACGGCGCCCCGCTTCGCGCGATCGACATGAGCAGCTTTGTCGGCCTGTTCCTGTCGCGGGCGGCGCTGGTCCGGGCGGGGCTGCCCGATCCGCGCCTGTTCATCTATGGGGACGACCAGCTTTATACCCTGCAGATGCGCCGCCAGGGGCTGCGCATCGCCTTTGCACCGCAGATCCGGTTTGATCACGACACCACAGCGCAGCAGGGCCAGTCGGGGGTGGTGCTGCGACCGATTTGGAAGGTGTTCTACATGTACCGCAACGCGTTGATGGCCTATCGGGTCGCGGCGGGGCCGTGGTTCTGGCCGCTGGTGCCGGTGCTGCTGCGCAAATGGCGCCGCAAGGGCGCCGATTATGGGCCGGATGCCGGGCAGTTCCGCGCGATTCTGGACCAGGCGGTGGCCGATGGGCTGGCGGGACGTCTGGACCGCTCTCATGACGAGGTGCTGCGCCTGGCGGAAGGAGCACGGTAACTTGGCAGAGTCCCTGGTCGGTCGTCCGGGACCCTGGGGGTATTTTCACAGCGAAGAAGTTCTAGTCCAAGTGGCTGGCGATGGCCCGGCCCAGCGCAAAAAGGCGCTGTTCGAGGATCACCGGCGTTTCGCAGACATAGGTCAGGGACTGCTGACGTTCGGTAAAGATGCGCGCGTCCCAGTCAAGGGCCTCCTCCTCGGCGTCGAGCGCATCGAAATCGGGTTGCTCTGCGGCTTCCAGTTCGGCCATGCGGGCGCGGCGGGCCTCGATCCGCTCCGACATCTGGACCTGCGAGCGGCCATAGCGGGAGATGCCGCCGATCAGCGCGCTGCGGTCGCGCTCGATCTTGTCGAAGATCGCCTGCATCAGGGCCACCAGCTGCGCATCATCGGCCTGGGCGGCGAATTCCGCAATCTCGGCTTCGGCCTGGTCGAGCGGCAGGCGCCGCTGTTCCAGCCGGGCGGCCAGTTGCTCGATGCGCAAATCGCGGGCCAGCTGGCCCGAGGTTTCATCGGGCGCGGGGCCGGTCCAGACCTGCCCCAGCGACAGATGCGGCTGCTTGCGCTGGATGCAGGGCCAGTCGGGGTCGGTGCCGGCCGCGCCAAGGGCGGGTCCGGCCGCCAGCAGGGCGATCACCAGGGACAGGCGGATCATGCGGGGCCTCCTTTCCGGCGGGCCCAGAGGCCCTTTTGCGGATCATACATGAAGACGGCGGCCCCGAAGAACGCGGCCAGGCAGCCCAGAACCACCGCCAGGGCCGTCCAGTTCAGCTGCAGGTACAGCGCAAAGCGGATCAGTTCGACGGCATGGGTGAAGGGGTTGAATAGGCAGATGTCGTGCAGCAGGGGCGAGCTTTCGCGCATCCGCCACAGCGGATAGAGGGCCGAGGAGGCAAAGAACATCGGGAAGATTACGAAGTTCATCACGCCGGCGAAATTCTCCAGCTGACGGATGGCGCTGCTGAGGAACAGGCCCATCGCGCCCAGCATCAGCCCCGACAGGATCAGCGCCGGGATGACGGCGACATAGCCCCAGGCCGGCGGCCTTATGCCCCAGAACCAGGCGATGGCGAGGAAGGTAAAGACCTGGATGATCGACACGATCACCCCCGCGATCAGCTTGGACCCCAAAAGGAACCAGCGCGGAAAGGGGCTGACCAGCAGGGTCCGCATGGCGCCGGTTTCGCGGTCATAGACCATCGACAGCGACGACTGCATCCCGTTGAAGAGCTGGATCATCACGACCAGGCCCGGCGTCACGTAGACCTCGTAGAGGACATAGGTCTGGTAGGGCGGCGTGATCGACAGGCCCAGGACGGCGCGGAAGCCGGCGGCAAAGATGAACAGCCAGACCAGCGGCCGCACCAGCGCCGCCAGAAAGCGCCCGCGCTGGTTGACGAAGCGTTGCGTCTCGCGACGCGCGATGCCCAGGAAGGCGGTCAGCCAGCCGCGGGCCGAGGCTGTGGGGTGGATCATGCGGCGACCCCGGTCATGTCCAGAAAGGCACGCGTCAGCCCCTCGGGCCCGGCGATCTGCGCGGCCCGACCGTGGCGCAGCACCTCGCCACGATGCAGGATCACCAGGTCGTCGTCGGGTGCGATTTCGTCCATGATATGCGTGGCCCAGAGGGCCGAGACGCCATGATCGGCGATCAGGCGGCGGGTCAGGGCCAGCACTTCGGCCCGCGACTTCACGTCGAGGCCCACCGTCGCCTCGTCCAGCAGCAGCAGTTCGGGCCGGTGGATCAGGGCACGCGCGATCTCGGCCCGCCGCGCCTGCCCGCCGGAGAGGGCGGTGATGCGGGCATCGGCCCGGTCGGCCAGGTCGACCTGGGCCAGGACCTCGTCGATGCGGGGACGCGCCAGCCGACCCGGGATGCCGTGCAAGCTGGCGTGATAGATCAGGTTCTGCCGGATGGTCAGGTCGGCATCCATCGCACGGCTTTGAAACACGACCCCCAGGCGGGCCAGCGCCTGCGACGGCTGGCGCCGCAGGTCATGACCGGCGACCCGGATCACCCCGGACCGGTTGTTGTAAAGCCGCGTGATCAGCGAAAAGAGCGTGGTCTTGCCCGCCCCGTTCACCCCCAGGAGCGCCGTGAACCCGCCCTGCGGCACCGTCAGCGACACGTCCTTCAGCGCTTGGACGGCACCGAAGTTGTGGCTGACCTGGTCGATCTCGAGTGCTGCGGTCAAGGGCACCTACTGGATGTTAAAGACGGCTTGCAGACTGTCGCCCGATGATCCGGGCACTGACAAGGCATATCGTCCGGGCAGCACCGCGATGAAGCTGAGCGTCGCGGTGCCGGCGCTGTCGAACTCGATGCTGTGGATGCCCATCGGGCGGATCTCGATGTCCTCGATGACGATCTCGTTGATCCAGACGGCCCGGAAGAAGTCGCCGCCCGACAGGGCCAGCTCCTGACTGCCGTCGGCGGTGATGTCGATGCGGTAGTAGCCGCCCGATTTCAGCGTGTATTCCGCCGATGCCACAGGCTGGCCCGCAGCCAGCGTCAGCGGCGCAAGGTCGGTGCGGTTGTCGCGCGCCAGCAGACCCGCAAAGCCATAGTCGAACTTGCCCGCCGCCTCGTGGACGCCGCCCTCGGCCGCGTCCTCCTGCTCCTCCTCGTCGTCGTCCTCCTCAGGGGCTACTGCTTCTGCCGGGGCCGCAGCGCTGTCCGCCGCAGGCGCCTCGGCCGGCGCATCCGGTGCGGGCGCATCCTGCGCGGCTGCCGGCAGGCCCAGGATCAACGCAAGGGCGGCGCCCGACATCAGCCTGTTCAGCAAGGTCATCGATCATTCCTTTTCCTGTTGGATCAGTTGGGGGCGACCACGACGCCCCAGGGTTGCTGGCCCACCTGGACCGACCGGACCACCTCGTCGCGGGCGACATCGATGATCGACACGTCGTTCGAATTGCCATTGGTGGTGTAGAGATAGGTCTCGTCCGGGTTGAAGGCCATCTGCCAGACGCGCTGACCGACCAGCAGGTAATCCGTGACCTCGTCCGTCTGCGCATCGATCACGGCAACCCTGTTGGCGGGCCCCAGCGCGACATAGAGCTTCTTGCCGTCCGATGTAACGCGCGCGCCCACCGGCTGGATCGCCTCGGGCAGGACGCCGGGGATGTCGAAGGTGATCTTCTTGGTGATCTGCTGGGTGGCCGGGTCGATCACGCTGACCGTGCCGCCGATCTCGGACGTGACATAGAGCTTGGACCCGTCCGCGGTGAACTGGGCAAAGCGCGGGCGGCTGTCGACCAGCACGTTCGCGGTGATCTCGAAGGTCTCGGTGTCGATGAAATGCGCCATGTTGGTCGTTTCCGACGTGTTGATGACGACGCGGCCATCCGGACTGACGCCCATGCCCTCGGGTTCGACCCCGACCGGGATCTCGGCCAGGACGCGGTGTTCCTTGACGTCGACGACCGTGACCAGGTTGTCGTCCTCATTGGCAATATAGAGCGGGTTTCCCGACGGGTGCAGCACGAACAGCTCGGGGTCGGGGCCAGAGGGCAGCGTGTGCAGTTCCTCCATCGTGTTCGGGTCGAAGACGCGCACCAGGTCGTCGTCCGAGGCGCAGACGTAAAGTTCGGTCCCGTCGGGGCTGATGGTGACCCCACGCGGGCGGTTGCCCACGGGATAGGTGCCGATCACCTCCATCGTCTCGCCGTCCAGGACGGTCAGGTCGTTGCTGCGTTCATTCGTGACGAAGACGCGGTTGGCCGCTGCGGGACCGGCCAGGGCCAGCACGGCCAAGGCTGCGGCAGGGCAGAGCAGGTGCTTCATGTGGTCCTCATGGAAATCGGCATTCGGTTTCGGGCCCGTCGATGCCCAGGGTGTCCAATTGGCTGGTCTGGTGCAGGTACTGGTCCTGGGGACTGACCGATGTGGTCAGGACGCCCGTCGTCAACAGGATCGGCTGGCGGACTTGGTGGTCCCAGGCCCGGACCGTCAGGGCCTGGCCCTTGAAGCCCGCCACGTCGAAGCGGTCCGACAGGATGAACTCCTTCAGCACCTTCGGATCGCCGGACTGGGTGCGGGTCGCGGCCTCGCCCACGATGCGCAGGGACAGCCAGGTCTGGTAATCCTCCTCGCGGATTGGTCGTTCGGCCAGGCGCTCGAAGCGGTTCTGGAACTGCGTGCCGCCCCAGGCCTCCATCGCCGGATGCCAGCTGCGCGGCACCAGCCCGGCCGATCCCGCCACGGGGCGCGGGTCCCACGTCAGATAGGGCAGATAGGCGGCAAAGACATCGGCCTCGTCGGCGGTGATGACGATGTCGTGCTGGGCCGCGCGTTGGGTAAAGACCGGCAACTGCGCCTGCACCTGCACATGACCGCTGTCGGTGCGACGGGCGCCGCCGGTGTCCAGGTATTCACGCTCTTCCACGATCTGGGCGCCGAACTTGGCGGCCGAGCGGCGATAGGCGTCCGCCATCGCCTGGTCCTGGGGATGGCTGCCATGGATCAGGAACCAGCGCGGCCAGTTCTTCCACATCAGGAACTGCGCCAGCCCATCCGCCAGCATCGCCCGGCTTGGGGCGACGTGGATGGTGTTGTAACGGCAATCCGCGCCGCGCAGGTTATCCCCCCGGGCGCGGGCGTTGATCACCATGGCGCGGTCGCCTGCCTGGTCGGCCAGGGCCAGGGTCGTGGCGTCATCGGCCAGAAGCACGATGAACTCGATCCCCTCGTCCAGCAGCTTGGCCATCTCGTCGGCGGCAGTCTGGGGGCTGGCGGCGACCTCTATCGCCTCGAAGTCCTGCCCCATGAAGCGGCCGGTGGTGTCATTGTCCTCAATCGCCAGACGGGCCCCCGCGAAACCCAGGTCCGCGGGTTCCAGGTCCAGCCGCGAGATCGGCGGCAGGCCCGGATCATCGACCCGCAGGACGGCCGTCCGCACCAGGACCGGATCGGGGGCCTGGGCCGCGGCGGGCTGGGCCAGCGCCACGACGCCCGCCAGAAGCCCAATGAATCCTTTCAGCATTTCTCGTCTCCCTGCCCTCATGGTGGAGGGTGGCGGGGCATGGGGCAAGCCGGTTATTTATCCCGGCAGAACCGGGAAGTTTTGGCTCAGCCTTTGGTCGCAGGGGCTCAGCCTTTTGTCTCATGGACGCCATACCGGACCCGGCGCATGGTCGGGAAATGACCATGTGCCGCCACATCCTGACCCTGTCCCTGATGATCGCCCCGTTCGGGGCCCTGGCCCAGGAGGCGACCCGACAGGCCCCCGAACCGGGGTCGGCCACCTGGTTCGGCATCCATTACCTGGACACCTCGACCGAGGGAGAGATCAATGGCGCGCGCGCGGACGAAACCGCCCGCCTGGCGATGATCGAGGAGTACATCGCCGAGGATCTGACCCAGCGCGGCTTTACGCTGGTCGACCCCCCGGCAGAGGCCATGGCGGCCATCAGGAACCCGGTCCATTCAAACGGCGCCGACACCCGGATCGCCGCCGAGATGGGATCGGACTATGCCATCGCCGGCGAGGTCCAGAAGGTGTCGAACCTGATCCAGTCGGTGAACCTCTATCTCCGGGATGCCGAAAGCGGGCAGACCCTGCGGGCGGGTTCGGTCGAGATCCGGGGCAATACCGACGACGCCTATCGGCGCGGTTACAGCTATTTGCTGAGAAACATCATCTTTCGAGAGGACTGACAGGAATGTTGAAGACGCAGGTTCTTGCCGTTGCGCTTGGCGCGGTCGTGGCCTTTTCCGGCGCGGCAGCGGCGCATGGCCCCTCGCGGCTCAAGACCGAACAGACGGTCGTGCTGGACGCCACCCCCGCCGAGGTCTGGGAGGTGATCGGTCATTTTGACGACATGAGCTGGCACCCGGCCGTCGCCTCGACCGCGATGACCCCGGAAGGCGCTCCCGCGGACGTGCCCGACGAATCGACCCGCGTGCTGACGCTGAAATCCGACAGCGGAACCCCGACTATCACCGAGCAGCTGATGGCGATCGACAACGACAAGATGAGCTACAAGTACATGATCACTGAGGTGGACACGGCGGTTCTGCCGGTGACCAACTATTCCTCGACGCTGCAGGTCAAGGACAAGTCGGGCAAGGCCGAGGTGGTGTGGAAGGGCGGCTTCTATCGCGGTTTCCCGAACAACGAACCCCCGGCCGAACTGAACGACGAGGCCGCCGTCGCGGCCGTTGACGGCATCTATACCTCCGGTCTGGATGCGCTGGCGGAACGTTTCGGACGGGCCGAATAGGCCGATGCGGCCCTGGCTGCCGCTGATCGTCACCTGGCTTGCATCCCCGGTCCTGGCCGGGGATCTGGCCTTTGTGACCTCGCAGAACGGCAATGCGCTGTCGGTTGTCGATCTGGAGCGCGCCCAGGTCATCGCCAGCCACGATATCCCCGGTGCGCCGGCGCCGGTCGCCTATGACCCGCGGGCGGGGCGCGTCTATGTCATCGCCGCCAATACCGGCCGCCTGCATGTGCTGGACGAGGCGGGGTTGCCCTTGGCGCAGGCCGACCTGGGCGAAGGCGCCTTTGGCCTGGCGGTAGCGCCGGGCGGCGGGATCTATGTCACCGACTGGTTCGGCGCCACGTTGACCCGCCTCGATGCTGCGCTGGCGTCCGTCTGGCAGTCGCCGACCGCGGCCGCGCCGGCGGGGGTGGCGGTCAGCGCGGACGGCGCGATGGTCGCCACGGCGGATCGCGATGCCGACGCGATCAGCATCTTCGACGCCGCCACGGGGCACCGTCTGCACCAGGTGAAGACCGCCGGTGCCCATCCCTTTGGCGTGACCTTCCATGACGGCCGGATCTATACCGCCGACGTTCAGGGCAACAGCATGTCGGTCATCGATCCCGTCGCGGGGCGGCTGGTGGCGCAGGTCCCGACCGGCAACCATCCCTATGCCGTGGCCTTCGCCGGTGGACGGGGTTTCGTGACCAACCAGTACGCCTCCAGCGTCACCGTCTTTGACGCCGACACCCTGGAGGTCCTGGACGAGGTCGAGGTCGGTGATTACCCGGAAGGGATCTCCGCCCTGCCGGACGGCAGCGCCGTCGCCGTCGCCAACTGGGAATCCGACGAACTGACGATCCTGGAGGCGGACAGCATGACGATCAGGGCACGGATCCCGCTGCCGTCGGGACCGCGCGCCTTTGGCGTCTTCACGGGGCGACAGGCTCTGCCGTGACCAAGGGGGCGCCCCTTGCCTCCAGCCAGCCTTCGGTGCCGCCCGGGAACCAGATCACCGGGCCCAGCCCCCATTCCAGCGCCCGCCGGGCGGCGTTCCAGCTCATCCAGCAATCGGCCCGGCAAAAGATCACCAAGGGCCGGTCCGGATCATCCTGACGCGCGCGGGCCAGGCCGTCGCGCAGCCGGGTTTCCTCGGCCGGGGCCAGCCGGTCATATCCGGTGTTCCACAACCAGACCGCCCCCGGAATGGTCTGGTGGGGCGGCTCGTTCCAGATCGTGCCGGGGGGCAGGCCCTCGGGGCGGATCTTGCGGGGCATGACATCCAGAAACGCCGCCCCCTGCGCGTGCAGGGCGATGGCCTGGGGGGCGTCGACGACCTGCGCCCCGGCCAGCGTGGCCGGAACCGGGGCGCGATAGGGTTCGCCGCGATAGCCGTCGGGCTCGGGCACCGGTTCCGCCCCCGCCGCCGTTGCCAGCAGCACCGACAGGAACAGCGCCCGGATCACGGCAATACCTCGCGGCCATAGTCGTCGACCAGGGGCACGCCGGCCTCGTGCAGGATCTGGTTGATGCCGTCCTGGTTGCGGCGGATCAGGCTGTTCAGCTGCCGCTTCCATTCCTGCTCCTCCAGCCGGACGCCCATGGTGATGCGATAGAACAGCTTGGGCCCGCCCTCTTCCTTCAGAAGCGGGATGAAGGTCAGGTTCGGATCATCCTTTATGCGCGGGCCGACCAGCGGCCCCCAGAGCACGGCCACGTCCAGATCGCCCGCCTTCACCCCCTCCAGCAGTTCTCCCATCGGATCCTCGACGCGGCGGTCGACGAACAGGTCGACGCCCCGCATGTTGGGGGCCAGCCCGGCGCGGGCCAGGTGGGTTGCCGGCGGCGTGCCGGCCACCACGCCGATATCGGCCTCCTTCAGCGCCGGGTCGCTCAGCCGGTCGACCGCGGCCAGTGGCCCGTCGCGCCGGGTCACCAGACCATAAATCGAGGTGTAGTAATGGTTGGTGTTCTGGACCAGCTCGTCCCCCTGGGCATAGCCGATCACCACATCGCAGGTGCCCGCCCGCAGGGTGCGGGTGATGAAGCCCATTCCCGACGGAAACCAGCTGTAGGTGACGGGCAAGTCCAGCAGCCCGCCGAAATATTCGGCCAGGCGGTTCTCGAACCCGGTTCCGTCGCGCGACGACATGGGCAGGTTGGCCGGATCGGCGCAGACGCGGAACTGGGTGGTCGACCGTAGATCAGCCACCTGCGCCGCGGCGGGGGCGGCAAGCCCCAGCCCGGCGGCAAGGGCCAGCGCGGTTGTCAGGCGCCGCATGGACCGGGTCACATCGACATGCAGGCATCTTCCTGCGCTGTATATTCCTCGGACTTGTCGGCGCGCTCGGCGGGGCGTCCGCGACCGATCGTGCCGGTCCCATGCGCCACCAGATAGGTGTAGATGTCGTCGATATAGCACCAGACGTTCTTGTTCGTCCCGAAGGCGGGCATGACCGAGTTCGTCCCCTGGCGACCCGAGGCGACCACCTGCATGAAGTCGTAATAGTCCATGCGCAGGACCGAATCCTTCAGCGCGGGGGCATAGGTCGAACCCTCGCCATCGGGGCCGTGGCAGACATGGCATTCCGCGTGATAGCGGCGGAAGCCGTTGAAGGTGGCGAAATCGACGACGCCGTCCTCGACCTTGAAGGTCGGGATCCCCTCGTCGTTCCGCCAGCGCCCGTCGGTCATCTCGAACGCGGCGACGTCGTGGCCACTGGGCATCACCGTCTCGTTCGCGGCGACTTCGACGGGCTCGGATTCGGTGGTTTCAGTCGTTGCATCGGCTTGCGCCCAGGCCATCGTGGCCAAGGTCGCGCCCATGACCAGCGCCGTCAGACTGGTGATGGCTTTCATGTGGCTCTCCTCCATGTCGTTGCCTGCCTGCTCTCCTCAGACAGAACCGCCCCGAGCTTAACGCCGGGGCGGCCCATTCACAGATCAACCTTGCTTGTGCGGAACGAAAGTATGAGACGCCCGCCCGAAGGTCTTAGCTTGGCACTTCGAAGACGGTCAGCTGACCACCCAGCTGGGTATAGTCGCTGAGCGCGGCATAGCCGCCCACGGCGCCCAGACCGTCGTTGGGATTCGTCAGACCCGCTGCCAGACCGATCCCGGCCCAGCCGCCGACGCCCGACAGGACCGCGACATACTGCTTGCCGTCATGTTCGTAGGTCATGACGTTGCCGATGATCCCCGACGGGGTCTTGAAGCTGTAGAGCTCCTCTCCGGTTTCCGCATCGACGGCCTTCAGGAAGCCTTCCAGCGTGCCATAGAAGACCACGTCGCCCGCGGTTGCCAAGGCGCCCGACCAGACCGAGAACTGCTCGGGCAGGGACCACTTGATCTCGCCGTTGACAGCGTCCCAGGCGATGAAGTTGCCCATGCCGCCGTGGCTGTCCGGTGCGGGATACATCGACAGGGTGGCGCCGACATAGGGCTGGCCGGCCGTGTAGGCGACGCGGAACGGCTCATAGTCCATGCAGACGTGGTTGGTCGGCACGTAGAACATGCCGGTCTTGGGCGAATAGGCCGCCGGCTGCTGGTCCTTGGTGCCAAGAGCCGCCGGGCAGACGCCGGTGGTGTTGGTGTCTTCGCCGTTCTGCGAGGTCGAGTATTCGGCGACGACCTGCGGACGACCATACTGGTCCGAGTTCGGGTCCATCTCGACATGGGTCGCCCAGTTGACGGCCGGGTCGTACTTTTCGGCCACCAGCAGTTCGCCCGTCTCGCGGTCCAGCGTATAGGCAAAGCCGTTGCGGTCGAAGTTGACCAGCAGCTTGCGCATCTGGCCGTCGATTTCCTTGTCGACCAGGATGTTCTCGTTCACGCCATCATAGTCCCATTCGTCATGGGGCGTCTTCTGGTAGAACCACTTGGCCTCGCCCGTGTCGGCGTCACGGGCCATGATGGTCATCGACCACTTGTTGTCGCCTGGACGCTGGCTGGGGTTCCAGGTCGAGGGGTTGCCGGTGCCGTAATAGACCAGGTTCAGGTCAGGGTCATAGCTGAACCAGCCCCAGGTCGTGCCACCACCGATCTTCCACTGGTCGCCTTCCCAGCTGTTCAGCGAACTGTCGGCGCCAACCGGCTTGCCCAGGCTCATGGTGGTTTCGGGATTGACCAGCATCTCCTCGTCCGGGCCGGTCGAATAGGCCTTCCAGGCCTCGGAACCGTCCGACAGGTTGTAGGCGGTGATGCGGCCGCGCACGCCGTATTCGCCGCCCGACACGCCCACCAGCACCTTGTCGCCAACCGGCAGAACGGTGGCGGTGTTGGTTTCGCCCACGGCCGGGTCCCCGGTCTTGACGGACCACTTGACCTCGCCGGTCATCGCATCCAGCGCCACCAGGGTCGTGTCCGCCTGGTGCGACAGGATCATCCCGTCGGCATAGGCCACGCCGCGGTTGACGGTGTCACAGCACATCACCGCGATGACCTCGGGGTCCTGCTGCGGGGTGTGCCGCCACAGGATCTTGCCGTTGTCCGACAGGTCCAGCGCGAAGATGTTGTTGGGGAAGGGCGTGTGCACATACATGATGTTGCCCACGACCAGCGGGCCGCCTTCATGCCCGCGCAGCACACCGGTCGAGAAGGTCCAGGCGACGCGCATGTCGCCCACGTTCTCACGGGTGATCTGATCAAGCTCGGAGTAACGCTGGTTGGCGTAGTTTCCGGTCTGGATGGCCCATTGTTCCGGCTTGGCCGTTTCGGTCAGGACGCTTTCGTTCGCATAGGCGGTTCCGCCCGTCAGAAGCAGCGCGACAGCCGCGCTGTTCAAGAGATGTTTCATTGAAATGCTCCTCCGCTCTTGGATGCATGCCGCGGTGTTCCTCCCCCCGCGGCTCTCCATACCCAAGTGTTGGACGGGCACCCCCTTGCGTCAATCAGGGGCCCTGCCTCTTGCCCCTAAAGTCTGAGGGGCAAATGGCAAGGCCGCCGGGAATGATCGGCAATCGGGTCAGAGCAGCCGGTCCGCGTGCCAGAAGACATGGTCCGCCATGAAGCTCTGGACGAAGAAGTAGCTGTGGTCATAGCCCGGCTGCATCCGGAACTGGCCCGGCTGGCGGCGCGCCATCATCGCCTGCGCCAGCGATTCGGGCTTGAGCAGGTCGAGGAACTGGTCAGAATTGCCCTGGTCGATCAGCACCTCGCCGGGAAAGCCCTTCTCGGTCATCAGGATGGTCGCGTCATGGCTGCGCCAGGTCGACTTGTCCTCGCCCAGATAGGCGGTGAACTGCTTGCGGCCCCAGTCGGATTCGGTGGGGTTGGCAATGGGGGAGAAGGCCGAGACGGACTTGTAGCGATCGGGATGGGTCATGGCGATGGTCAGGGCGCCGTGGCCGCCCATCGAATGGCCGGTGATGCCCATCGCCTCGGGATCGACGGCAAAGTTCTCGGCGACCAGCTGGGGCAGTTCCTCGACGACATAGTCCCACATCCGGAAATGCGGCTTCCACGGATCCTGCGTGGCGTTTACATAGAAACCAGCACCTTGGCCCAGGTCATAGGCCTCGTCATTGGCCACACCTTCGCCGCGGGGCGAGGTGTCGGGAAAGACGATGGCGATGCCCGCCTCGTCGCACCATTGCTGGGCGGCGGCCTTGGTCATCGCATTGTCATGGGTGCAGGTCAGGCCCGACAGGTACCACAGCACCGGGACGCGGCCCAGCTGCGCCATCTCGGGCAGGAAGACGGCAAAGGTCATGTCGGTGCCGGTGACATCGGACCGATGGCGATAGACGCCCTGGGTGCCGCCAAAGCTGCGGTTCTCGGACAGGGTCTCAAAGCTCATTCGTCTCTCCCTTCAGGGTCTGGAACATGACCAGTGCGTCCACCGGTCCCAACTGGGGGTGAAGAAACGCATCCGGCAGGCGGCCCACAATGGCAAAACCGGCTTTCTGCCACAAATGGACGGCATCGGCATTGGTGGCGACGACAAAATTGAACTGCATCGCCCGGAAGCCTTGGGCAGCTGCCCAGTCCTTCGCATGTTCCACCAGGGCCCGCGCCACGCCGCGGCCGCGCGCCTGCGGATGCGTGGCAAAGGAGGCGTTCGCGACATGCGATCCGCCTCCGGGCCGGTTCGCGCCCACATGGCTGGTTCCCAGGATGCGTCCCTCGGCCTCGGCCACGAAGACGCTGAAGGGGGCCGCGAACCAGTCGGCCAGGGCCGCGTCGCGGGTGATGTCGCGGGGGATGCAGTAGGTCTCGCCGGCGCGATAGACGGGCTGCAGGATGTCCCAGATCGCGCCGTGATCGTCGGACGTGGCGGGGCGGATTGCCACCCCGCCCTGCCAGCTCATTTCAGTTCGTCCACGCTGCGGATGACCTGGCCCAGCAGGCCGTAGTCCAGCGCCTCTTGCGTGTTCAGCCAGAAGTCGCGCTGCGTGTCCTTTTCGATCCGCTCCACGCTCTGGCCGGTGGCCTCGGCGAAGATCTGGTTCAGGCGGTCGCGCATCAGGCGCACCTGTTCCGCCTGGATCATCATGTCCGACGAGGTGCCGCCGATCCCGCCCGAGGGCTGGTGGATCAGGAAGCGCGTGTTGGGCAGGCAGTAGCGGTTTTCCTTTTTTGCCGCGACAAAGATCAGCGCGCCTGCGCTGGCCACCCAGCCCGAGCCGATGGTGCGCACGGTGGGGCGGATGAACTTGATCACGTCATGGATCATGTCGCCCGATTCCACATGCCCGCCGGGCGAGGAGATCAGCATGTTGATCGGCGCGTCGCTGTCTTCGGCCAAGGCCAAAAGATGGGCCACGGTGCGCTGCGCCAGCTTGTCGTTGATGGCGCCGGCGACGATCACCGTGCGCGACTTGAAGTACAGCTTGCCGATCTTGTCGCCTTCGGGAAGGCCCAGGCCGCCCTCTTCCTTGTGGCGGCGGTCGTCTTCTTGCGGTTCGTCGTCGTCATCGTCCAGCCACTGGTGACGCATCGGCCTGCTCCTTGTTTTTTCTCATGGCGACGGCGGGGCCCGCGGGTCCCGCCGTTCTTTTACCTAAGCAGCGATGAAGGATCAGTAAAGGACGACCGAGCGGATGGATTCACCATGGTGCATCAGGTCGAAGCCCTTGTTGATGTCCTCCAGCGGCATCGTGTGCGTGATCATCGGGTCTATCTCGATCTTGCCGTCCATGTACCAGTCGACGATCCGGGGCACGTCGGTCCGGCCGCGGGCACCACCAAAGGCTGTGCCCTTCCAGACGCGGCCGGTGACCAGCTGGAACGGACGGGTGCTGATTTCCGCGCCGGCGGCCGCCACGCCGATGATGATCGACTGGCCCCAGCCCCGGTGGGTGCATTCCAGCGCGTCGCGCATCACCTTGGTGCTGCCGGTCGCGTCAAAGCTGTAATCCGCGCCGCCGATCTGGTCGAAGGGCGTCTTGGTCATCTCGACGAGGTGCTGGACGATATTGCCGTCGATTTCCTTCGGGTTGACGAAATGCGTCATCCCGAAACGCTCGGCCATCTCTTTCTTGTCGTTGTTCAGGTCGACGCCGATGATCATGTCGGCCCCGGCCATCCGCAGGCCCTGGATCACGTTCAGGCCGATGCCGCCCAGGCCGAACACGACCGCCTTGGCGCCGATCTCGACCTTGGCGGTGTTGATCACCGCGCCGATGCCCGTGGTCACGCCGCAACCGATGTAGCAGATCTTGTCAAAGGGCGCGTCCTCGCGGACCTTGGCGACCGCGATCTCCGGCAGGACGGTGTAGTTCGAGAAGGTCGAGCAGCCCATATAGTGGTAGATCGGCGTGCCATCCAGCATCGAGAAGCGGCTGGTCCCGTCGGGCATCAGACCCTGGCCCTGCGTCGCGCGGATGCGCGTGCAGAGGTTCGTCTTGCCCGAAAGGCAGGAGGCGCATTCGCGGCATTCCGGCGTATAGAGCGGGATGACGTGGTCGCCCACCTTCACCGAGGTCACGCCGGGCCCGACCTCGACCACGACGCCCGCGCCCTCATGGCCCAGGATGGTCGGGAAGATCCCTTCCGGGTCGGCGCCCGAGCGGGTGAATTCGTCGGTGTGGCAAATGCCGGTCGCCTTGATCTCGACCATCACCTCTCCGGCTTTCGGGCCTTCGAGATTGACCTCCATCACTTCCAGCGGTTTGCCGGCCTCGAGGGCCACGGCGGCACGGGTTCTCATCTTCTTCTCTCCTATCGCCTCAAGGGGCTTTCGGTCAGGGCGAAGGGGCCGACTGGCGGCCCCTTGGCGGTTCTCTTCATGCTGGCTGGGCCCGGCGTCAAGCCGGCAAGGCCCCCGAACGCTTGGCGACATGAGTTGCGATCGCGTCCATCAGCGGTGGCGACAGCGCATCATAGGGCTCCAGCCCAAGCTCGCGCAGGCGCGACCGGATGCCGTCCATCCGCGACGGCTCGACCCCGGCTTCGATGACCGAACTGACAAAGGCCGCAAATTCGGGCGCGGCCCATCCCTCCTCGGGGGACAGTTCGGTATGGACGAAGTCCAGGCCGTAGAACGGATGATCCTTGTTCTCGATGCGCCCGTACATGTGCACGCCGCAGTCGCGGCAGCGGTGGCGCTGGATGGGCGCGTCGGGGTTCACGATTTCCAGCTTGTCGCCGTTTTCGATGACCTCGACCGCATCGCGCGACACCACGGCCACCTGGCTGAAGACAGCGCCATCAGGCTTCCAGCACTTGGTGCAGCCGCAGACATGGTTATGGGCCGTCTGCGCGCTCAGCCGGACCTTTACCGGGTTGGTCGTGCAGTGACAGGTCAGGACGCCGCCCGAAAAACTCGGGTTGCCTTCTCTGACGCCGTGATCGACGCTTGGGTGAATGCTCACCCCGTCAGTGCTCGCCATGGTCACCTCCTCCAAACGACCGGACTGATCTCAGGGTCGCGCCGATGGGAACTTTCGGCAAGTGAGAGGAAGGTTGTAGCCCGGCCGAAAAGCCGGGCCGCGAGGCCATTGAAAGACCCGGCCTCAGCTGGCGGGGGTCGAGGAGACGCCCACCTTGGCAGGGCGCAGAAGCCGGTCGTGCAGGCGGAAACCGTTGTCCATCACCTGGATGATCTGGCCCGCGATCGTGCCGGGCACCGCCGCCTCGAACATCGCCTCGTGGATGGCGGGGTCGAACTTCTCGCCCGCTTCAGGGCGGATGATGGTGATGCCATGCTTTGTGAAGACGTTCGACAATTCGCGCAGGGTCAGCTCGACCCCCTCGATCAGGGCGGCCGCAGCGGCGCGCTGTTCGTCGCTTGCGGCGTCCAGCGCCCGCGTCAGCGCGTCATGCACGGGCAGCAGGTCGCGCGCCAGGCGCGAGCCGCCGTACTGCTCGGCGTCGCGGCGATCCTTGTCGGCCCGCTTGCGCGAATTCTCGGCATCGGCCAGGGCGCGCATCCACTTGTCGCGCAACTCATCACGCTCGGCCGTCAGGCGCGCCACTTCGTCGCCCTGATCGGCCAGCGGGTCCTCGAGATAGTCTT
This sequence comes from Paracoccus sp. T5, assembly GCF_048538155.2. Classification (GTDB taxonomy): domain Bacteria; phylum Pseudomonadota; class Alphaproteobacteria; order Rhodobacterales; family Rhodobacteraceae; genus Paracoccus. The sequence continues at coordinate 55,847 of NZ_CM135809.1, forward strand.
CGATCGGCTGTTCGTTCTGCTCGGTCATCTTCACTTCATCCTTTCCGGCCGGACAACACCCGCCCGACCAGCTGGGCGGTATAGTCGACAATCGGGACGATCCGGCCGTAGTTCAGCCGGGTCGGACCGATGACGCCTACCGCGCCTACAATCTTCCGGTCGGCATTCATATAGGGTGAAACCACCAGAGCGGAACCCGAAAGTGAAAAAAGCTTGTTTTCGGAGCCGATGAAGATGCGGACCCCCTCGCCCCGTTCGGCTAGTTCCAGGAACTCCACGATGTCCCGCTTGCGTTCCAGATCGTCGAACAGGATCCGGATGCGGTCCAGGTCGGCCAGCTCGCTGTCCAGAAGGTTGGCGCGCCCCTTGACGATCAGCCGCGGATCCGTGGCCTCGGCCCCCCACAGCGCAATCCCGGATTCTACCAGTTCCGCGGCAAGGACATCCAGTTCGCGGCGCCGCAGCTTGACCTGCTGGGCCAGCTGCGTGCGCAGTTCGGCCAGGGTCCTGCCCTCGGCCATGGCGTTGAGGAAATTCCCCGCCTCGCGCATCGACGAGGGCGTCTGGCCGGCAGGCGGGGTGAAGACGCGGTTCTCGACATGGCCGTCGGCAAAGACCAGTACCACGAGCGCCCGGTCCACCCCCAGGCTGACGAACTCGATATGGCGGATCGGTGCCTCGTGCTTGGGCATCAGGACCAGCGAGGCGCCGCGGGTGATCGAGGACAGGGCGGTGCTGACGCGGTCCAGCAGGACACCCGTATCGGGATCGTCATTGCCCAGGGTCTGGTCGATCGCCGCGCGGTCGGTGGGCGCCACCGCATCCACCTCCATCATGCCATCGACGAAAAGGCGCAGGCCCAGTTGCGACGGCAGCCGCCCGGCCGAGACATGCGGGCTGTCCAGCAGGCCCATGAATTCCAGGTCCTGCATCACGTTGCGGATCGTCGCCGCGCTGAGCTTTTCGGACAGCGCGCGCGTCAGGGTCCGGGAGCCCACCGGCTCACCCGTATCCAGATAGGATTCGACCACCCGGCGAAACACTTCGCGGGACCGGTCGTTCATCTCATTCAGCAGCGATTCTTGGCTCATCGGGCTCGCGGGGTTGCGTGACTGTGCCCTGGGGCGGTATGGGGCAGGCTATCTTCAGGAAAAGGATAAGTCATGCGCCCTTCAGGCCGGAATCTAAGCCAAATGCGTCCGATTTCAATCGAAACCGGGGTGATGCGGCATGCCGAAGGCTCCTGCCTGATCCGCTGTGGTGATACCCATGTCCTGTGCACCGCCTCGATCGAGGACAATCCGCCCCGTTTCCTCAAGGGTACCGGCCTGGGCTGGGTCACGGCCGAATACGGCATGCTGCCCCGCGCGACCAATACCCGCAACCGCCGCGAGGCGGCGCAGGGCAAGCAGTCGGGCCGCACGCAGGAGATCCAGCGCCTGATCGGCCGCAGCCTGCGCGCCGGCATCGACCGCAGCGCCCTGGGCGAACGGCAGATCACCGTCGACTGCGACGTCATCCAGGCCGATGGCGGGACGCGCTGCGCCTCGATCACCGGGGGTTGGGTGGCGCTGCGCCTGGCGGTCAACAAGCTGCTGAAGGCGGGCGTGCTGTCCACTGACCCGATCATCGACCATGTCGCGGCCGTCAGCTGCGGCATCTATGCCGGCCAGCCGCTGCTGGACCTGGACTATGCCGAGGACAGCGAGGCGGGCACCGACGGCAATTTCGTCCTGACCGGCGCCGGCCGCCTGATCGAGGTGCAGATGTCGGCCGAGGGCGCCACCTTCTCGCGCGACGAGATGGGCCAGCTGCTGGACCTGGCCGAGACGGGCATGGCCGAACTGGTGGCCGCGCAGAAGGCCGTGTTCGCATGAGGAAGTTCACCGAAAGGCGCCTGCTGGTGGCCACTCATAATGCCGGCAAGCTGGCCGAGATGCGGGCCCTGCTGGCGCCTTACGGTGTCGAGGTGGCCGGCGCCGCCGAAGCGGGCCTGGCGGAGCCGGTCGAGACCGAGGACAATTTCATCGGCAATGCCCGCATCAAGGCCCGCGCCGCCATGGAGGCGACGGGCCTGCCGGTTCTGGCCGATGACAGCGGCATCTGCGTGGATGCCCTGGGGGGCGCCCCCGGCGTCTATACCGCGGACTGGGCCGAAACCGGGCAGGGCCGCGACTTTGGCATGGCGATGGAGCGGACTTGGCGTGCCCTGGAAGACGCCTGCGCCCCTGCCCCGCGGCTGGCCCAGTTCCGCTGCACGCTGGTGCTGATGTGGCCGGACGGGCATGACGAGGTTTTCGAAGGCGTGCTGCCAGGTCAGATCGTCTGGCCCCCGCGCGGCGCCGAAGGACACGGCTATGACCCGATCTTCCAGCCCGAGGGCCACCAGCTGACCTTGGGCGAGATGACCGCCGAGATGAAGAACAGCCTCAGCCACCGCGCGCTGGCCGTGGCCAGGATGATCGAGGCCGCCTTTGCGTAGGATCTCTGCAGGATCGACCTTCGAGGCGCGGCTGGCCTACAGCCGGGCCGTCGTCAAGGGTGACTGGTGCTTTGTCTCGGGCGTCACCGGTTACGACTATGACACGATGACTATGCCCGAGGACGCGGCGACGCAGGCGCGCAACTGCCTTGCCACGATTTTTGCGGTTCTGGATCAGGCCGGGTTCGCCCCCGGGGATATCGTGCGGATGCAGTACACGATCATTGACGCGGCGCTGGTCGATGAGATCGCGCCCGCCCTGTCTGAGGCACTGGACCAGATCCGTCCGGCCGCCACGATGGTGGTCGCCGGGCTGATCCGCCCAGAGATGAAGATCGAGATCGAAGCGACGGCGTTCCGGGGATGAGTGGCGGTGGCGAGGATTGGCGGGCGGGCGGCTTTGGACTTTACGTCCACTGGCCCTTCTGCGCCTCGAAATGTCCCTATTGTGATTTCAACAGCCATGTCGTGGATCGGGTCGACCAGCGCCGGTGGGCCGATGCCCTGGCCGCCGAGATCGCCCGGCTGGCGGCAGAGACGCCCGGACGCCATCTGGGCAGCATCTTCTTTGGCGGGGGCACCCCGTCGCTGATGGAGCCCGAGACGGTGGATGCCGTCATCCGCGCGGCCCGGGCCGGATGGGGCTTTGTCAACGACATCGAGATCTCGCTGGAGGCCAATCCGACCAGCGTCGAGAAGTCCCGTTTCCGGGGCTTTGCCGAAGCTGGCGTCAATCGGCTGTCGATGGGCATCCAGGCATTGAACGACGCCGACCTGCGGCGCCTTGGGCGGATGCATTCCGTGGCAGAGGCGCGTGCCGCCTTTGACGTGGCGCGGGACAGCTTTGACCGCGTCAGCTTTGACCTGATCTATGCGCGCCAGGGGCAGGATCGCGCTGCCTGGCGGGCCGAGCTGCGCGAGGCGCTGACGATGGCCGTCGACCACCTGTCGCTCTACCAGCTGACGATCGAGCCCGGGACGGCCTTTGGGGCGCGTGCCGATGCCGGAAAGCTGCGCGACCTGCCTGACGATGACCTGTCGGCCGACATGTATGCCGAGACGCAGGACCTGTGCGCGGCGGCTGGCATGGCGGGCTACGAGATTTCGAACCACGCGCGGGACGGTGCAGCCAGCCGGCACAATCTGGTCTACTGGCGCCAGGGTGACTGGGCCGCCGTCGGACCGGGTGCCCATGGAAGGTTGACGCTGCCCGAAGGGCGGATGGCGACCGAGGCGCTGCGGGCTCCGGGTGCGTGGCTGAACGCGGTGGAGGCGCAGGGAACGGGCGAGCTGCCACGCGAGTTCATCCCCGCAGGCGAACAGGCGACGGAATATCTGCTGATGGCGATGCGACTGAACGAAGGTCTGGACGAGGCCCGATATGCCCGCCTGGCCGGGCAACCGCTGGACGAGGCCGCCATCGCCTCGCTGCAGGACCTGGGCATGGTCTCCCGTGCCGAAGGCCGGGTGCGTGCCACCGACGCGGGACGGCCGGTGCTGAACGCCATCCTGCGCGAACTGGCGGCCTGACGATGCGGCGCAGGATGTGGCTGGCGATCGGCTGGACCTTTGTTGTCTTGGGCATCATCGGGATCGCCCTGCCCGTGGTGCCGACGGTTCCGTTTCTGCTGGTCGCAGCCTGGGCCTTTTCGCGGTCTTCTCCTGTCCTGCAGCAAAGGATCCTGGACCACCCCACCTACGGGCCGCCGGTCCGGGCGTGGCAGGAACGGGGCGCAGTCGGCCCTTTGGCCAAGATTTGGGCCATCAGTGCGATGAGCGGCGGCGTCCTGCTGTCATGGTTCGCGGGGATGCCCCTCTGGGTGGTGGCAAGCCAAGCAGGGATATGCACCGCAGTGGCCGCCTTTTTGATCACCAGGCCCCATGTTTAGTATATCACGTAAAATGGGACACTATATTTGGTATCAGGCCTGAGTTCCGAGGAGCTGACACAGGCGCTCCAACTCGTCCAGATCACGATAGGCGATCGTCAATTCGCCTGCTGCCGCACCGGTAGGACTGATCTGCACCTTCATCTTGAGCTGTGCCGTAAGGTCGGCCTCCAAGGCTCGGGTATCGGCATCCTTGTCATCGGCCCGGCCGTGCCGCGGGTTCCTGTCCGCACGCGGCTGCGCCAGCTTTCGGACCATTTCCTCGGTCTCGCGAACCGAGAGCCCCTTCTCCGCCACACGGCGCGCCAGTTGTGCGGAATCCGGCGCCGTGATCAGGGCCCGTGCGTGACCGGCACTCAGCTTGCCGTCCTTTACCATCTCCTGAACCGTGTCCGGCAGGTTCAGAAGCCGCAGAAGGTTGGCGATGTGGCTGCGGCTCTTGTTGAGGGCCTCTGCAAGCCGCTCCTGCGTGTGGCCGAACCGGTCCATCAACTGGCGGAACGATGCTGCCTCTTCGATCGCGTTCAGGTCGGCGCGCTGGATGTTTTCGATAATCGCGACTTCTAGGACTTCGGTATCCGACATGTCGCGGATGATGACCGGAACCTCATGCAGCTGCGCCATCTGCGCCGCACGCCAGCGGCGCTCTCCTGCGACGATCTGGAACAGGCCGGCATCCTGCGGATGTGGCCGAACGATCAGCGGCTGCAGGATTCCGCGCTGCTTGAGCGAGGCCGCCAGTTCCTGCAGCGCTTCCGGATCGAAGCTGCGGCGCGGCTGGTCGGGATTGGCGGTGACCTGCTCGATCGGCACCAGCGTGCGGTCTTTTCCTACAGCAGACTTCGGCTCCGGGCCCAGATCCATGTCTGCCATCAAGGCAGAAAGCCCCCGGCCCAAGCCACGCTTCGCGATCTTGCTGTCAGACATCAGGCCACCTCCGGCACGAGTTTCAGGCGAGCAGTGAATTCGGAAGCGAAGCGCTTGTAAGCGACGCTGCCTTTCGACGAGGGATCATAGATCAGCACCGGCTGCGCATGCGACGGTGCCTCGGACACACGGACATTGCGCGGGATGACTGTCGGATAGACAAGGTCTCCCAATGTTTCGCGCGCGTCCGCTTCCACTTGTTGGGCCAGATTGTTGCGATAGTCCGACATGGTCAAAAGGATGCCGTTGATGCGGAGCCGCGGATTGGGGCCCTGGCGCACCTGCTTGACAGTTCCCAACAGCTGCGACAGCCCCTCCAATGCGTAGAATTCGGCCTGAAGCGGAACAAGAACGCTGGATGCCGCCACCATTGCGTTGACGGTCAAAAGACCAAGAGCCGGTGGGCAGTCGATCAGAATGATGGTGCCAGTTGCAGCAGTCTGCAACTGTTTCTCCAGCAGCCGCATGCGATCAGGCGTCTGTGCCAGATCGACATCTGCCGAAGCAAGATCGGGCGTCGACGGCACAACGGACAGGTTTGGAACCTGTGTCGGCACGGCCGCACCATCCAGATCGACATCGCCTGTCAGAAGATCATAGACCGTCCATTCACGCCGATCGGCCTCGACTCCAAGCCCCGTCGAAGCATTGCCCTGGGGATCTAGGTCGATCAGGATGACACTATGCCCTTCGGCTGCCAAGGCAGCACCCAAATTGACCGCCGTGGTGGTTTTCCCGACGCCTCCCTTTTGATTGGCGATGGCAATGATGTGCTTCTCACGCATCGGAGACTCCGGTTATCTTGAGGATGGCCGCTTCTGGTTCTGTCTTACTGGGGAAAGCGGTCATGTCAAATCGACAATCTTTGGTTGCCTCAAGATGTTCTTCTTTCCAGTTCCGGCCCTTCATCAACCAAGCCACGCCCTCAGGGGACAGGTGGCGTTTCACCATTGTGATAAGCTTCGGAAGGGGCGCCAAGGCGCGGGCTGAGATGTAGTCAGCCCGCAGAGGAGCAAGCTGTTCAATCCTTGCGTTGACGACATCGACCTTCTGCAGGTCGAGTTGTCGAGCAACTGTGCGGAGAAAGGCCGCTTTTCGCTTGTCGCTCTCGACGAGGGTTACCTTAACCGGACGGTCCCCGTAGGCAATGGCTGTCACCAGCCCAGGAAGGCCCCCGCCGCTGCCTAGATCTACCCAATGGCCGCCTCGAGCATCGGCAAGTTCCGCCAGCTGGAGCGAGTCGCGAATATGACGTTCATCAAAATCGGAAAGAGACCCAGCAGCTACCAAATTGATGCGCGGATTCCATTTCCGCACAAGGTCCCCGTACTCGCGCAGCTTGTCTTCTGTTTCACGTGGAACATTCAAAGCTTGCGCCGCCTGAAAATCTTCTGCGCCGAAAGAAGCAGAGCCAACGCAGCCGGCGTCATGCCTTCAATTCGAGCCGCATCCGCCAAGGTCGCGGGCCGTCGTTCATCCAGTTTACGCGACAGCTCCCCCGAGAGACCTCCTAAAGAACGGTAATCAAGCTCAAGGCTAAGGCTGATATCTTCATTGGCCTTGATTGCATCCGCATCGCGCGCCTGACGATCTGTATACTGGCTGTAAAGGGCGTCGTTCCGAAGTTGCTGCAGCGTGCTGGCCGACACAGACGCAACTTCCGGTGAAATTTGGGAAAGGAGATCCTGATCCATATCCGTCAGACCCAGGAGCGTAAACAGGGAGCGCTGCTGACCATCCTGCCGAACCGTAATGCCGCCCTTTGCGAGTTGTGACGAGCTCAGGCGCCGTTCTTCCAAGGAGCGGCGCGCCTTAACATACGCATCTTGGCGCAGCGAGAACGATTGCCAACGCGCCTCGCCAACGCAACCGACTGCACGTCCCCATTCCGTCAAGCGCTGGTCGGCATTATCAGCCCGCAGGGTCAGCCTGAACTCGGCCCGAGACGTGAACATGCGATAGGGTTCAGTCACTCCCCGCGTGACCAAGTCGTCAATCATGACACCGATGTAGCTGTTCGTCCGGCTGAAGCGCTGCGGTTCGCCACCCTGGACCTCCAGAGCCGCATTTAGACCCGCCGCCAGCCCCTGTGCTGCAGCCTCTTCATACCCCGTCGTGCCGTTGATTTGACCCGCCAGATAAAGACCTGCAACGGACTTGACCCCCAAGGTTCCACCCAATGCCCTGGGATCAACATAGTCGTATTCGACCGCATAGCCAGGCTGCACGATGACAGCCTTCTCCAGTCCCGCCATCGACCGAACATAGGCTTCCTGAACATCTGCAGGCAGCGAGGTGGAGATGCCGTTCGGGTATACGGTCGGGTCGTCCAGCCCTTCAGGCTCCAGAAAGACCTGGTGCGACGGTTTGTCGGCAAAGCGCACGACCTTGTCCTCGATCGACGGGCAGTATCGCGGACCCCGTCCGGATATCTGGCCGCCATACATCGCCGACTTCTGGATATTGTCGCGGATGATTGCATGCGTCGCTTCGTTCGTATGGGTGATCCCGCAAGAGATCTGGCGCAGCGGCGGCTTCACTGAAAGATACGAAAATAGTGTCGGGTCCTCGTCACCCGGCTGATGTTCCAGTGCCGACCAGTCGATGCTGCGACCGTCCAGGCGAGGCGGCGTCCCGGTCTTCAAACGCCCCAGAGGAAGGTCGAATTGAAGTAGCGAGTCTGCCAGACCAACCGCGGCCGCATCTCCCCACCTGCCGGCCGGCCGGCTAACCTCTCCGATATGGATCACGCCATTCAGGAAGGTTCCTGTGGTCAGAACCAGGGCGGAACAAGAATAGGAAGATCCCTCGGCCATATTGAAGCCTTGGATTCGTCCGCCCATCTCACGAATTCCTGTCACTTCTCCAAAGATCAAGGTGATGCCCGGATAAGTGCTGATGATGTTCCACGCTGCAGAACGATAGGCTTGACGGTCCATCTGGGCCCGAGGTCCTTGGACGGCAGGCCCCTTGCGCCGGTTCAGCAGCCTGAACTGGATTCCGGCCGCATCGGCAATGCCCCCCATGACCCCATCGAGAGCGTCAACTTCCCGGACCAGATGCCCTTTTCCAAGGCCCCCGATTGCTGGATTGCACGACAGCGTGCCGATATCTTCACGTCGCATGGTGATCAGGGCAACTTTAGACCCCATTCGGGCCGCGGCGGTTGCCGCCTCCAGCCCCGCATGACCAGCTCCAATAACGGCAACATCAAAATGTTTCACGTGAAGCACTCCTATTTGCCGATACAGAAGGAGGAAAAGATTCGGTCTAGGTAGTCTTCTGCATCGATTCGGCCAAGAAGTCGATCCAGTGCCGCATTGGCCCGGCGCAGAGACTCGGCAATCAGTTCAACAGGTGCATCGTAAACTTCGTCCAATGATGACTTGGCGTCACGCAGTTCAGCATTCTGTCGTTCGTGGCTGACCAGCCCTGCATTGCTTGACCTATTGGACAGGATCTCGAAAACCGCCTGCATGAGCTGGTCCAAACCTTCACCAGAGACAGCCGAGATCGCCAGTCCCGGGCATGATGCAGCCAGATCCGCTTTGCTCTGCACCAGAAGATCCTCGTCCTGCCACATGCCAGCAACCGGTTCCGCGGTCGGAGAAAGGTGAATGCGCAGATCCGCCGCCTCAGCCCGACCCCGCGCGCGCGCGATCCCTACCGCTTCCACCGTATCCCCAGCTTCCCGAATCCCGGCAGTGTCCAGAAGCGTGACCGCCAGGCCCTGCAGATCCATCCTGACTTCGATGACGTCCCGGGTCGTACCGGCAACTTCCGAGACGATAGCCACGTCCCTTCGGGCCAAACTGTTCATCAGGCTGGATTTTCCGGCATTCGGCGGACCGATGATCGCCACCTCGAAACCTTGGCGGACGCGTTCTGCCGCGCCGAACCCGTCCAGCTCCCGCTGAATCTGCCGAACAAGGTCGGTCACGATGTCAAAGACGCGCGGCGGCACCTCATCGGGAACATCTTCATCGGCAAAATCGACGGTGACTTCCACCAGCGCACCGGCTTCGATCAGCAGGTCGCGCCACGCCTCGGCACGCCGCGCCATCTCACCGCCTGCGGCACGCAGGGCGAGTTTTCGCTGCGACTCGGTCTCGGCTGCCAAAAGATCGCCCAAGCCTTCGATTTCCGCCAGATCCATGCGGCCGTTCAGGAAAGCGCGACGGGTGAATTCCCCGGCATCGGCCACCCGCGCGCCCAGGTTCTGCAACGCGACGGCCACGCGCCGCGCCACAACCGGTGCGCCGTGCAGATGCAGTTCGGCAACTTCTTCACCCGTGAAACTTGCACCGGCTGCGAACCAGAGGGCCAGCACCTGATCAACAGGTTCGCCACCTTCGGTCAGATCCCGAAAATAACTGCGGCGCGCCTGCGGCATGGGCCCGACCAGGCTCTCCGCCGCTGCCCGGGCTCCATCGCCACTCAGCCGGATGACGGAAACGCCCCCCCGCCCGGGCGGGGTGGCCTCTGCAAAGATAAGGTCCATCGCTGCCTCGTCAGGCGTTCATCGAGTCGAAGAACTCGGCATTGCTCTTGGTCTGCTTCAACTTCGAAATGAGGAACTCGACCGCATCGGTCGTTCCCATGGGATTGAGGATCCGGCGCAGCAAATAGGTCTTTTGCAGGTCCTTGCTGTCCACCAGCAATTCCTCTTTCCGTGTGCCGGACTTCAGGATGTCCATGGCAGGGAAGACGCGCTTGTCGGCCACCTTGCGGTCCAGCACGATCTCGCTGTTTCCGGTGCCCTTGAATTCCTCGAAGATCACCTCGTCCATGCGCGATCCAGTGTCGATCAGCGCGGTCGCGATGATGGTCAGGCTGCCGCCCTCTTCGATGTTACGCGCAGCGCCGAAGAAACGCTTGGGGCGCTGCAAGGCGTTGGCATCGACACCACCGGTCAGCACCTTGCCCGAGCTTGGCACCACGGTATTGAAGGCACGACCAAGTCTGGTGATCGAATCAAGAAGGATCACCACATCTCGTTTATGCTCGACCAGGCGCTTGGCCTTCTCGATGACCATTTCGGACACGGCCACATGACGGCTGGCCGGTTCATCGAAGGTCGACGAAACGACTTCGCCCCGCACGCTGCGCTGCATGTCGGTGACTTCTTCGGGCCGCTCATCGATCAGCAACACGATCAGATAGCATTCCGGATGATTTTTCTCGATCGAATGCGCGATATTCTGCAGCAGCACGGTCTTGCCGGTCCGGGGCGGGGCCACGATCAGCGAACGCTGGCCCTTGCCGATCGGCGACACCAGGTCGATGATCCGGGCGCTGCGATCCTTCAGGGTCGGATCCTCGATCTCCATCTTCAGCCGCTCGTCGGGATAAAGCGGCGTCAGGTTGTCGAAGGCGACCTTGTGGCGCGCCTTTTCGGGATCCTCAAAATTGATCCGCTCGACCTTGGTCAGCGCGAAATAGCGTTCGTTCTCGCCCGGCGCACGGATCACACCTTCCACGGAATCACCCGTGCGCAGCGAATGCTGCCGGATCATGTCCGGGCTGACATAGATGTCATCCGGACCGGGCAGATAGTTGGCTTCGGTCGAGCGCAGGAAGCCGAATCCGTCCTGGACAACCTCCAGCACGCCTTCGCCGCCAATGTCCCAGCCTTCCTCGGCATGCTCCTTGAGGATCGAGAACATCATCTCGCCCTTGCGCATGGTCGAGGCGTTCTCGATCTCCCATTCTTCCGCCATGGACAGCAGATCAGCGGGGCTCTTGGCCTTCAGCTCGGACAGGTTGAGGCGTTCTTCGGTCATATTGGCGCAAACTTTCGGCCGCGCCACTCATGGGGCGGCACAGGAGATGTGTTCGGAGAATCCCGCACCGGACGGCCGGGGTTGCGGCGCAGATAAGCCCCCGCCCGCCACGAGTCAATCTTTTCGATCAGAACTTGACGATGACGGCGCTGACGATGGCGACCATCAGCAGCGTCGGAATCTCGTTCATCAGCCTGTAGGTCCGTCCGGTCTGCGGCCTTTCGGCCGCGAGATTCCGGCGCTCCCGTGCGCACCACATGTGAAACCAGGTCATGCCCAGCACCGCCGCCGCCTTCACCCAGGGCCAGATCATCGTCCAGCTGACGATTCCCGGCGTCATCACCAGCGTCAGGCCGCTGATCCAGGTGGCGATCATCGCCGGGTTCATGATCAGGCGAAGCAGCTTGTCCTCCATGATGACAAAGCTGCCGACCGGCTCGGCCAGCTCACCACGCCGTTCGGCGTGATAGACGAACAGCCTGGGAAGATAGAACAGGCCGGCCATCCAGGAGATGACTGCCATGACGTGAAACGCCTTCACGTAGGGATAGATCACGGGCAGCCAGTCGATCATCGGAACCTCACTCTCCTCCACTTAAATAAAAAGGATAAAGAAGGAAATGTTGTTGAAGTAGGGGCTGTGGATAGCGGGATCGTCGCGTTGTTCACCGCGATTTCCTCAGAATCAGTGCCTGTGGACAACCTTGTGGTCAAACGGCCGCGCAGGCGGAAAATTATTTGTAAACAAATACCTCCTGTGTGGATAATCTTGCGGATAATGATCCTGCCCCGAATTTGTCCACAAAAAGGGTGGCTGCAGGTTTCATCTTGTCCACTTGTGGAGAACAGGCTCCCGTTCTTCTTTTGTCCAAGGCGAGATTCAGTCCCTGAAAGGCCTTGACGGACTTGCCACCAGGCGCCGGCCCGATTCCTCCATGAAACTGTCCACAGAACGGTCCTCCGTGCCCCCAGACCATCAAAGCTGCGGCAAAAATCGCGGTTGGGTCTTTTTTCTCAGGAACATGCCGCCTAGTCTGGGCGGCGGACGGGGCCCTGACCCCGGGGCACATGACAAAGCGAAGATGACCGAGGATTTTCCTGCCAGTCAGATCAGCCACGTCCCCCTGGCCGGGGTCATCGGCATGCCCATCGCGCATTCGCGCTCGCCCCGGCTTCATGCGCATTGGCTCGGGCGCTATGGCCTTGCGGGGCATTACATCCCGATCCCCGTCATGCCCGAGCATCTGGCCGAGGTTCTTCGCATCCTGCCGCGCGCGGGCTTTGTCGGGGCGAACGTCACGATCCCGCACAAGGAAGCCGTGCTGACGCTGGCCGACACGGTGACCGACCGCGCGGCACTGATCGGGGCCGCCAATACGCTGATCTTTCGACCCGACGGCAAGATCCACGCCGACAACACGGATGGATACGGCTTCATCGCGAACCTGCGCCAGAACGCGCCGGACTGGCAGCCGGATCTGGGCCCGGCAGCGGTCATCGGGGCCGGCGGGGCGGCACGCGCCGTGGTGGCGTCGCTTCTGGACAGCGGTGTCCCGGAGCTGAGGATCACCAATCGCACCCGCCTGCGGGCCGAGCAGATCAAGGCGGAATTCGGGGCGCGGCTGGTCGTCTATGACTGGGCCCAGGTCGGCAACATGCTGGACGGCGCGACGACGGTGGTCAATGCCACCTCCCTGGGGATGGAGGGCAAGCAGCCGCTGCGGGTGCCCTTGGATGCGCTGTCGCCCACGGCGCTGGTCACGGATCTTGTCTACACACCGCTGCTGACGCCCTTCCTGGCCGAGGCGCAGGCACGGGGCTGCCAGGTCGTGGACGGGCTGGGGATGCTGCTGCACCAGGCCGCACCGGGGTTCGAGCGCTGGTTCGGCCACCGTCCCGATGTCGATGACGAGGCGCGCCGGGTCGCCTTGGGATGAGCTTTCGGCTTGGCCTGACCGGCAGCATCGGCATGGGAAAATCGACAACGGCGCAGATGTTCCGCGATCTGGGCCACCCGGTCTGGGATGCCGACGACGCGGTTCATCGCCTTTATGCGCCCGGCGGAGCTGCGGTCGGCCCTGTGGCGGCGGCGTTTCCCGCAGCACTGCGCGACGGCTGCATCGACCGTGGGGCGCTGAAACATGCGCTGGCCGCCGATCCGGGTGCCCTGACCCGGCTGGAGGCGCTGGTCCATCCCCTCGTGGCGCAGGATCGGCAGCAGTTCATCGCGCGATATTCCGACGCGCCGCTGGTCGTGCTGGACATCCCCCTGCTGTTCGAAGGCAGGTCGCCGCCGCAGCTGGACGGCGTGGCCGTCGTCTCGACCGATGCACAGACGCAGCATGCGCGGGTCCTGGCGCGGCCGGGCATGACGGCCGAAATGCTGGAATTGATCCTTGCACGCCAGATGCCAGACGATCAAAAGCGGGCGCGGGCGGATTGGATCATCCCCACCGATACGCCCGACGCGGCCCGTGCGGCCGTTGCCCGCATCGTCAAGGAGGTCACTTCCCATGCGTGAGATCGTTCTGGACACGGAAACCACCGGCTTCGATGCGGAGGGTGCCGACCGCATCGTCGAGATCGGCGCGCTGGAGCTGATCAACCACCTTCCGACGGGGCGGACCTTCCACGTCTACATCAACCCGGAACGGTCGATGCCCAAGGAGGCCTTCGACGTCCACGGCCTGGGCGACGACTTCCTCCGCGACAAGCCGAAATTCGCGGAAATCGCCGCAGGCTTCATCGACTTCATTAGCGACGACGCCAGGCTGGTGATCCACAACGCCGCCTTCGACATGAAATTCCTGAACGCCGAGCTGAGGCGGGCCGGGCATCCCGTCCTGCCTTGGTCGCGGGCGCTGGACACGCTGATGCTGGCGCGGGAAAAGTTTCCCGGCTCTCCGGCCACGCTGGACGCGCTCTGCCGTCGCTTCGGCGTCGACAATTCGGGGCGCGACCTGCACGGCGCGCTTCTGGACAGCGAATTGCTGGCCGAGGTCTATCTGGAACTAATCGGCGGCCGCCAGCCGGACCTGGTGCTGGACGAGCCGGGCACCGCGGCCGCCGGCGCGGGCCTGGGCAGCGAAGGCCCCTCCCGTCCGCGTCTGCCCCGCCCGCGGCCCCTGCCGCCCCGCCTGACCGCCGCCGAAGCCGAGGCGCATGCCGCCTTTGTCGCCAAGCTGGGCGAAGAGGCGGTCTGGGCGCGCTTCGCCACGACCTGACGGCAGCCTTGCACGCCCGGCTGCCGCACCCCATGCTGATGGAAACGTGAAGCGGGGCCGGATGCTGGACTGGATGCGCGAGATCGGCTCGTTCTGGGCCTCCATCTTTGAACGGATGGACAAGACGCACATGACCCTGATCGCGGCGGGGGTAGCCTTCTATGCCATGTTCGCCGTCTTTCCGGGCCTGGCCGCGATCATCGCCCTCTGGAGCCTGTGGTTCGATCCGCTGGTCGTCATGACCTATCTGGACGTCGCGCATGAATTCCTGCCAAGCGGCGCGTCCGAGATCGTGGACGACCAGGTGACCGCGCTGACCTCAAACGGGCAGACCTCGATGGGCTGGACCTCGTTCCTGTCCTTTCTCATCGCCACGATTGCGGCGCGGGCAGGGGTGGATGCGCTGATCCGGGGGCTGAACGCCGCCTATGGCGTACGCGCGCATTCGACGATCTTCGGCTTTGTTCTGGCCTATGCGTTGACGCTGGTGATTGTCGGCATCTCGTTGGCCGGATTGGCCACGATCGTGTTCGTGCCGCTGGTGCTGAACTTCTTCGTCTTTGCGCCTGTCAGATCCTGGCTGGTCACCGCCCTGCCCTGGGCCGGGATGTTCCTGCTGGTCATCCTGACCATCGGCATCCTCTACCGCTATGGCCCCAACGTGAAGACGCCCCGGACGCCGATCTTTACCTGGGGTGCGCTGTTCGCGGCCGTGCTGTGGTCGGCGGGGTCGATCGCCTTTTCGGCCTATCTCAGCAGCTTCAACAGCTACAACCGCATCTACGGCTCGATCGGGACGGTGATCGCGCTGCTGATGTGGTTCTATCTGGCGGGATTTTCGGTGCTGGTGGGTGCGCTGATCAATGTGGAACTGGCGCGTCGCCGCCGCCTGCAGGCCGCGCGCGAGGCCCGCCGGGGCTTCAACGAACTGCTGGCCGAGAAGCGCAAATGAAAGGGCGCCAATCGGGGCGCCCTTGGCAATTCCGCCAGAAGGTCCTCAGACCTCCAGACCCTCGGTCGAGGCAAAGAACATCGCTTGGCTGACGGCCGAACGAACCTGCTCCTCGCTGTAGGGTTTCGAGATCAGGAAGGCCGGTTCCGGGCGGTCACCGGTCAGCAGTCGCTCGGGGAAGGCGGTGATGAAGATCACCGGGATGTCGCCCATGCTGGACAGCAGCTCGTTGACCGCATCCACGCCGGACGACCCGTCGGCCAGCTGGATATCCGCCAGGATCAGGTCCGGGCGATGCTTGCCGGCCAGTTCGATGGCCGCCGTATGGGTGCGGGCGACGCCCGTCACCTCGTGGCCCATGGCCTGGACGATCCCCTTGATATCCATGGCGATGATCATCTCGTCCTCGATCACCATGACCTTGCCGCGCAGCGAGCTGCCCATCTCGTTCAGGGCGATCTGCACCAGCTCCTCGGCTTCCGAAGGCTCCACCTGCATGACGCGGGCGATCTGGTCGGTGCGCAGCTCCTCGATCGTGCGCAGCAGCAGCGCCTCGCGGGAGTTGGGCGTCAGCCCGCGCAGGTGGTCCTGGGCCCGCTTTTCGCGCGTGCTCATGTCGGCATCGGCCACCGGCTGGCCCGAGCTTTGCCAGATTACGTGGAAGGTCTTGAACAGCGCAATGCGCAGGTCATCCTCGCCATCCAGCACGGACCGGTCCGTCAGGATCGCCTCCAGCGTCGCGGCGGCATAATTGTCGCCGGCGCTTTGGCTGCCTGTCAGGGCGCGGGCGTAGCGGCGCAGGAACGGAAGTTCGCGCCCGATGGATTGGGCCAGGTCGGCAGCTGTCATCACGCAGTCCTCTTAATTCGCATATTGCAAGGAACCATCTTGACCCCCTATCGGTTGCATCCAGTGCGCACAAGAATGTCGGGACTAACACGAATATGACACCCAAACGAGACGACCGTCGGAGAGCGGCAGTGGAAAAGCAAATCGATGAGAACCTCAAGAGGGTTTACGAACAAGACGCCACTGACGAGATCCCCGACCGGTTTCTCGAACTGCTCAAGAAGCTGCAGGACCAGGGATGATTGTTTCCCGACCTTGCAATTCCAGCTTCTCCTTGTGCCATGGTAACGAGCTCGTATGACCCAATCAGCAACGCCCCACCCTCGCGACCAGCTGGTGGATCACCTGCCCGCCTTGCGGGCTTTTGCACTTTCGTTGACCCGTGAAGGCGCCTCGGCCGACGATCTGGTGCAGGACACCATTGTCAAGGCCTGGACGAACATGGACAAGTTCCAGGCGGGCACCAACCTGCGCGCCTGGCTGTTCACCATCCTTCGCAACACCTTCTATTCCGCGCGGCGCAAGACCAAGCGCGAGGTCAGCGACAGCGACGGCATCCACGCGGCCCGCCAGGCCACGCGTCCCGACCATGACGGTCGCCTGGCGCTGAAAGATTTCCGCACTGCCTTCGAAAAGCTGCCCGACGAACAGCGCGAGGCGCTGATTCTGGTCGGTGCGTCGGGATTTTCCTACGAGGAGGCCGCCGACATGACCGGTGTCGCGGTGGGCACGGTCAAGTCGCGGGCCAACCGCGGGCGCCGCAAATTGGCCGAGTTGCTGCATCTTGAACAAGGGGAAGAGCTGAACATGACCGATCAGGCCACCCTTGCGGTAATGGCGCAGAACAACTCCAGTTCTCGCTGAGGCGGGGATGTTGAGGCGGATCGCCGACCGGCTGGACTTCACCCGGCGCCTTGGCTTTCGCCTCGGCGCCTTGTTGTCGGTCGCGATCCTGCCCATCGGCCTGATCTCGCTGGTCCAGAACCTGCACCTTTCGCGCGAGGCGGAACGCAGCGCCGAAATCGCCCTTCTGGGGCGGACCGCGTCGGCGGCCGCGGGCGAACGGGCGCTGCTGCAAAGCGCGCTTGGATCGGCCGACGCGCTCGGCCCCGCCGTTTTGGAAAGTCTGGACCGACCGGAACTGTGCGCCGAGCTTCTCAGCAATTTCGTCCAGCGCAGCGGGACCTATCGCCATGCGGCCTTCGTGCCGCTGCACGGCGTGGTCGAATGCACCTCGGCCCCGCGCGAGATGCTGCCCCTGGACCTCTCGGGGGCGGACTTCGTGCAGGATTTCCTGCAGGCCCCGATGACCACCGTCACTGCACTTAGCACGGGTCCCGTCAGCGCCGAGCCGATCGTGATCGTGATGCAGCCCCTCTATCAGAACCGCGAACTTCTGGGTTTCACCGCCCTGTCCCTGACGCAGGAGTTGCTGCGTTCGACCCATGCCATGGATTTCGGCACCGAGGGCGCGCGGATCCTGACCTTCAACAATCTCGGTGATATCCTCAATGCCGACGGCGGCACGGACGACTCCCAGCAGTTGCTGCCCAAGGGTATCAGCCTCGTCAGCCTCCTGGGCCGGGGCGAGACCAATTTCCGCGCAGAGGCCAACAACGGCGAGACGCGCGTCTTCACGGTGGTGCCGGTCGTTCCCGGCCTGGTCTATGCCTTGGGCAGCTGGAGCCCGCGCATCGCCGGCATCGGCGTCTTCCAGCTGACCCGCTTCGGTGCCGTGCTGCTGCCGACGGCGCTGTGGGTGGTGTCGCTGGCGGTGGCTTATTTCGCCGTGTTCCGGCTGGTGCTGCGCCACATCACCGTTCTTCGCGGGCAGATGCGCCGCTTTGCCATCGGCAACCGCGAGACCGCGCCCCCCGTCCTGGAAGGCGCCCCGACCGAGATCATGGATGTCAGCCAGACCTTCCATAACATGGCCCGCATCCTCATCCGCGACGAGGAGGCGATGGAACAGGCAGTGGCCGAAAAGACGGTCCTGCTGAAAGAGGTCCATCACCGGGTCAAGAACAACCTTCAGCTGATCGCCTCGATCATCAACATGCAGAGCCGGCTGATCCAGCACGACGATGCCAAGCGCGTGCTGCGGTCGGTGCAGGATCGCGTCGCGGCCCTGGCCACGATCTATCGCAACCTCTACCAAGCCGAACAGCTAGACGCGGTCGAGGCCGATCAGTTGATCTCGGACATCATCTCGCAGCTGACGAATGTCTCGCACGGCGCGGGCCGCGATCTTCAGGTGGACCTGAACATCCAGCCGTTGACCATGCTGCCCGACCAGGCCGTGCCGCTGACCCTGCTGGCGACCGAGGCCTTCACCAACGCTCTGAAATACGCAGGCAACGCGCCGGGCAGTGCCCCTTGGGTCCGCGTGTCGCTGACCTCGCCCGAACCCGGCCGGGGCCTTCTGCAGATCGAGAATTCCACCGGCGAGCAGCCGCAACGCGGCGGAACCGGCCTCGGCAGCCAGCTGATCGAGGCCTTCTCGATGCAGCTGGAAGGGGAAACCAGCACCCGCTACGAGGACGGCTCCTATCTTCTCTCGCTGTCCTTCAAGCTGACGCACAGCAGCCACAACGCCGGAAACAGCCCCCGCCAGGTGGTCCTGACCTCGGCCGCGCGGGCCGGATCGCGGCATTAGCGTCGCGTCACGGGCAAATCTTGATGCCGCTGCACCACCTGCGCTTGCGCCACGGCCCCGCTGGTTTATCTTTCCGACATGGATGACCGCGAACAGGACTATGATCTGGCCACCGGGCAGGGCTTGATCGCTTGCCCTCGCTGCGACGCACTGCATGTCGAGGAAGAGATGGACCCCGGCGAAACCGCGCGCTGCATCCGCTGCGGCTCGGTGCTGGCCAAGCCCCGCGAAGGAGCCTTTGCGCAGCTGATCGCCCTGTCCTTCACCTCCATGGTGCTGCTGGTGGGGGCGGTCTTCTTTCCCTTCCTCGAAGTCTCGACCATGGGCTTCGGCAATGCCAGTTCGCTCTTTGACGTGGCGCTGGCCTTTGCCGAAGGGGTGCTGCTGCCCCTGGTGCTGGCCGTGCTGGCGATGATCATCGGCCTGCCCATCGCGCGGGCCTTCCTGCTGGTCTACACCCTGGCCCCGCTGGCGCAGGGGCGTCCCCCGTTCCGTCATGCCGCCCGCGCCTTCCGCTGGTCCGAGATCATGCGCCCCTGGTCCATGGCCGAGATCTTCGTGATCGGCACGGCCGTCGCCCTGGTCAAGGTCGCGGGCCTGGCCACGGTCCATCTGGGGCCCGCCTTCTGGGCCTTCTGCGCCCTGATCTTCGTCAATCTCGCCTCGCGCGCCTTCATGTGCCAGACCTCGATCTGGGACGCGATCGAGGATGCCGGGCTGAGGACAGAGTTCGACGCCGCCTCCCGCCGGGGGGCCGGCGCATGAGCGTCCAGGACGCCGATCACGCGGGCCCGGTCATGACCGCCCACCGCGCCGGGCTGATCGGCTGTCACAGCTGCGGCCGGGTCTGGCCTGCGGAACATCGGCGGTGCAACCGCTGCGGCGCCCATCTGAAACCGCCCGACCGGCGCGGGCTGCAGGCGGTCTGGGCCTGGTGGCTGGCCGGCCTGATCGCCTATATCCCCGCCAACCTCTTTCCGATGATGCGCACCCAGACCTTCGCGGGACTGGCCGGCAACTCCGAGGCGACGATCGTCGGCGGGGTGATCGAGCTGATCCACCACGGCAGCTACGACATCGCGATCATCGTCTTCGTGGCCTCGATCATCGTTCCGGTGGGCAAGTTCATCGCCATCGCCTGGCTGGCCATCGTCGCCGGGCGCCCTGCCACGGTCGACCAGGCGCATACCCGGCTGAAGGTCTATGAAGTGGTCGAATTCATCGGCCGCTGGTCAATGATCGACGTCTTCGTGGTCGCCATCCTGTCGGCACTGGTGCAATTGGGCTTCGTGGCCTCGATCCATCCCGGCCCTGCTGCGGTCTCCTTCGCGGTCTCGGTTGCCTTCACGATGCTTTCTGCGCAAAGCTTTGACGCACGTCTGATCTGGCGAGGGCTTCCCCTGCGCAGCAAGAGCGACTGACACCGGACACTCCCACGACCGCCAAGGACCACGACGCGATGACCGACAGCCCCCCGCCCCTGAAACCGGCCAGCCCGGTGCGCAAGACCGCTGCGCGCGCCGCGCAGGCGGGGGTCAACGTCATCTGGATCGTGCCCATCGTGGCGCTGGTGGTGACGCTTGCCATCGCCTGGAATTCCTTCCGCGACCGGGGCAGCCTGATCGAGGTCGAATTCGCGGACGCCACGGGCATCACCCCGGGCGACACCACCCTGCGCTTTCGCGAGATCACCGTGGGCCGGGTCGAGGGCGTCAAGTTCACCGAGGATCTGTCGCGCGTGGTCGTCTCGATCCGCGTGGATGCCGATGTCGCGCAATATATCGACGAAGAGGCCTCGTTCTGGATCGTGCGGCCGCAGGTCACGGCGCAGGGCGTGACACGCCTCGACACGGTCCTGACCGGCGCCTTCATCGAGGGCTACTGGGACGCCCAGATCGCCGGGGATGCGACGCGGTTCGTGGGGCTGGACCGCCCGCCGCTGATCCGCAGCGACCAGCCGGGCACTTGGGTGACGCTGTCGATGGAAACCGCCGACGGCCTGAACGAAGGCGCGCCGGTCCTGTTCCGGGGCGTCGAGGTGGGCCGGGTCGAGAACATTCACCTGGCACCGGGCGATGACCAGGTCTTGGCGGATGCCTTCATCGAGGCGCCCCATGACGGCCGCCTGACCACGGCCAGCGTCTTTTGGGACACGTCCGGCTTTTCGCTGTCGCTTGGCGCGCAGGGGGTCTCGTTCAACGTGAACTCGCTCTCGTCGGTGCTGCAGGGCGGCGTCGCCTTCGACACCATCGTCAGCGGCGGCAACCCGGTCGAGCCGGGGCATGAATATACCGTCCTGCCGGACGAAGGCGCCGCCCGCAGCACCCTTTTTGCCAGCGATGATGCCGAGCGGCTGCGCGTGGGCATGCTGATCGACGATTCGCTGCAGGGCCTGTCGCGCGGGGCTGACGTGCAGTTCCAGGGGCTGCGGGTCGGTCAGGTGGTCGATCTGGCGGTAACGGTCGAAAACGACGAGGCACAGGGCGCGCCCGTGGTCCGGCAGCTTGTGACGATGGCCATCTCGCCGCGCCGGATCGGATTGCCGGACGATGCCACGGCCGAGGACGCCTTGGCCCTGCTGACCGAGGAGGTGGCTGCGGGCCTGCGGGCCCGCGTGGCCAGCGCAGGTTTCCTGGGCACCTCGCTGATGGTCGAGCTGGTCCAGATTCCCGGCGCGGAACCGGCCCTGATCGACATGGAAACCGGACCGAACCCGCTGATCCCCTCGGTCGAGGGGGACCTGGACGACTTCACCGCCAGCGCCCAGGGGCTGGTCGAGCGGATCGGCAACCTGCCCATCGAAGAGGTCCTGAACGCCGCCCGCGACACGCTGGACAGCATCACGGCCCTTGCCAGCGCGCAGGACACGCGGGCCATCCCCGGCGCGCTGCGTCAGGCCATCGAGGAAGGCGGCAGTGCCCTTGCCGACATCCGCGGCATCACCGGCGACCTGCGCGCGGCCGACAGCGGCCAGACCTTTGCGCGGATGCTGGACGAAGCCTCGGCCGCCTTCACCGCCGTGACGGAGGCCGCGACCGACGTGCCGGGCATGGTGGACCAGATCGACGCCGCCGCCGCCGCGGTCGAGGAATTCGCCTTTGCCGAGATCAGCGCCCAGGCCGAGGGCATCCTGGCCGACCTGCGCTCCATGCTGGGCAGCGAGGATGCCGAACAGTTGCCCCGGAACCTGTCAAACGTGCTGGAGGCCGCCGCCGGCCTGCTGAACGACCTGCGTGACGGCAACGCCGTCGGCAGCCTGAACAGCGCATTGGACTCCGCCAGCACGGCTGCCGACCAGATCGCGACCTCGGTCCAGCAGCTGCCGCAGCTGATCCAGCGCCTGCAGGCGACCGCCGGCCGGGCCGAGACATTGTTCGCCAGCTATGGCGATCGGTCTGCCTTCAATAACGAACTGCTTGGCGCGCTGCGCGAACTGCGCCGGGCCACCGCCTCCATCGGCTCGGTCGCGCGGCTGATCGAGCGCAACCCCCGCGCCTTCATTCTGGGACGATAGACATGACGCTGCCCGCTGCCCCGCTTTGCCTGCCGCTGATCGCCCTGCTGGGGTCCACCCTGCTGGGCGCCTGCTCGAATCCGGAAGACACCGGCCGCTACCTGATCGACCCGCCGACGGCCGGGATCAGCGTCGCCAACCGCCTCGGCACGGCTGAACTGAAGGACGTGTCGCTGCCCGATTACGCCTCGGACCAGGAGGTGGCCTTCCAGACCGATGACGGTGCGGTCCGGTCGAACCCCGACAACCTCTGGGCCGATACCCCTTCGCGCGCCTTCACCATCGCCCTCGCGCGGGCGATCAGCGAGGTTTCGGGCGCCACCGTCATCGGCGAGCCCTGGCCTCTGGCCGAACCCCCGGCCCGCGTGCTGGAGGTGCGGGTCGAGCGTGCCCTGGCCCAGACCAACAATGTCTATCGGCTCAGCGGGCGGTATTTCGTGGCCGATGACGGCCTCTCGGGCAGCGGCACCAACCATGCCCGCAGCTTTGACATTTCGGTCCCGATGGCGGCGCAGACCCCCGCCGCGACGGCGGACGCGGCGGGCCAGGCGATATCGCTGCTGGCCCAGCAGATCGCGACGCTGTCGGGACCCGGCGCGACCATCGCCACGCGCCAGCCTGCCGCCGCCGACCCGTTCGATCTGCCGCCGCTGTTCTAGGCCAAGGCGTCCAACATCTGCCGGTGCAGGCGCGGGCCGGCGACGACCAGCCCGTCCACCTGCGCCCGCGTGCTGTTGAAACGCATCGGGTGGCCCCGGCGATCGCTGACTTGGGCGCCGGCGCGTTCGGCAATCAGGCTGCCCGCCGCGATGTCCCATTCCCAGGCCGCCCGCAGCGACAGCGCCGCGTCGAACCGCCCCTCGGCGGCGAGGCACAGCCGCCACGCCAGCGACGACCGGAACTCGCGCCGAAAGGCGGGCGCCGGCCCGCGCCAGTGATGCAGCTCGGAGACGGCCCTATAAGTCAGCACCCGGGCGCCCGCGATATCGCGGTCGGTCGGCGCGATGGGCCGGCCGTTCAGCAGCGCCGGGCCTTCTGCAAAGGCGGTATAGGTCAGGTCCAGCACCGGCAGGTGAACCACCGCCGCGATGATCCGCTCTCCCTCGGCCACGGCCAGCGAATGCGAGAAACCGTCCTGCCCGTCGATGAAGGCGCGGGTGCCGTCGATCGGATCGATGATGAAGCACCGCCGGGCGTCCTGCCGGGAGGGGTCCGCCTCGCTTTCCTCGGACAGCCAGCCGTAATCGGGCCGGGCGCCCATCAGCCGGGCCTGCAGCGCGTCGTTGACGGCCAGGTCGGCCTCGGTCACCGGACCGGCGCCATCGTCCTTGTCCCAGGTGACCGGGTCCCGGCGCCAGAAGCGCATCGCGATCCGCCCCGCCTCGGCGGCGGCCTCGGCCAGCAGGTGCAGGTCGGCCTCAGGCCCCTGCAACGGTCATGCCTTCGACCAGCAGGCTGGGCGCCTCGATGCCGCGCCAGGGCAGCGCGTCATTGGCCGCGATCAGCGTCATCAGCATCTCGCGCAGGTTGCCGGCGATGGTGCATTCATTGACCGGATAGGCGATCTGGCCGTTTTCCACCCAGAACCCGGCCGCGCCACGGGAATAGTCGCCCGTGGTGCCGTTGACAGACGCCCCCAGCATCGAGGTCACGACCAGGCCGCGCCCCATCTGGGCGATCAGTTCGTTCTGGCTGAAGTGGCCCGGCGACAGGATCACGTTGCTGTGGCTGGGTCCGGGCGCCGAGGCTAGTCCGCGCGCCGCCGAGGCCGTGCTCTCCATCCCCAGCTTGCGCGCCGTGGCCAGGTCCAGCGTCCAGCCCTGCAGCACGCCCGCCGCCACGATCCTGCGCGCGCGCGTCGGCAGCCCCTCGGCGTCGAAGGGGCGCGACGAGGGATAGCGCGGGCGCAGCGGGTCCTCGGTCAGGTCCATGCCCGCAGGCAGCACCGCCTCGCCCAGGTCGCGCCGCAGCCAGCTGGCGCCGCGGGCGATGGCCGACCCGTTCACCGCCGCCAGCAGATGCCCGATCAGCGAGGCCGAGACGCGGCTGTCATAAAGGATGGGAAACGCGCCCGTCGGCGGCTTGCGCGCGCCCGCCCGGGCCAGCGTGCGTTCGGCGGCCAGCAACCCGATCTGTTCCGGGCTGGGCAGATCGGCGGCAAAGACACGGGATTCACCCGCATAATCCCGCTCCATCCTCAGCCCCTCGCCGGTGATCGCCACCGCCGACAGCGCATGGCCCGTGCGGGTGTAGCCGCCCGAAAACCCGTTCGAGGCCGCCAGCCACATCCGCCGGTGGCTGTAGCTGGCATTGGCGCTCTCTACCTGAGAGATGCCCGTGACCGACAGCGCGGCCGCCTCGGCACGCAGGGCCATGTCCTGCAGGGCGGCGGGTTCGGGCTCGGCCGCCTCTTCGGCGATCTGCAGGTCCTGCGCATCGCGATGCACGGCCAGTTGCGACGGGTCCGCCAGACCCAAGTTGTCGTCCACCGGCGCCTCGCGCGCCATGGCCACGGCGCGCGCCGCCATCTGCGCGATCGCATCCGCCCCGTGATCCGACGACGACACCGCGGCCTGACGGCCGCCGATTAGCACGCGCAGGCCGATCTCGACGCCCTCGGCCCGCTCGGCCTGTTCCAGTCCGCCGGCCCGCACGTCGATCCCGACCGAACGGCCATCCACCGCCAGGGCATCGGCCTGATCCGCGCCGGCCTGCCGGGCCGCCTGCACCAGCGCCTCGGCCAGGTTCTTCAATCGGTCGGGATCGGTGGGGTTCAGGCTCATGCGGTTCTCGTGCTATGGTGCCACAATGGAACAGGCCGGAAGATGCCCCCCGGCCCCAAGCCCCGATACGGGGCGGTTACTTGACCTGCTGGCCGTTGGCGTAGATCGAGCCGCCCTCGACGAATTTCAGCTCGGTCTGCAGCTGGTCGGGCTGGCCCTCGACCGGACGGGCGAACATCGCCAGCATCATCCGCGCGCCCATCAGCTGTTGCTGCGGCACAAGGCCCATGGCCACCAGGTTGTCCATCAGCCCGTTGATCCCCGAGAAGATCCCGGTGATCGTGCCCACCGGCTGGCTGGGATCGTCGCCGAAGGTCAGCTGCCCGTCCAGTTCCGCATTCGCGCCCAGGGCGTTCAGCGACAGGTCGTTGATCGTCAGGCTGCGGGGCGACATCGGCATCTGGGGCGTCTCTTCGCCCTCGGCAAAGTCCGGGTTCAGGAAGCTCTGCGCCAGAACCGCCATGCCCTCCAGGTCCAGGGTCAGGTTGGCCGGATCGCGCGGCAGGCTGTTTTCGGGGTCGAAGGATTGCCAGATCGCGTCGTCCAGGGTCAGCCCCTTGAGGGCATAGGACAGGGCAAAAGGCTGTTCCTCCTGCGAGGCGACGGTCGGAAAGGCCAGCCGGAACGCGTTCTCCTCGACCGCATAGGCCAGCGGGAAGGGCATCTCGGACGAGGTGATCCGCGTCTCGATACCGGCGGCGCTGGCCTCGTAGGTCAGGCCGTCGTCGCTGATCGCCACGGCCACGCTGGCCTTGTCGGCCGCAAAGCTGCCTTCGCTGTCCTGGCCCAGGCCTTCCTCATCGGTGGTGCTGGACTGGAAGCTGCCGGACAGGGCGCCCATCGTAAAGGTGCCCTGGCCCGCGAAACCCGCCGCAAGGGCAGCCTCGGGCTGCGAGGCAAAGTCGATCTCGCCGCCCGGTGCGGAACCGGTGCCGGCGACTGCCAGATCCTTGATGCTGACGGTCGCCGCAAAGCTGTCGGTGGCACCAGAGGCGCCTTCGACCTCGGACGGTCCCTCAGCCGTGATGGAGAGATCGGCGGCGGCGGCCGTGGCCTCGGTCGACTGTTCGCTGCTGCCGTCGGCGGCGCGGCGGCTGGTCTGGCGGCCCTGGATGTCGGTGACGGTCACCTTGACCGGCGTCTCGTTCGTCGTATCCAGCGCGCGCCCTTCCACCGTCAACGTGGGCATCGTAAAGCGATGCTCCATCTCCTCGGGGGTGCCGGAGGAGATGATCTCGTTGCCCGGCACCTCGATGGCCAGGGCAAAGCCCACTTCCTCGCCGTCGGAATCGGTGTCGCGCATCTGGGTGCTGATGGGTCCTTCGACGACCGATCGCACATCGCCGCCCTGCTGCTGCAAGACCAGTCCGGGCACGGAAATGCTGGCATCCGCCGCGTCCGCATCGGCCGAGCGCAGGGTGATGTCGCTCAGCGTCAGGCTGTCGCCCGAGGCCTGCTCATCGCCCACCTGCACCTGATAGCCCATCTCCTCGTAGCCTTGGCGCAGATTGTCCCAGACCTGGGCGGGGGTGACATCGGCCAGCACCGGGGCCGCGCCCAGAACCAGCGCGATGGCCGAGGTTGAAAGGGAGCGGAACATGGCAGATACCTTTCGCAATCGGAGGAGTCCGTGGCATTCCTGACACAGTGGCGCTGAAAGGGAAAGGGAACAAGTCGTGATCCGAAGCCAGCAGCGCGGGGGTCTGTCCCTGCTGACGATCGACCGCCCGGAGAAGGCCAATTCGCTGACCGGCGCAATGCTGCGCGACCTGACTGCAGCCCTGGACCGGGCCGCCGCCGCCGGGGCGCAGGCGGTGATCCTGTCGGGCACGGGCAAGGTCTTTTCCGCCGGGGCCGATCTGGACGAGGCACGTGCCGGGCTGGCCACCGCGCCGGAATGGGAGATCCTGTCGGCGCGCCTGGCCGCGATGCCCTGCCTGACCATCGCGGCGCTGAACGGCACGCTGGCTGGCGGCGCCTTCGGCATGGCCCTGGCCTGCGACATCCGCCTGGCCGTCCCCGAGGCACGGTTCTTTTATCCGGTCATGAAGCTGGGCTTCCTGCCGCAGCCAAGCGATCCGGTCCGGCTGGCGCGGCTGGTCGGGCCAGCCCGTGCCAAGATGATCCTGATGGCCGGCGCCCGGATCGAGGCGCCCGAGGCGTTGGCCTGGGGCCTGATCGACCGCATCCTGCCGGGGCCCGACCTGCTGTCCGCCGCCGAGGCATTGGCCGCGGATGCCCTGGCCGCCGCCCCCGCCCATGTCGGCGCGATCAAGGCGATGGTCAACAAGACCTAGCCCCCGCAAACC
Organism: Paracoccus sp. T5; assembly: GCF_048538155.2. GTDB lineage: Bacteria > Pseudomonadota > Alphaproteobacteria > Rhodobacterales > Rhodobacteraceae > Paracoccus. Next base: position 83,215 of record NZ_CM135809.1, read on the forward strand.
CGGCCCGCCGCAAACATCGGGCAAGGCGACGGCCGGCGGGAACGATGTTCCGGTCCTGCCGTTACCCGTGACATGCCCTTCCCTCGGGACGGCGCGGGGCGGCGATGCGGTTCTTATTTCCCCGCTGACGCTTGCGATCCTCCGGCCGGACCCGCACCTCAAGGGGCAAGAACACAAAGGAGAATTCCGATGCGCAACCTCGCCGTCGCCGCCGTTCTGGCCCTGACGACCGCCCTGCCCGCCGCCGCCGACACGATCCGCGTGGGCATGTCCGGGGGCTATTTCCCCTTCACCTTTACCCGCGCGGATGAGCTGCAGGGCTTCGAGGTCGACTTCCTGAACGCCATTGCCGAGGAAACCGGCGACGAGGTCGAATTCGTGACCATGTCGTTTTCGGGGCTGGTCGGCGCGTTGGAATCCGGGCGCATCGACACGATCGCCAACCAGATCACCATCACGCCCGAGCGCGAGGCCAAGTTCGCCTTTACCCAGCCCTATGTCTATGACGGGGCGCAGGTGGTCGTGAAGGCCGGCAACGAAGAGGAGATCACCGGTCCGGAAAGCCTCAAGGGCCGCTCGGTCGCGGTGAACCTGGGGTCCAACTATGAACAGCTGCTGCGCGAGCTGCCCTATGCCGACGAGATCGACATCCGCACCTATGAAAGCAACATCGAGCAGGACACCGCCCTGGGCCGGGTCGATGCCTTCGTGATGGACCGCGTCTCCTCGGCGCAGGTGATCAAGGAAAGCCCGCTGCCGCTGGCGCTGGCCGGCCAGCCGTTTTCCGAGATCCGCAACGCCCTGCCCTTCCGCAACGACGCCGAAGGCCAGGCCCTGCGCGACCGCGTCGACGCCGCCATCACCACGCTGAAGGACGACGGCACGCTGGCCGAGATCTCTCAGAAATGGCTGGACGCGGATGTGACCGCCCCCGCCGAAGGTGGCGCCGGGTCTGAGACGGCCGAAGCTGCGACCGAATAAGCGATGAGGCCGCTGGACACCGCCTATATGCTGGACCTGGTGCCGGTGATCGCGAATTACGTGCCGCTGACGCTGTTCATGGCCATCGTGGCCATGATCGCGGCACTGGCGCTGGCCGCGATACTGGCCATCGTCCGCGTGTTGCGCGTACCGGTTCTGGACCGCGTGGTTGCGGTGTTCATCAGCTTTTTCCGCGGGACGCCGCTGCTGGTGCAACTGTTCCTGTTCTATTTCGGCCTGCCGCAGATGGTGCCGGCGATGACCGGGATCAACGGCGTCACGGCGGCGATCATCGGACTGACGCTGCATTTTTCAGCCTATATGGCAGAAAGCATCCGTGGCGCGATCCTAGGCGTCGACCGCAGCCAATGGGAGGCGGCCCAGTCCATTGGCATGACCCAGGGCCAGCTTTTGCGGCGGATCATCCTGCCGCAGGCGGCCCGGACGGCGGCGCCGACGCTGATGAACTATTTCATCGACATGATCAAAAGCACTTCGCTGGCCTTCACGCTCGGCGTGACCGAGATGATGGGCGCGGCCCAGAAAGAGGCGGCTGGCAGCTTTCTTTATCTGGAGGCGTTCCTGGTGGTGGCCCTGTTCTACTGGGTGATCGTGGAAACCCTGTCGGTGGGCCAACGCCGGCTGGAGATGCGTCTTGGAAAGGCGGTGGCGCGATGAAATGCCAGATCGAGATCACCGGGCTGGTCAAGCGTTTTGGCCAGAACACCGTGCTGGACGGCATCGACCTGTGCCTGGAGCCCGGAGAGCGGGTGGCGATCATCGGACCCTCGGGGACGGGAAAATCGACGCTGCTGCGCTGCCTGAATTATCTGGACCGTCCCGATGAAGGGATCATCCGGCTGGGTGATCTCAGCGTGGATGCCGCGCGCGCCAGCCGTGCCGACGTTCTGGCCCTGCGCCGACGCACCGGCTTCGTGTTCCAGAACTATGCGCTTTTCGCCAACAAGACGGCGCGTGCCAATATCATGGAAGGCCTCACCACCGTACGCGGCTGGCCGGCTGCTAAGGCGCGGGCCAAGGCGGATGACATCCTGTCACAGATCGGCTTGGCGGATCGTGGCGACAGCTATCCGGCGGCCATGTCAGGGGGTCAGCAGCAGCGGGTCGGGATCGGCCGCGCCATGGCGCTGGACGCCGACCTGATGCTATTCGACGAACCGACCAGCGCCTTGGACCCGGAATGGGTGGGCGAGGTACTGGACCTGATCCGACGCATCGCCGACGGCCGTCAGACGATGCTGATCGTGACCCACGAGATGCAATTCGCCCGAGAAATCGCGGATCGGGTCGTGTTCATGGAAGGCGGCCGGATCGTTGAACAGGGACCGCCCGAACAGATGTTCGGGCGCGCGCAGGACGACCGGACCCGCGCCTTCCTGCGCCGTGTCGGCTGATCAGAGGCCGGCGGTCCGATAGAACAGGGCCGCGTTCTTCTGGTCGCTGTAGCCGATGCCCGAGGCGATGATGCAGCTGGTGTCATCGGCGCGCGCCGCGACCAGCGTCCAGGTTCCCATCTGATCGGACCCCCACAACTCGGTCCCGCCGGCCCCGGCCGTGTCCACGGGACGTTCGTTGAAGTCCTTGGCCAGCGTCTTGGCGATCTCGTCGTCGGTGGCACAATAGGGCTGATCCTCGACCGCCAGTTCCGACACGGGCATGGTCTGCACGTCGTCCAGAAGCGTGGCGGGATCGGTGCCCTGCATCGCACTCCAGCCCTGGACGGGCTGGTCGGGACGGCTGGCAGCCAGAGCGGGCATGGCCGTCAGCAGCGCGACGCTGCCGGCCACTGCAAGGCGGGCGATGCGGGGGGCGGTGCGGGTCATGGTCCAAGGCCTTTCATTGGGTTCCGAATGCGGATATGCAGTCAAAACGCAAGATTTGCTGGGCCGGTTCCCGTGACCCTAGGTCACGCCCACGTGCGCGCCAGCACCAGGCGCGCCTCCAGCCCCTCCGTTGCCCGGTGAAATTCCAGCCGCCCGCCATGCTGCGCCGCGATGGTCGAGACGATCGCCAGCCCCAGCCCGACCCCCGTCGCGGCGCCTGCATTGCCGCCCCGCTGAAAGGCACCGGTCAGCCGCGCGAGGTCGTCCTGGGTCAAGACTGATCCGCGGTCGGTGACGGTCATCCAGGCCTCGTCGGCGTCGCCATCGACCAGCACCACGGCCTCGCGTCCGTATTTCAGGGCATTGTCGATCAGGTTCGACAGCGCGCGGCGCAGCGATGTCGGCTGACCCCGCATCAGGATCGCGTGAGATTCCGCCGTCGGCCGGGTCAGGCTGCGCGCGAACAGGGTGCCGGCGCGGGCAGGGCGGGGCGAGGCCCGGCGCAGCGTGACGGGCAGGCCCACATCCTGGTAATCGGCCACCACCGCCTCGGCCAATGAGGTCAGGGACAGGCGGCGAAACGGCTCGGCCCCGATCTCGGCACGGGTATAGGTCAGGACGCCGTCGATCATCGTGGTCATCTCGTCGATGTCATGTTCCAGCCGGGCGCGCAGGGCCTCGTCCTCGATCAGGGCGCTGCGCAGGCGCAGGCGGGTCGCGGGCGTGCCCAGGTCATGGCTGACGCCCGATAGGACCAGGGCGCGGTTTTCCAGCGCCGCGCGATCCTGGGCCACATAGGCGTTCACGGCCTCGGCCGTCTGGCGCAGTTCCTCGACGCCACCGACGGGCAGGGCGGCATTGCGGGCGCGGTGGTTGCGCAGGGCGGCGGCAAAGGCCGTGAAGGCGGCCGAGACCTCGGCCACCCAGCCCAGCAGCAGCGCCAGCGCCCCCAGCAGCAGCGCCCCCGCCAGCAGCCGCCGGTCGGGCGGCGCGGCATCGCATCCCCAGACCGGGCTGCCCCGCACCTGGAACCACGGGCCCGTATCCTGCTGCACGAAGAGGCGCGGCTCGCTGCAGAACCGTGCCAGGGTGCGGGTGACCGAGGCCAGCCCCGCCGCTTGGCTGCCGCCGCCCACGCTTTCCACTCCCGCCGCCGGATAGAGGATGTCCGGCGACTGGATGCGGACCGACAGCCGGTCGCCGCGCGACAGGTCGGGGCGGCCGCCGCCGGTCAGCGTGATCAGCGTCTCGCGCCAGCCCTGCGGCGTGACGGGGGCCTGGCGGGTCTGGCTGATCGACAGGCCCTGGGGCAGGGCGCTGCCGTTCTCCAGGCTGTCGTAAAGCGCGAGGCCGGCGATATAGGCGCGGTCCAGATGCGCGCGCCAGGCGGCGTCGCTGGCCATCCACAGCCAGACCGAGGCGCCGCCCGCCAGCATCGCCAGCACCACCCACAGGCTGGCCAGCACCCGCAGGCTTCGGCGGCTAGGCATCCTCGGATGCCACCTCGGCCGACAGGACATAGCCGGTGCCGCGCTCGGTCCGGATCAGGGCGGGGTCGGTCTTCTGGCGCAGCCGGCCGACCAGCACGTCGATGGCGCGCCCCTCGGCGGCCTCGTCATCGTCCAGCGCGGCGGCGATCTCCTCACGCGTGAGCGGGATCAGCGGATTGGCCAGGAAGACCCGCAGCAGCGCGGTTTCGCGCGCGGACAGCGACACCTGCCAACCTCCGGGGGCCGTCACCTCGTCGCGCCGCGCGTCATAGCGCCAGCCGGCAAAGCGCAGCACGCTGTCGCGCCGACGATGCGACAGGCTGGGCGCGCGGCCCGCTCGGCGCAGCACGGCCCGGATCCGGGCCAGCAGCAGGTCGGGGTTGAAGGGCTTGGCGATGTAATCGTCGGCGCCCACCTCGTATCCCGCCATGCGCTGGTGGTCGGCCGACAGCGCGCTGACCATGATGATCGGCACGTCCTGCGCCTCGCGGATCTCGGCGCAGATCTGCACGCCGTTGTCGGGGCCCAGGGAGACGTCCAGCAGGATCAGGTCCACGCGTCCCGACCTCAGCGCGGCCAGCGTGCCGTCGCGGCTGTCCGCCCGGGTGACGTGAAAGCCCTGGCGTTGCAGATAGGCCGCCAGCATGGCGGCCATGTCGGCGTCATCCTCGACCAGCAGCAGGCGGTGCAGGCTCATCCTTGTTCTCCCTCGGGGCCGCAATAGCACCGGCAGGCGAAGCTTCGTAACAGTTTGTAACATAACGCCGCGGAATCTGGCTGCTGCAAGGCTGTCCTGCGTTGCGGTCATGGCTGCGACTTTGGCATGATGATCCCACACGCGGATCACCGAATCCGCGCGGAGATGATCTGGGAGGATCCATGAACATGAAATCCGTGCTGGCGGCCTCGACCGCCGTGATGCTGGCTGGGCCGGTGATGGCCGAACCCACCGCCGAAGTGCTGCACTGGTGGACCTCGGGCGGCGAGGCCAAGTCGGTTGCCGTCCTGCAGGAGCAGTTCGCGGCCGAAGGCGGCACCTGGACCGACATGCCCGTGGCCGGCGGCGGCGGCGATGCCGCGATGACCGCGCTGCGCGCCCGCGTCCTGTCGGGCAACGCGCCCACCGCCGTGCAGCTGAAGGGCCCGGCGATCCAGGAATGGTACGAGGAGACCGGCCTGGCCGATATCGGTTCGGTGGCCGAGGCCAACGGTTGGGCGGACGTCCTGCCCGCGCAGATCGCCGAGCACATGAAGTGCGAAGGCACCTGGTGCGCGGCCCCCGTGAACGTCCACCGCGTCAACTGGATCTGGGGCAACAAGCAGATCCTGGACGAGCATGGCATCGAGATGCCGACCACCTGGGAGGAATTCAACGCCGCCGCCGAAAAGCTGCAGGCCGCGGGCGTGACGCCGCTGGCCCATGGCGGCCAGAACTGGCAGGACGCGACGATCTTCGAAACCGTCGTCCTGGGCCTGGGCGGACCCGAGTTCTATCAGAAGGCGCTGGTCGACCTGGACCCCGAGGCGCTGACCTCGGACACGATGAAGCAGGTCTTCGACCAGATGCGGACCATCCGCGGCTATGTCGACGACAACTTCTCGGGCCGCGACTGGAACCTGGCCACCGCCATGGTCATGAACGGCGAAGCCGCCTTCCAGATCATGGGTGACTGGGCCAAGGGCGAATTCCTGGCCGCGGGCAAGGAGCCGGGCGTCGATTTCGTCTGCGCCCAGACCCCGGGCGAGGGCTTCCTCTACAACGTCGACAGCTTTGCCTTCTTCGAGCTGGACGGTGAGGAGAAGCAGCAGGGCCAGGAACTGCTGGCCAAGCTGATCATGGGCCCCGAATTCCAGAAGACCTTCAACCTGAACAAGGGCTCGATCCCGGCCCGCACCGACGTGGCGCTGGACGATTTCGACGATTGCGCCAAGAAATCCTCGGAAGCGATGAACGCGGGCGCCCAGGACGGCTCGCTGCTGCCTTCCTATGCCCATGGCATGGCGCTCCGTGGCGCGCCGGCCGGTGCGATCACCGACGTGGTGACCGCGCATTTCAACAGCGACATGTCGTCGGAAGACGCCGTGCAACAGCTGGCAGACGCCGTCGCCAACGCGATGTGATGACGGCGTGACCTGCCCCGCGCCCGGGCGAGACGCCAGGGCGCGGGGTTTTTCTTTAGGGGTTTATCCGACATGGAATGGCTTGAACGCAACGTGCCCAAGTTCGTCTTGGCGCCGTCCTTCGTGGCGATCCTGGTCTTCGTCTACGGCTTCATCGCCTGGACCGCCTGGATCAGCTTCACGAAATCCCGCCTGATGCCGCGCTACGAGCTGGACGGGATCGGGCAATACGAACGCCTGTTCGCCGCCCCGCGTTGGGACGTGGCGATGAACAACCTGTTCATCTTCGGCGGCCTGTTCATCGTCATCTCGATGGTGATCGGCCTGATGCTGGCGATCTTCCTGGACCAGAAGATCCGGGCCGAGGGCGTGCTGCGCACCGTCTACCTCTATCCCATGGCCCTGTCGCTGATCGTGACCGGCACCGCGTGGAAATGGATCCTGAACCCGGGCCTGGGCATCCAGGCCGCCGTGCGCAGCTGGGGCTTCGAGAACTTCACCTTCGACTGGCTGATCAGGCCGGAAATGGCGATCTACACCATTGTGCTGGCCGCCGTCTGGCAGGCTTCGGGCTTTGTGATGGCGCTGTTCCTGGCCGGCCTTCGATCGGTGGACACGGAAATCATCCGCGCCGCCCAGGTCGACGGCATTCCCACGCACCGTATCTATTCCGCCATCATCATCCCGACCATGGCGCCGATCTTCCTGTCGGCCTTCATCGTGCTGGCCCACCTGGCCATCAAGGCCTTCGACCTGGTGATCGCGCTGACCAATGGCGGGCCCGGCTATGCGACCGACCTGCCGGCCACCTACATGTACGCGATGGCCTTCTCGCGCGGGGATCTGGGCCAGGCGGCCTCCAGCGCGATGATCATGATGGGCGTCATCTTCGCCATCGTCGTTCCTTACCTCTATAGCGAATTGAGGCCGCGCCGTGACCAGTAAAACCCTGCTGCGCTGGGGCCTCTATGGCATCCTGATCCTCTTCGCGCTGTTCTACCTGATGCCGCTGTTCGTCATGCTGACGACCTCCCTGAAGACCCTCGAGGAGATCCGCACCGGCAGCCTGCTGGCCCTGCCGCGCGAGATCACCTTCGCCCCCTGGGCCGAGGCCTGGTCCACCGCCTGCGCCGGCACCCAGTGCGAGGGGCTGCGGCCCTTCTTCTGGAACAGCGTCCTGATGGCGGTGCCGGCCGTGCTGCTGTCCACCATCGTGGGCGCGCTGAACGGCTATGTCTTTGCCCAGTGGCGGTTCCGGGGCGCGAACCTGTTCTTCGCGGCGATCCTGTTCGGCTGCTTCATCCCGTTCCAAGTGGTGCTGCTGCCGATGGCGCAGATGCTGGGCCTGATGGGGCTGGCGGGCACCATTCCGGGGCTGATCTTCGTCCACGTGATCTATGGCCTGGGCTTCACCACGCTGTTCTTCCGCAACTACTATGTCACCATCCCCCAGGAGCTGGTGCGCGCGGCCAAGGTCGACGGGGCGGGGTTCTTCCGCATCTTCTGGTCGATCTTCCTGCCGATCTCGCTGCCGATCATCACCGTCTCGGTCATCTGGCAGTTCACGCAGATCTGGAACGATTTCCTCTTCGGCGTCAGCTTCAGCGGGCCGGGCAGCCAGCCCGTGACGGTCGCGCTGAACAACATCGTCAACTCCACCACCGGCGTCAAAGCCTACAACGTGGACATGGCCGCCGCGATCATCGCCGCGCTGCCCACGCTGCTGGTCTATGTCGTCGCCGGCAAATACTTCATCCGCGGCCTGACCGCCGGCAGCGTCAAGGGATAAGCCATGCCGATCCTCGAAATCGACCACCTGCAGAAAGCCTATGGCGAGACCCATATTCTGCACGACATCAACATCAGCATCGAGGAGGGCGACTTCCTGGTGCTGGTCGGTCCCTCGGGTTGCGGGAAATCGACCCTGCTGAACTGCATCGCGGGGCTGGAGCCGATCACCGGCGGCACGGTCCGCATCGCCGACCGCGACGTGACCGGCGTGTCGCCCAAGGACCGCGACATCGCGATGGTGTTCCAGTCCTATGCGCTCTACCCGACCATGTCGGTGGCCAAGAACATCACCTTCGGCATGAAGGTGCGCGGCGTCGACAAGCCCACGCAGGAGAAGAAGCTGGCCGAGGTCGCGCGCCAGCTGCAGATCGAGCCGCTCTTGAACCGCAAGCCGGGCCAGCTGTCGGGCGGCCAGCGCCAGCGCGTCGCCATGGGCCGCGCCCTGGTGCGCGACCCCAAGCTGTTCCTTTTCGACGAACCGCTCTCGAACCTGGACGCCAAGCTGCGCGTCTCCATGCGGACCGAGATCAAGAAGCTGCACCAGGACCTGAACGCCTCCATCGTCTATGTCACCCATGACCAGATCGAGGCGATGACGCTGGCCACCAAGATCGTCGTCATGAAGGGCGGCGTGATCCAGCAGATCGGCACGCCAGCGGAAATCTACAACCGGCCCGCCAACATGTTCGTGGCCGATTTCATGGGCAGCCCGGCGATGAACCTGATCCCGGCCCGCGTCCGCTCCGAAGCCGGCCAGACCCGGATCGAGATCGACCGTGCCGGCGATGCGCCCCTGGTCATCACCGACCCGGTGGCCCGCGACCTGCCGGCCGAGATCGTGCTGGGCGTGCGCCCCGAGGACATCCACGAGGCCACCGGCAATGCGCATCTGCCCGGCACGGCCCAGGGTGCCGGCGGCGACGTGATGATCGAGATCGTCGAACCGGCGGGCGCCGACACCTTTGCCGTCACCCATCTGGGCGGCAAGCCGGTCACCGCGCGTCTGCGGGCCGAAAGCGCGGTTCGGGCGCGCCAGCCGTTTCCGCTGGCATTCGACCTCTCGAAAGTGTCGTATTTCTCGCCTAAGGACGGTGAACGGCTGAACTGAGGACGAGGTGACGGCGATGGCGATGCTTCTGGGCGATGTGGGTGGCACCAATGCGCGGCTGGCGATCGCCCGCAACGGGTCCATCGATGCCAGCACGGTCACCCGCTTCAAGGGGGACGATTTTGCCAGCTTCGACGACGTGGTGCGGCAGTTCCTGGCCGAGCAGCACGGGCCCCATATCTCGTCCATGTGCATCGCCGTGGCGGGGCCGGTCAGCGGCGGCCGCGCGCGGCTGACCAACCGCGACTGGTTCTTTGACGAGGACAACCTGGCGCGCCTGGCCGATGCCGACCAGGCGCGCCTGATCAACGACCTGACCGCCTTGGGCTTTGCCACGCCCGCGCTGGCCGGTGACGGCGTGGCGGTGCTGCGCGAGGCGCCGCAGGACCGCGCCCGCAACGGGCAGGCGCTGGTCGTGGGCCTTGGTACCGGCTTCAACGTCTGCGCGGTGCGCGTGCTGCCCGGCGGCGCGATCACTGCCCTTGAGGCCGAGGAGGGGCACACCCACCTTCCGGCCAACATCATGTGGCGCCTGATCGACCGGGTGGGGGCCGATGCCGCGCGGGGCTTCTTCTCGACCGAGGAGACCTTTGCCGGCCGCGGCCTGTCGCGCCTGCACGCCGCGATGACGGGCACGCACCCGGTGCGCAGCGAGGACATCGCCCACGCCGTCGAGGCAGGCGACGCCCAGGCCATCGCCACCTATGACTTCTTCACCGAACTGGTCGGGCTTCTGTGCCGCGAACTGGCCCTGCGCTTCATGCCGCTGGAGGGGATGTTCCTGGCCGGCAGCGTGGGCCGCAGCATCGCCGACCGGATGGACCGTTTCCAGCCGGCCTTCCTGGCCCAGGAACATATGCGCCACATTCCTGAAAACACGCCGATCTTCCTGATCCGGGACGACATGGCCGCGCTGCACGGCTGCCTGGCGGCCTTGGGCTGAGGGCGGCCGGCTCTCGCAAAGATCATCCCGGAGGCGGCGCGGAACGGCAACTATTGCTGGATTCCCCGCATTGATCCTGTTTCAATTGCCACAAGCAAAAAGAACCGGGGCGCAGGATGCGGGCATATCTGACGGCGATCTTGATGGCCTCGACGGCCATCGGCGGGGGTGTTGCGGCGGCATGGGGCCAGTCGTCGTCACCCTTCTCGGGCCTGTTCAGCCGTGGCAGCGAGGCCGAGGGTCCAGTCGCGCTGGACATCGAGGTCTCCGGCGGCGATGACGGCTTGGCGGCGCAAATCCGGCGCTCCTCCCTGGTTGCCAGTGCCTTGGCCGAGGACCGCACCACCGGTCAGGACGTTCTGGCCGCCGCCCGTGCCGATTACGCGCGCATCCTGGGTCTGCTTTATGACGAGGGCTATTACGACAGCACCGTCAACATCCTGCTGGACGGGGTCGAGGCGGCGCAGGTCGCGCCTCTGGACGCGCCGCAGGTGGTGCAACGCGTCGTGGTGGCGGTCCAGCCGGGGCGGGCCTTCCGCTTTTCCCGTGCGGCCATGGCGCCGGTCGCCCCCGAAACCGACATTCCCGCAGGCTATGCCCTGAACGAGGTCGCGGGCACGGGTGTCATCCGCCGCGCCGCCGTGGCCGGCGTCGAGGGCTGGCGCAGCCAGGGTCATGCGAAAGCCGACCTGGCGGATCAGCAGATCGTGGCCGACCACGACACTGCCCGCGTGGATAGCCGGATCGCGCTGGACCCGGGCCCCCGCGTCACCTTTGGCCGGATGAGCGTCAGCGGCAACCAGCGCCTGAACGACCGCCGGCTGCGCAAGATCGCCGGATTTCCCGAAGGCCAGCAGTTCGACCCCGAGGATCTGGACGCGGTCCGCAAGCGTCTGCGCCGCAGCGGCGTCTTTTCCGCCGTCACCCTGGAAGAGGCCGAGACCCTTGGGCCGGGCGATACCCTGGACGTGGACCTGACCGTCGTCGAACAGGCGCCCCGCCGCATCGGCGCCGGCTTCGAGGTGTCGAATACCGACGGGATCATGATCTCGTCCTACTGGATGCATCGCAACCTGCTGCGCGGCGGCGAGCGGCTGCGCATCGACGGGCGCGTCAAGGACATCGGCTCGGAAACCAGCGAGCGCGACGACGAACTGACGATCCGCATCGACCGCCCCGCCACGATCACCGCCGACACGACCGGCTATGTCGAGGCCCGCGCCGCCCGCATGCGCGAAGAGGATTACGACGAAGATACCGCCAGCCTGGCCCTGGGCTTCAGCCATATCTTCAGCGACCGGCTGACGGGCGACATTTCGGCCCAGTACCAGTTCTCGCGCGTGTTCGATGCCAATGGCCAGACCGACTTCAAGGTCCTGGCGCTGCCGATGGAGGTGATCTGGGACCAGCGCGACGAGCCCACCGATGCCAAGCGCGGCTATTACCTGTCGGGCGAGCTGACCCCCTTCAAGGGGTTCGAGGAGACCGGCTCTGGCGCGCGCGCGCTGGCCGAGGGGCGGGCCTTCCGCTCGTTCGGGAAGGATGACCGCTTTACCCTGGCGGGACGGGCGCGGCTTGGCAGCGTCTTCGGGTCGGACATCGACCGGACGCCGCGCAACTATCTGTTCTACTCGGGCGGTGGCGGCACGGTGCGCGGCCATCCCTTCCAGGCACTTGGGGTCGAGACGATTTCGGGGCCTGACGGCGACCCGATCAAGACCGGCGGCATGAGCGTGGCAAATGCCACGGCCGAACTGCGCTTTCAGGTCCGCGAACGGATCGGGCTGGTGGCCTTTGCCGATTACGGCCGTGTCTGGACCGACAGCGGGTTCGAGGGCGAGGGCGGCGATCATGCGGGGGCGGGCGTCGGTGTGCGCTATGACACGCCGGTCGGTCCGCTGCGCTTTGATGTTGCGGGACCGGTCAGCGGTGACACCGGCAGCGGCGTTCAGCTTTACCTTGGCTTGGGGCAGGCATTCTGATGCGCAGGTTCTGGATCTATGTCTTTGCCCTGTTCTTTCCGCTTGCAGTGCTGGCCCAGAGCGCGGCCGAACTGTCGGAACAGATCGAGGATGACCGCGGCTTCCTGACCGGTCTTCTGGAGCGCAACCTGTCGGGCGCCGGACGCACTGTGGTGATCGACGGGTTCGAGGGCGCCTTGTCCTCTCGGGCGACATTCTCGGAAATCCGCATCGCCGACGAAGAGGGCGTCTGGCTGACCCTGCGCGACGGGGCGATCCAGTGGAACCGCTCGGCCCTGCTGCGCCGCCGGATCGAGATCGCCGAACTGTCCGCGGCCGAGATCCTGCTGCCGCGCCTGCCGCAGGGGGAACAGTCGCAGGTCCAGGCCGAGGCGCCGGTCTTTGCCCTGCCCGAGCTGCCGGTCTCGTTGGAGATCGAGCGCATCCAGGCGGATCGCGTCGTGCTGGGCGAGCCCGTGATCGGCGTCGAGGCCGCCCTGCGCGTCAGTGGCGGCATGAGCCTGGAAGGGGGCGAAGGCCAGGCGCAGCTGACCATCGACCGCCTGGACGGCCCGCGCGGCCAGTTCGTCCTGGACGCGGGCTATTCCAACGAGACGCAGATCCTGCGCCTGAACCTGGGTCTGGACGAGGCTGCCGACGGCATCCTGGTCAACCTGGTGAATATCTACGACCGTCCCGCCATGACCGCCCAGATCAGCGGCGAGGGCGAAATCCGCGATTTCGCGGCCGACATCCGGCTGGCCACCAATGGCCAGCCGCGCATCACGGGTCAGGTCAGCGCCAGTGGCGAGACGGCTGAGGATGGCACGGCCGGCACGGCATTCCGCTTCGAACTGGGCGGCGATGTCGCCACCCTGCTGCGCCCCGAGGATCGCGCCTTCTTCGGCCAGGAAACCCAGCTGCGGGCCGAGGGCTGGCGGGCCGAGACCGGACGCCTTGAAATTCCCGTCCTAGACATCCGCACCGAGGCGCTGCGCATCGAAGGCTCGCTGTCGACCAACGAGCAGTCGGCGCCGCAGCGCGCGCAGCTGCTGGTGACACTTGGCCGCGACGCCGAGGCCGCGCAGCTGCCCGTCCCCCTGCCTTTCGCAGGAGAAGACACGACCGTCGAATCCGGGCGCCTGTCGCTGGACTATGACGCCGCCGAAGGGCAGGGCTGGACCCTGGATGGCCGTGTGGGCCAGTTGAACCTGGGCGATGTCGCCTTGGGCGCGCTGGAGCTGGACGGTGCGGGCGAGGTTGTGCTGGCCGACGGCGCCCTGTCGGAGGTGACCGGCGGGGTACAATTCGCGGCGGAACAGCTGTCCTTCGCCGAACCGGGCTTAGCCGCCGCCATCGGCGACCGGATCGCCGGCGAGGCGGAGTTCAACTTCACCCCCGGCAATGCCGTCGACATCACCGGCCTGTCGATCACCGGTCCCGATTATGGGCTGACCGGAAACATGCTGGTCTCGGGCCTGTCCAGCGGCATCACGGTCTCGGTCGACATGGACGCCCGCTACAGTGACCTGTCACGCCTGTCGGCCTTGGCGGACCGCCAGTTGACCGGGGCCGCCAATGCCTCGGTCGAGGGGTATTACGTCGTCCTGAACCGCAGCTTCGACCTGGATGCGCAGGTGACCGGCACCGATATCGCACTGGACCAGCCGCAGCTGGACCGGCTGCTGGGCGGACGCTCGACCATCAACCTGGAGGCCCGCCGGGACGAGACAGGGATCGAGATCGAGGACCTGACCCTCAATGCCAGCCGGTTGACGGCAGAGGCGCAGGGCCTGATCAGCAGCCTGTCCAGCGATCTGACCGCGCGGATCTCGATGCCGTCGCTGGCGGATGCCGGCCCTGACTTCGGCGGTTCGCTGGAGGCCGAAGCGGCCCTGAACGGACCCGCCGGCCAACGCCGCCTGACCGTCAGCGGCGAGGCCGAGGATCTGCGTCTTGGCATCGAGGCGCTGGACAACGCCCTGCGCGGCCAGACCAACCTGACCCTGATCGCCAGCGAAAGCGGGGACAGCTACAAGCTGGACAGCTTCCAGCTGTCGAACCCCCAGCTGAGCGCCACCGCCGAGGGTGATCTGGCCCAGGGCGATCTGGACGCAGAATTCACGATCGTCGACCTGGCGGACCTGCAGGAGGGCTGGTCGGGAGCTTTCACCGGCCAGGCGCGCCTGAGCGAGGAGGACGGCCTGCGCAGGATCGAACTGACGGGCGAGGGGCAGGACCTGTCCTTGGGCCAGGCCGGCGTCGATGGCGCACTGACCGGCACGACACGTCTTGACGTCCGCGCGACCGAAGAGGACGGCGTGATCACGATCTCGGAAGGCCAGCTGACGAACCAGCAGATGAACGCCATCGTCCAAGGCGTCTATGGTCCCGGCGTGACGGACCTGACGGCCGATGTCGAGATTGCGTCGCTGGCGCCCTTTGGTCCCGGCTGGCAGGGCGCCCTGCAGGCCAAAGGCAGCTTTCGCCAGGTCGGCAACGGCATCCGGCGGCTGGAGCTGACCGGCACGGGCAGCGACCTGTCCTTTGGTCAGGCGCAGGTCGATGGTGCGCTGGAGGGCGACACGCGCCTTGCGGTGACGGCGACCGAACAGGATGGCGTTTTTACGATCCAGACCGCCCAGATCGAGAACCCGCGCCTCTCTGCCACCGCCTCGGGGCGGGTGGGCGCTGGGGCGACGGATGTGACGGCCCAGGTAAATGCGGACGATCTGCGCTTTCTCGGCAATGGCATCTCGGGCGCAGTGAACGCCGATGTGCAACTGACGGATGACGGAACCACCCGCCGTGTTGAGGCGACCGGCACCGCCAACGGCCTGTCCCTGGGCCAGCCCCGGATCGACCCGCTGCTGGCGGGGCAGACCAGCTTCGACCTGGCCGCCAGCCAAGGGGCGGAGGGAATCTCGGTCCAGCGTCTGCAGGTGGCCAACCCTCAATTGACCGTCAGCGCCGATGGCGCACCCGAGAGCGGGATCAACCTGGATGCGCGGCTTGGTAATCTGGGCCTGCTGGTGCCTCAGCTTCCAGGACCTGCCACGGTAACCGGCACCGTGCGCGAAGAGGGGGCGGATTTCGCGCTGGACCTGAACGCAACCGCGCCGGGCAGCACCGATCTGGACATCGTGGGCACGGTGGCGCGGGACGGCTCAGATGCCGACCTGGCGATCACGGGCAGCGCGGATTCGGCGTTGGCCAACGCCTCCCTCCGGACGCGCAGCGTTTCGGGACCCCTGGACATCAATCTGCGCCTTCAGGGGTCGCCCTCGCTGGAATCGCTGTCCGGTCAGGTTCGTCTGCAGGATGGGCAGCTGGCCGATCCGGGCCTGGGGCTGCGGCTCGAGGATATGGACCTCACCGCCGCATTCCAGAGCGGCCGGATCCAGGTGGAGGGTGCCGCAGAGGTTGCGGCCGGCGGGCGGCTGACGCTGAGCGGCCCGATAGACCTGCAGGCCGGTACGCTGGACATCGGCGTCGCCCTGGACGAGGTGGTGCTGCGCGACCCCAATCTCTATGAAACAAGCGCCAGCGGGAACATCCGCATCGCGGGCTCCAATGCGGGGGGGCCGCTGGTGTCGGGCCGCATCGCGCTTGGCGAGACCGAGATCCGCATCCCGGCCACCGGCCTGGGCGGCGCGCGGGCGATCCCCGACATCACCCATGTCGGCAGCCAACGGCCGCCGGTGCGGGCGACGCGGGCGCGGGCGGGGCTGGAGGGCTATCCCAGCCAGGCTGCGGCCGATGCCGGGCTGGCGGGGCCGCCTGCCACGCCGCCGCCCAATCCGCCGCGGCTGGACCTGACCATCACGGCGCCGAACCGGGTCTTCATCCGGGGCAGGGGGATCGATGCGGAACTGGGCGGAGAATTCCAGATCCGCGGCACCACGCGCAATGTCGTTCCCATCGGCAACCTGGAACTGATCCGGGGCCGGGTGGATCTGCTGGGCAACCGTTTTACCCTGACCGAAGGTCTGGTCGAACTGCAGGGCAGCCTGATCCCGGTGATCCGGCTGGTCGCCGAAACGCAGCGCGACGGCATCACCACCCGCATCATCATCGACGGAGAGGTGCGCGACCCCGAGATCACCTTTGAATCCTCGCCTGAGTTGCCGCAGGAGGAGGTGCTGTCGCAGCTGCTGTTCGGGCGCGGGCTGGACAGCATCAGCCCGCTGCAGGCCGCCCAGCTGGCCAATGCGATCGCGGTGCTGGCCGGGCGTGGCGGCGACGGGATCATCGGCAACCTGCGCGACAGCGCCGGGCTGGACGACCTGGACCTGACCACGGATGACGAGGGCAATATCGAGCTGCGGGCCGGGCGCTATCTGTCCGAGAACGTCTATACCGACCTGTCGGTGGGCGAGGGCGGGCGTTCCACCATCAACCTGAACCTGGACATCACCGAGTCCCTGCGGGCCCGGGGATCGGTTGCCAGCGATGGCAGCAGCTCGCTGGGGGTGTTCTTCGAGCGTGACTACTGAGGCGCCCTGTTCAGTCGGCGCCGATGGCACTGGGCAGGGCGCGGAGCGCGGGCAGCGCCTCATCCCTGTCGGCGCCTGTCATGATCGCGGTGGTGGAGGCTAAGGGCTGTCCCGATGCCGCCCGAAAGCGCAGCATCTTCCTGCCGCCCGACAGCGAGGTCACCGTCCAGCCCAGCAGTTGCCCTTGGGGACCGGCCATGGCGCCGCTGGCCGGTTCCCCGGCCTCCGCATCCAGAAGGGCTTCGCGCAGCGCCGCAAACCCCGGTCCGACCGCGGTGGCCCCTTCCCATCCGGCAATGATCTCGGCCATGGTGCCGGCCGGCGTGCCCCAGAGCAGCCGATAGGCATTGTTGCTGAGGACCAGTTGCCCCGTTGACGCAAAGACCGCCAGCGCATCCTCCAGCCCGTCCAGCACATGCGCGCCCAGAAGCAGTTCTGCCCTGAACTTGCGCGTCAGGGACATTTCGGAAGTGATGTTCTCGAACAGGAAGGCCACCGCGCCGTCGGGATGGGGGCGGCCGGTCACGCGATAGGTCTGCCCGCCGGGCAGGGACCAGGTCTCGACGTGGTGGCCGGTCGCGGCGGCATTCTCCAGGCTGGCCATGTGATGGCGCCAGCTGCGGTAGTCCTTGGGCTCGGGCACCATGCGCTGTTCGCGCAGCTGGTCCAGGAAGTCGAACAGCGTCGGGCGCGCGGTCAGGAATCCCGTGGGCAGTCCGGTGAGGTCGATCAGCGCCGGGTTGAACAGCTGCAGGTTCCGGTGCTGGTCGAAGATCGCAAGTCCGATGGGCAGGTCGGCAAAGGTCTTGGTCAGCGTCTGCACGAATTCCCGCAGGCTGCGTTCGGCCCGGACCGCGGCGTCGGCGGGCAGGGCGAACATCATCACCTCGTCGCCTATGCCGTGGCTGTGGCAGTCGTACCACGAGACGATGCCGTGGTCCTCCAATGCGGCGCGTCGGGTCTGTGCGGCGGCCCCCGGAACCGGCTTCGGCGCATCCAGAAGGCGCGGCAGCGGCCACCCCAAGGCCCCCTCGCTGCGCGCCTCGGCCCGGCGCAGATAGGCCGCGTTGGCCCAGGTGACCTGTTCCTCGGCATCCAGGCGCCAGACCAGCATCGGCGTTTGATCCAGCGCGCCGCGCAACAGGTGCAGCTCCTCCTCCATCGCCTGGAGGGACATCGAATCGACGATGATGCCCGAATGCTCGGCCGCCGGGTCGGTGATCGTCAGGCGCCACAGCTGCTCGCCCAGATCCTCGGCCACCAGGCGCAGCGCCGCGCTGCCGTGGCCCTGCTCACCCGTCACCTCGACCCGCCCGATGCGCGCCAGTTGCGACAGGCGGTCGAGTGCATCGGGAAAGCGCGGGCCGACCCATTTCATCAGGCGCGGCCAGTCGTCGCCGCTGCCGCCGATCCGATCCAGGAGGGCGCGGGCAGGGGGCGTGGCATCCACCACCCGCTCCTGGCGGAACAGGAAGACCGTGGGCTGGATCCTGCCCTCCAGCGCATTGGCAGAGGGGGGCCGCCCCCGGCCAGACCGCCAGCCGTCCCACAGCCGGATCACCCCCACGGCCAGCAGCACCGACAGGATGCCGCAAATCACCGTCACGACCAGAAAAACCGCACCATGAATGTTCAAAGCAAGACCCTCAGCTTGTTTGGGGGAAGCATAGGTCATGCATTGTTAACGGTCGGTTAAGATATTCAGATCTCGATGGTGGGATTCTGCGCCAGGGCCAGCCGATCCTGCGCCTCGATGCGCTCGATCGGCCAGCGGACCGAAGCCACCGCCCCCGGTCCGCCATTGGCGAAGGACAGCCGTGCCCCCGACCTTTCCAGCAGCGTCTTGGCGATGAAAAGCCCCAGGCCCATGCCCTCGTAGCTGCCGCGTTGCGCCTCGGAGCGGCGGCTGAGATAGGGGTCGCCGATTCGCGACAAAAGCGCGGGAGGATAGCCGGGACCATCGTCGCGGATCGTCACCGTCAGCGTATTGGGCGTCACATCCGTTTCGATCACCACGCGGCTTTCGGCGAAATCCACCGCGTTCTGGATCAGGTTGCGCAGGGCGTGGATGATCGCCGGGTCGCGCCGGATCGAGGGCCCGTCGGCGCGGATCTCCACCAGGGGCCCGCGATCTGCATGGGGACTGGCGGCATCCTCCAGCACGGCGCGCAGCGGGGCCGAGCGCATGTGCAGGTCGTCCTTGCCCGCGCGGCCCATGCTGCGCAGGATCTGGGCACAGCGGTCGGCGGAATCGCGCAGCGCGATCACGTCAGCATGCAGGTCCGGGCGGTCCTTCAGCTCGTCCGCCAGCTCGCCTGCGATCAGCTTTATGGTCGCCAAGGGGGTCCCCATCTCATGCGCGGCGGCCGCGACCACGCCGCCCAGGTGCTGCAGGCGTTGTTCGCGCGACAGCGCCATCTGGGTGGCGAACAGCGCGTTCGACGTATCCGACAGCTCACCCGTCACGCGATGGGCGTAGCCGCCGAAGAAGACCACCCCGATCACCAGCGCGACCCAGTGGCCAAGCGCCAGGATCGGCTCCAGCCGCAAGATTTCGCCCGTGGGGTCGCGAAGGGGTACGCCAAAGACCGCCGCGACCGATGTCACGGCCACGGTCGCCAGCCCAAGCGCCAGCACCAGCCGCGCGTTCAGCGAAGCGGCGGCGATGGTGACGGGCGCCAGCACCAGCAGCGCAAAGGGGTTTGCCATTCCCCCGGTCAGCGCCATCAGCGACGAGATCTGCACCAAATCGAAGCTCAGCTGCAGGACCGCCCGCCCCGGAGATGTCCGCTTGGGCGGGCGCAGGGCCATCCACAGGTTCATCGCGATCGCCAAGGCGATCAGGATCATCACCGGAGCCTTCGGGAATCCGATGCCCATGCTCCAGGCGATGATGACGGCAGCCAGCTGCCCTCCGATGGCGAACCAGCGCAGCAGCACCAGGGTGCGCATGCGGATCGGCTCGGCATGGGGGGTATCGCCGGCACCGAAGGGATGGTCCGCCAGGTCGTCAGGCCCGGGTGCTGCGTTCATCTTCGGCCTTTTCTGCGACAATGCATGACTTGATACCCGCCGGTCGATGGGCGATCAATGCGCGCCTTTGACACGCAAAAAAGGAGCTGAGCCGTGGCTGACCGGAAAATCCTGCTGATCGGCACCGCCGCTGCGGTCGGCGTCCTGGTGGGGGGCGGGTTGTTCCTGATGCAGCAGCGTTCCGCCGACCCCTTTTCCCAGTGTACCAACAGTGCCGTGGCCGGGGGCATGGACAGTTTCGGCACCGAATTCACCCTGACGCGGCAGGACGGGCAGCGCGTGACATCGGCCGAGGTCTTTTCGAAACCGTCCCTGCTTTATTTCGGATATACATTCTGCCCGGATGTCTGTCCCTTGGACAGCGCACGCAATGCCGAGGCCGAGGAAATCCTGAAGGAGGCCGGAAAGGACGTGCAGACCGTTTTCATCACGGTCGATCCGCGCCGCGATACGCCAGATGTCCTGGGCGAATATACCAGCCTTTTCTCGGAGGACATGATCGGTCTGACCGGATCGCCGGAAGAGATCGCGGCGGTCAATCAGGGATGGCGGAATTATTTCAAGGCACATGACGAGGAAGACAAGGAATTCTATTTGGTCGATCATATGACCAATACCTATCTGGTCATGCAGGGTGGCAAGACGGTGGAATTCTTTTCGCGCGACACGCCAGCCGAAGATGTGGCAGAACGGACGGGCTGTTTCATCGACGCGGCCGCCTAAGGCGTATTGTCGCACGGGTTTGAAAGTTCTGGCGCTGATCCACAGATAATTCCGAAAACCAATTCAAGAGGGCTAGTCATGGACGAAATGAACGCGCAGATCGGCCCCGATGCCTCGCTGCTTCTGGTGGACGATGACGAGATCTTTGTCACCCGCTTGGCGCGCGCCATGGAAAAGCGTGGATTCCAGACGGAAACGTCGCTGACAGTGGCCGGGGCCATGCGGCTGATCGAGAAACGGGCGCCCGCTTATGCGGTGGTCGATCTTCGGCTCGAAGATGGAAACGGGCTGGATGTGGTCGAGGCCCTTCGGGAAAAGCGCGCGGATGCGCGGATCATTGTCCTGACCGGTTATGGCGCCATCGCCACCGCAGTTGCGGCCGTGAAAATGGGCGCCACCGACTATTTGGCCAAACCGGCCGATGCAAATGACGTCACGTCGGCGCTGCTTTCCAGCGGCGAATTGCTGCCGCCTCCGCCGGAAAATCCGATGTCGGCCGATCGCGTCCGTTGGGAGCATATCCAGCGCGTTTACGAACAATGCGAACGAAATGTCAGCGAAACTGCCCGGCGTTTGCACATGCACCGACGGACGCTTCAGCGCATCCTCGCCAAAAGGGGACCGCGCTGATCTGAAGAACATGTTGAAAGGTATTTAATTCGGTCTATATTGCGGATATGAAATCGGCAACCCAAAGCAAGACCGGAATGAATATGAGCATCGACTTCGATAATATGTCTCTCAAGGAAATGCGCGATCTTCGTTCGCGCCTGGATCGGGCGATCAATTCCTACGAGGACCGGAAGCGGCGCGAGGCCTTGACCGCGATCGAAGAGGCGGCGCGCGAACATGGCTTCAACCTGGCCGACCTGACCGGAACCAAGGTGCGCCGCAGCGGGACCGTTGCCCCCAAATACGCAAATCCCGATGATCCGACGATGACCTGGACCGGCCGCGGGCGCAAACCCCGGTGGGTGCAGGAAAGCCTGGAAAGCGGCAAGCAGCTGGAAGACCTGGCGATCTGATCCGAACTGCATCATGTTGTGGAAAGGGGCCCTTGAAGGCCCCTTTTTTATATCTGCATGTGAGGAGTGTCGATCTGCCCGATCAGCCAGTCGAAGCAGGCCAAAAAGGCACGTCTCGCCTCGGCCGGGGGCCGCAGGGTGATCTGCAGGCCCGGCAGCATGTGATCCTCGGGAACCGGGAACAGGCGGCGCGCCTCGGGCTCGGCGAAGCCCGCGATCGTCACCGCCTCCAGCCGCGCCGAGACGCGGTCGGCAGCCTTGATCTTGCGCTTCATCGGGGCGGGCAGCGCGGCGGGCAGCCCAAACCGGCGGTGGACGGCCGAGGCCAGACGCTCGTCCATGGCGCCATATTCCGCCCCGAGCGCCGATTTCACCGGCGAGATCATGTCGCCGATGACATATTCCGGAGCGTCATGCAGCAGCGCCGCCAGCCGCCACTGGGGCGCGATCCCGGGATTGAGCCGCGAAAAGATCTGTTCCACCAGAAGCGAATGTTCAGCCACGGAATAGGGCCAGTCGCCCCGCGTCTGCCCGTTCCAGCGGGCCACGAAGGCCAGCCCATGGGCAATGTCCCCGATCTCGATGTCGAAGGGGGTGGGGTCCAGCAGGTCGAGGCGGCGGCCCGACAGCATCCGCTGCCAGGCGCGCCGGGGCCGTGCGGCCATGGGCGGGCTGCCTTACGACAGCTTGACGTCGGCCGGCGTCTGCTGCGCCTGCTGGGCGCGGCGTGCCAGTTCTTGGCGGTACAGCGCGACGAAATCCACGGGGTCCATGTTAAAGGGCGGAAAGCCACCGTCCCGCGTCAGGTCCGAGATGATGCGCCGCACGAAGGGGAACAGCATCCGCGGGCATTCGATCATCAGAAAGGCATGCAGCTGGTCCTGCGGCACGCCGTCGATCTGGAAGACCCCGCCGTAGTCCAACTCGGCCAGGAACAGCGTGCTGCCCTCGGTCTTATTGGTCGAGGTGACGCGGTATTTCGTGATCACCTCGTACTGGTTGTCGCTGCCGCGCTTGCGGGCGTCCAGGCTGACCTGCACGGTGATCTCGGGCTGCACCTCGCCCGTCGGCGCGCCCTTCTGGGCGACGGCGTTCTCGAAGGACAGGTCCCGGATGAACTGTGCCAGGATCTGCATGCGCAATTGCGGTTGCTGGGCCTGCGGCTGTCCCGCGATGCCGTTCTGGGTGTTCTCGTCGGCCATGTTCCTACCTCTCCAATTCGGACTTGGACCCGCTTGTAGCAGGCCCTCCCCCTGCCCTCAATGGCGGGTCCAGCCGGAACCGCGCCCCGGCCGGGGGGCATCGGGTTCGTCCAGTTCGGGCGGCAGGTCTACAGGCGCGCGACCCGTGTCGTCCCGGTCGGCCACGATGAAGTCGCCGTCGATCACCCCGTCGCCATAGGGCGCGCGGTGGGGATCGCGTCGCATCGTCGCAGCCCCCATGCCAAAGCGCGTCACCTTCACGCGCTTGCCGATCTGGCGCATCACCGCATCGCGCACGCGCGGCACCAGCAGCAAAAGCCCCACCGTGTCGGTGAAAAACCCCGGCGTCAGCAGCAGCATCCCTGCCATCAGGATCATCACGCCATGTGCCAGGGGTCGCGTCGGATCGCGCATCTCGCCAAAGCTGCGCTGGATCTCGTTCCAGGCATGGGCCCCCTGGCTGCGCATCAGCGCGGTGCCCACGATCGCCGTCAGCACGACGATCGCCAGCGTGGGCCAAAGGCCGATCAGCCCGCCCACCTGGATGAACAGCGCGATCTCGATGATCGGAACGATCAGAAACAGCCAGAACAGCCGCATGCGAATTCCCCTTCCTGCCGGCGCGGAAACTGGACTTGCGCCCTGGCACTCCCTACATAATGACCCAGTTGCCAGATACAAACGATGTGATTTTGACCAGAGGTCGCCTGTATGTCCAACCCGCTTCTCCAGTTGCTTGTCCTTGCCGGGATCGCGATTTTCCTGATCCTGCGCCTGAGAAACGTGCTGGGGACCCGCGACGGGTTCGAGCCGCCCCAGGTTGACCAGCCCGCGGCGGGCCCGGCCCGCTTCGAGGTGATCGAAGGCAGCGCCGATGAGGTCGATCACGACGTCATCGACCACGCCGAGGCCGGCAGCCCGGCTGCCGCGGCCCTTTACGCGATGAAGCGGGTCGAACCCGACTTTGGCGTCCGCGACTTCCTGACCGGCTCCAAGCACGCCTATGAGATGATCCTGATGGCCTTCGAGCGCGGCGACCTGACCGAGGTGCGACCCTTTCTGGCCGACCCTGTTGCCGAAGCCTTCCAAGGCGTAATCGACCAGCGGACCGCCCATGGGCAGACGGTTCAGGCGCAGTATCTGGGCACGCGCGAAACCTCGCTGGCCGCGGCGGAATTCGATCCCGCGACCGGCGTGGCCGAGATCTCGGTCCGTTTCGTGGGCGAGCTGATAGCCGCGACCCGTGACGCGCAGGGCAATGTCATCGAGGGTGACGCCAAGGCGCCGCGCAAGCAGAAGGACCTGTGGACCTTTGCCCGGCAGATGGGCCAGAACGACCCGAACTGGCAGCTTGTCGCGACCGGCTGATGCCCCGTCGCAAAGGCCTGACATCCGAGGACCGCGAGATGTGGTCCCGCGTGGCCCGCACCGCTTCTCCTCTCCATCCCGGCCGCAAGACCCTTGACCCGGAGGCCGGAAAGCAGCCCGCAGCGCCGCCGGTCGCCCCGGCGGCGTCGGCCGTGCCGCCCCCGGCACTTCCCAGGTTCCGCGTGGGTCAGACCCCCCTGCCGACCCCGTCCCGGCTGCCGCAGCCCGCGACGCCTGCCGAACGGCTGGCCGCCGCCGGCCTGCGCATGGACGCCAAGACGCATCGCAAGATGAACCAAGGCAAGCTGCGCCCCGAGGCGCGCCTCGACCTGCACGGCATGACACTGTCGGCCGCCCAGCCTGAACTGACCCACTTCGTGCTGTCATGCTATGGCGGCGGCCTGCGTTTGGTTTTGGTGATCACCGGCAAGGGGCGCGGCGATCATGGGCCGCTGCCCACCCGGCCGGGCGCCCTGCGCCATCAGGTGCCGTACTGGCTACACAGCCCGCCCCTCTCGATGGTCGTTCAGCAGGTCACCGCGGCGCATTACCGCCACGGCGGCGAAGGCGCCTACTACGTCTATCTGCGCCGGCCGAAATGAAAAACGCGCCCCGCAAGGGGGGCGCGTCGCATCGGGGCTTTCGGGCTTTTCTCAGCGCCGGTAGTTTGCCTTGGGTCCGGCGAAATACCAGATGATCAGGCCCAGCAGCGGCAGGATGACGATCAGCAGGATCCACAGGATCTTGGTCTTGTTCGATTCGTTCGTGTTGATGATCTGTGCGATCGCCCAGACATCCAGAACGAAGATGATGATGCTGAATAGCCAACCCATGTGATCCATCCTCTAAAGGTTCTGACAGCCAACACCCGCACCGCGGCGCGGGTTCCTAGAGAACATAGCGCGACAGGTCGGTGGAACGCGACAGGTCGCCCAGGTGCTGTTCGACAAAGGCCGCATCCACGCTGACCGCCTGGCCCCCGCGATCGGGCGCGGTAAAGGACAGCTCCTCGAAGACCCGCTCGATCACCGTGTAAAGCCGCCGCGCGCCGATGTTCTCGACCGCGCCGTTCACCTCGGCCGCGATCCGCGCCAGGGCCGCGATGCCGTCATCGGTAAAGGTCACCGTGACGCCCTCGGTCGCCATCAGGGCGCTGTACTGGCGCGTCAGGGCGTTGTCGGTCTCGGTCAGGATGCGGACGAAGTCGCCTTCGGTCAGGGCGCGCAGCTCGACCCGGATCGGCAGGCGCCCCTGCAGTTCCGGCAGCAGGTCACTGGGCTTGGCGACATGGAATGCCCCCGAGGCGATGAACAGGATGTGGTCGGTCTTGACCGCGCCGTATTTCGTGCTGACGGTCGTGCCCTCGATCAGCGGCAGCAGGTCGCGCTGCACGCCCTCGCGGCTGACATCGCCGCCGCGAGCCTCGGTCCGGGCGCAGACCTTGTCGATCTCGTCGATGAAGACGATGCCGCTTTCCTGCACGGCCTCCAGCGCGGCGGCCTTGACCGCGTCATCGTCCAGCAGCTTGTCGGCCTCTTCCGCGATCAGCAGCTCATAGCTTTCCGCGACCGTCACCTTGCGCCGCACCCGGCGCCCGCCAAAGGCCTTCATCAGCCCCGACAGGTCCATCATGCCGCCCAAGGGCTGGCCCGGCTGGCCCGGCATCTCCATCCCGCCCAGGGGGTTCGAGTTGTCCTGGACCTCCAGCTCGATCACCGTGTCGTCCAGTTCGCCGCGCTTCAGCTTGTCGCGGAACATCTGGCGGGTGCCTTCGCGCGCGTTCTCGCCCGCCAAGGCCTCGACGACCCGCTCCTCGGCGGCCTTGTGGGCGCGGGCCTTGACCGCCTCGCGCATCCGCTCGCGCGTGTCGATCATCGCGGCATCGGCCAGATCGCGGATGATCTGCTCGACGTCGCGGCCGACATAGCCGACCTCGGTGAACTTGGTCGCCTCGACCTTGATGAAGGGCGCGTTGGCTAGCTTGGCCAAGCGGCGGCTGATCTCGGTCTTGCCGACGCCGGTCGGTCCGATCATCAGGATGTTCTTGGGATAGACCTCGTCGCGCAGGTCGTCGCCCAGCTGCTTCCTGCGCCAGCGGTTGCGCATCGCCACGGCGACGGCGCGCTTGGCATCGCTCTGCCCGATGATGAAACGGTCAAGTTCCGAGACGATCTCGCGCGGTGTCAGGTCGGTCATGCTTGTGCCTCGCTGGCTTTCTTCTTTGTTCAGATATCGCGGGGGTGAGGCCCGTCAGGGCCAAGGGGGCGACGCGCCCTCACCCGTCCAGCGTCTCGACGGTCAGCCTGCCGTTGGTGTAGACGCAGATCTCGGCCGCGATGGCCATGGCCTTGCGCGCCACCGCCTCGGCATCCAGGTCGCTTTCCAGCAGCCCCCGTGCCGCGGCCAGGGCAAAGTTCCCGCCCGATCCGATGGCCGCCACGTCATGTTCCGGCTCCAGCACGTCGCCCGCGCCGGTCACGACCAGCAGATCGATCCCGTCGGTGACGATCAGCATGGCCTCCAGGTTGCGCAGGTACTTGTCGGTGCGCCAGTCCTTGGCCAGCTCCACGCAGGCGCGCTGCAGCTGCCCTGGCGCGGCCTCCAGCTTCTTTTCCAGCCGTTCCAGCAGGGTAAAGGCATCGGCTGTTGATCCGGCAAAGCCCACGACGACGTCGCGGCCGCCGGGCGACAGGCGCCGCACCTTGCGGGCCGTGCCCTTCATCACGGTCTGGCCCACGCTGACCTGGCCGTCACCGGCGACAACCACCTTGCCGCCGCGCCGCACCGCCAGGATCGTCGTGCCATGCCAGCCGGGAAACTTATCATCCGCCATCGGGGGCTCCGTCCTCTGTTCGTCTGGCCAGCAGATATGGACGCCCCGCCCGGCTTGCAACCCGTTGAAAACCGCCCCTTTGCCCATTAGCGTCGCGGCATGTCCCCTGATCTGCTGCTGTCGGTCTATCTGCATCACCCCCTCCTGCAGACGGCGCGGGCGGGCAAGCTGGGCTTTCTGAACCGGATGCGGGCCCTGCTGGAGCCGCGCGGCTGGCGGATCGAGATCCTGCCCTCGGGCAATGCCGCGCGGGAGGCGGCGCCGGCCCGGCCCGGCTATGCGCTCTTCAACATGGAGCGGCCGACCCATGACCGGGCGCTGACCTTCCGGCGCGCCTATCACTATCCCTACTGGCGCCTGGAACGGCAGGCCGAGCGCTGGCGCTGGCCCATCGCCAGGCAGGCCTTCGACCCCACCCGGATCGAGGACGAGGCCGCGCGCCGCTTTGCCGCGCGCCTGCGTGAGCGTGTCCTGCCGGGCCCTGCACCCCGGCGCGGCGACCATATCCTGATCCCGCTGCAGGGCCACCTGCGCCGGCAGCGCAGCTTTCAGTCGGCCAGCCCGGTCCAGATGATCGAGGCCGCGGCATCGACCGGACGCCCCTGCGTGGCCACCCTGCATCCCAACGAGGTCCATGACCCGGACGACCACGCGGCCCTGGACCGGCTGGCCGCGCAATTTCCGAACCTGACCATCGGCGGCGACACCGCCGCGCTGTTGCGCGACTGCGCCTTTGTCGTGACGCAGAACAGTTCCGTGGGTTTCGACGGGCTGATCCTAAGCAAGCCGGTGGTCCTGTTCGCGCTCAGCGACTATCACCATGTGGCGCTGAACGCGGGGCAGATCGGCGCCCCGGCCGCGCTGGAGCGTGCGGCGGACCATGCCCCGCCGACCGACAAGTTCCTGGACTGGTTCCTGCGACGCAGCAGCCTGGACATGATGGCGCCGGATGCCGATGACCGCATGATCACGGCCATGAAAAAAGGCGGCTGGCCCGTCTGAGGGGCCGCCGCCTTTCCTGTCAGTCAGGCAGGATCAGACGGATTCGTCGATCCAGCTCTTCAGCGCGGCCTTGGGCGCGGCGCCCATGCGGTTCGACACCACTTCGCCGCCCTTGAACATGAACAGGGCCGGGATGCCGCGAACACCCAGGGCCGCGGCCTGTTCGGGGTTCTCGTCGACGTTGACCTTCACGATCTTCACCTTGCCGGCATATTCGTCCGACAGCTCTTCCAGCGCGGGGCCGATCTGCTTGCAGGGACCGCACCATTCCGCCCAGAAATCGACGATGACGGGGGTCTGGGCCTGACGCACTTCGGCGTCGAATTCTGCGTCGTTCACATGCACGGTGGCCATGGTCGGCTCCTTCTTGTGGCGGGGGCCGGCGCGGACCGGCGGATCGGGTTCCCTCAACAGCTATGGGCGCCGACCTGCCGGGTCAAGGGGCGGGACCGGGCGCAGGTCCCGTCAGCCCCGCCATCACCCGGTCCAGCAGCGGATCGGGCAGCTGCATCAGGCTGCGCGTCGCCGTCCACAGCACCGCCATCCGCACCGGCCGGTCAGGCCAGCTGCCGCGCAGCGCGGCGCGATAGGCCGCCATCTGTCGCAGGATGCCCTCGGGCACCGCCTCGGGCGCCTGCGGCACGTCGCTGTTCGTCTTGTAGTCCACGGCCAGGATGGCATCGGGGGTGACGACCAGACGGTCGACGATCCCGTTCAGCACGCCCAGACCCGGCAGCCGCGCGGTCAGCGCCACCTCGTTCAGGATCTGGCCGTCCGCAGGCGGCGTCATCACCTGCTGCAGGGCCGGCGCGGCGATGACCGCCCCCGCCTCGGCCAGCAGGTCGTCCAGCTCCGCGGCATCGGGCAGGCCGCCCTCGGCGCCGGCCAGCAGGGCGCGGGCAATGCGGGACCAATCGTCGGCGGGATGGACGGGCAGGTGCTCCAGCAGCAGGTGCAGGCGCGTGCCGCGCAGCATCGCGGCGTCGCGGTCGCCCTCGGACGGCGCGCCCAGCACCTTGGCGCCGCCCAACCCGCTGGCGATCACGGGGACCTCGAAATCCGGCTCGGGCGGTGGCATCCGCAGCGCCCAATCGGGCGGCGTCAGGACGTTTGGCGCGGGGCGGTCCGCGGCCGTCGCCTGCACCGGCCAGTCGCCATAGGACAGGCGCAGCGCCGGGCCCAGGTCCGGCACCTCGACGGTGCTGCGGTCCAGGCCGCTGCGGCCGGCTCCGTCCAGGATCATGGCGTGCCAGCTGTCCAGCGCCTCGCCCGTCTCGCCGGCGGCCGCCACGATCAGCCAGCTTTCGGCCCGCGTCATCGCCACATAAAGCAACCGGCGACGCTCTTCCTCCTGGCGCCGTTCCCATTCGCCGACGGCCAGCGCGACCGCGTCGCAGCGATCCGCCGCCGCGCCGCGCCAGGCAGGCAGCCCCTCGACCCGCACCACGCGCTGCCCGTTCGAGGGACGGCGCTTTTGCGTTTCGGGCAGGATCACCACCGGGCTTTCCAGGCCCTTCGAGCCATGCACGGTCATCACGCGGATCAGCCCGCCCGCGCCGCCGGGCAGCTGGCGCTTGACCTGCACGTCGTCGGCCTGCAGCCAGACCAGAAAGCCGGTCAGCGAAGGCGTCTCGACCTGCTCATAGGCCAGGGCCTGCGACAGCAGCTCGTCGATGCCGTCCAGCGCCTCGGGCCCAAGGCGGGCGATCAGCGCGGCCCGGCCGCCGTGCCGCGTCAGCAGCCGCGCGATCAGGTCATAGGGGCGCATATAGTCGGCCTGCCCCGCCAGATCGTTGAAGACCGCCTGCACCCCGGCATGCTGCGACTGGCGCAACCGCACCCACAGATGTTCGTTTTTTCCGCGCCCGGCCGACAGGCGGAACAGGTCATCCTCGGACAGGCCGAACAGCGGCGATCGCAGGGCGGCGGCCAGGCAGAGGTCATCCTCGGGCGTGGCCAGCACGGCCAGCGTGGCGGTGATGTCGCGCACGGCCAGTTCGCCCGCCAGCTTCAGCCGGTCGGCGCCGGCCACCGGCAGGCCCGCCGATTTCAGTTCCGCGATCAGGATCTGGAACAGGTCGCTGCGACGCTGGACCAGGATCTGGATGTCGCCCGGCGTGATCGGTCGCGTCTCGCCCGACTTGGCGTCCAGGATCGGGCTGCCCAGCATGGCGCGGATCTGCCGGGCGATGGCGCGCGACAGCAGGGTATCGGCGTCATTCTCGGCCGGCGCATCGACGGGCTGGGACCAGTCCGGACGTTCGGGCGTGTCGGGGTCGGGCAGGGGCGGCCAGATGTCCACCCGGCCGGGCAGCGCGTCGCGGAAGGCCACGTGGCGGGGCGGGTCCCCCAGACCCTCGGCGGCCTGGTCCTGGAAGACCGCATCGACCAGCCGCAGGATTGCCGGAGAGGACCGAAAGCTGTGGGCCAGCCCGCGCCGCTGCATCGGCTGCTGCACGGCCTGGAAATCCTGGTCGAAGCGGTCGCGCATCGCCTCGAAGACGGCGATGTCGGCCCCCTGGAAGGAATAGATCGACTGTTTCGGATCGCCCACCACGAACAGCGTGCGGGGGCGGTCCTGGGCGCCGGCGCCGCTGGTGAATTCGTCGGTCAGGCGGCGGATCACGCGCCACTGTTCGGGGCTGGTGTCCTGTGCCTCGTCGACCAGGATGTGGTCGATGCCGCCGTCCAACCGCCACAGGACCCACTGGGCCATGCTGGATTCCTCCAGCAGCTGCGCGGTCCGCCGGATCAGGTCGTCGAAGTCCAGCCAGCCATGCGCCGCCTTGGCCTGCGCCATGCGCGTCGCAAAGGCATGGCCAAAGCGGTGCAGGGCCAGGGTCCGTTCCGCCGTCGCCAGGGCCAGCGCCTGCGGGCGCGCCAGCTCGACCCGCTCCATCAGCGCGTGCAGATCGTCCATGAAGGGCGCGCAGGGGCCCGAGGCCAGGTCCTTGGTCGGGATCTTGCCGATCTTGGCGGCGAAGGGCGCCTTGGTCTTGGCACCGAACAGCAGGCAATCGCAAAGCCGCGCCAGATCGCCCAGGCCAGGTTGGCGCCAGTTGCCCCCGGCCAGCACCTCGGCCAGCTTGGCGTCGGTGGACTTGCCCGCGCGCAGCAGAGGGACCAGCGCGTCGCACAGGTCGCCTTCGCTGCCTAGAAAGACCTGCGCCAGCAGCGCGCCGGGCGTCTGGCCGGGGGGCAGGTCCAGCATGGCCCAGATCGCGTCAGGATCGGGGGCATGACTGAAATCGGCCTCGGACAGGCCGGCCAGAAAGCTGTCCAGGTTGTCGCCGGAATGCAGGCGGGTCAGGTCGCGAATGGCGGGATCGCCCGCCTCGGCCATCTCCTCCAGGATCTCGGCGCGCAGGGCGCGGGCGCTGCGGTCGTCCAGTTCCGCAAAGCCCATCGGCACCCCGGCCTCCAGCGGAAAGCGCCGCAGCAGGGCTGCGCAAAAGCTGTGGATCGTCTGCACCTTCAGCCCGCCAGGCGTTTCGATGGCGCGGGCGAACAGGCGGCGAGCCTGCGCCAGGTCGGGTTCCGCGGTCTCTCCCAGGTCGGCCAGTTCGCGGCGCAGCTGCGGCTCGGGCAGCATCGCCCATTGGCCAAGCCGCTTCAGCAGGCGGTTCTGCATCTCGGTTGCGGCGGCCTTGGTATAGGTCAGGCACAGGATGCGTTCGGGCGCGGTCCCGGCCAGCAGCAGGCGCGCCACCCGGTCGGTCAGCACCCGCGTCTTGCCCGAGCCCGCATTGGCGGTCAGCCAGGTCGACCGCAGCGGATCGGCCGCCGCGATCTGGTTCAGCGTGGCTTCATCCATGATCGCCCACCTTCTGAGGGATCGCCCTGTCCGTCAGCGCCCATTCGCCATAGCGGGCCAGGTGGTCGTAATCCCCCGCATAGGACGTCCGCTCGGGTGCCCGCATCGAGGTGAACCCGGTCTCTCCCGTCAGATAGGCTGCGACCAGCCGCACGAAGCCGTCCCAGGTCTCGCCCTCGATCCCGTCGTCGTGCTCGCGGCCAAAGGTGCGCCCCTCGCCGCCCAGCTGGATATAGCGGATCGCGGCCACGTCCACCGGGCCAAGCGCGTCAAAGCCGCCGCGCCGGGCCATCGCCGCCTCCAGCATCAGCTGCTTGTCGAAATGGCGGATCTGCGCGTCGGTCGGCGGCGTGCCGGACTTGTAGTCATAGACCGCCACCCGGCCGTCCTGCAGCAGGTCGATCCGGTCGGGCTTGGCGGTCAGGGTGAAGCCCATGCCGGACAGCGACACGCGGCCCCGGTTCTCGATCACCATCGGCGCGCCTTCGGCCAGGCGGGCCAGTTCGTCGGCCACGATGCGATCCGCGATGCCTTCGATCCGCGCGGTCCAGAAGGCGCGGGCGGCGGGCCAGGGCACCTCGCGCGCCAGAACCTCGGCGGTCAGCGACAGGAAGGTGGCGCGCAGCATCTCGGGCGGGGTGTCGGGGGCGGGGCGGGACTTCAGCAGCGCCTCGACGATGGCATGCAGGGTCTGGCCGCGCAGCGCGGCATCGGGCTGCGGCCGCAGGGGCGGCAGCGGGCGCAGGCCCAGCACCCGTTTGGCATAGACCGCATAGGGATCGCGGATCAGCAGCGACACGTCGGTCACCGGCAGTTCGCGAAAGGGCGGGCCGGGCGGGACGGGCGAGGGGCGCGAGGCCGGTGCCAGGGCGGCCGGGGGCCGCGCCAGCGCCTCGGCCATGGCCAGCCATTCGGCGCCGCGCGCGCGCATCTGCTCCAGCGCCTGCGGGCCGCTGCGTTCGGGCAGGCCGCTCATCAGGTTCATCAGCCGGTTCAACCAGCGCGAGGGGATCGTCTCGGCCTCGGCATCGCGCTTGGCGCGGGTCAGGATCACCCGGTCGGCGGCGATTCCCTGCTGAAAGTCATGGGCGGCCAGGCCGATCTGGCGTTCCGGCACCGGCAGTCCGGCCGCCAGCCGCATCTGGCGCGACAGCCAGGGGTCGGGCGACAGCGGCTGCGGCCAGCCACCCTCGTTCAGGCCCGACAGGATGACATGGCCGTGACCGTAAAGGCGTGCCTCGCGCGGGCCGCGGATGCGCAAACAGTGATGGCCGGCCACATCCTCGCGCACGGACTTGGCCTGCAATTCCGTGATCAGCAGCGCGCAGAAATCCGAGGGTCCGATCTCAGGGCCGAAATGGGCATGCTCGGCCAGGTGCTCCAGCACCGCGCGGCTCATCTGCCCGGCCTTGTCCTGCCACAGCCGGGATTGCGCCGGATCGCCCTGCGGGCCGGCCGCCAGCGCCTCGGCCAGCGCGATCAGGTCAACCAGCCGGTCGGGCAGCGGGCGGGGCGCGCGGTCGCGCGCCAGGGGCGTCATCCGCTCCAGCATCGCGGCCAGCCACCCGGCCCAGATCCTGCGCGTCTCGTCACCCTTTTCCGCCCAGTCCAGCAGCGTGGCCGCATCGGGAAAGGCCGGGCCGTGCTTGCGCAGCTTCAGTTCCAGGTCGCGGGTCTGGCGCAGGATGTCGTTGCGCCCGATCACCTGCGATCCCGTTGCGGTCATCGGGTGTTTCAGCAGGATCAGCAGCCGGTCGATGGTCAGCGC
Organism: Paracoccus sp. T5; assembly: GCF_048538155.2. GTDB lineage: Bacteria > Pseudomonadota > Alphaproteobacteria > Rhodobacterales > Rhodobacteraceae > Paracoccus. The sequence goes on from NZ_CM135809.1 coordinate 116,718, forward strand.
CTCGCCGTAAAGGGCGGCGACCTGGCGCAGGAACAGGCCCGGCGGCGTCAGGGGCAGGGGGCGGCCGGCGCTGTCGTCGGGGCGGATATGCCAGCGGTCCAGCGCGGCGGTCACGCGGCGGATCAGCCCGCTGTCGGCCGCGATCAGGGTGATCAACTCACCCTTTTCGGCCGCCTCGCGCATGATCAGGGCGATGGCCTCGGCCTCGGTGCCCGGCTGGTCGGCCTCGATCAGGGACAGCGACCGCGTGGCCGGGATCAGGTCGGGCAGCGCCGGCCCTTCGGCGATCCACTGGTCGGTCACGGGGGCGGGGCGCAGCGCCAGCGACACCAGCCGGTTGCGCGCCGCGGAGGGGGGTGCCACATCGGTCCAGCGTTCGGGATAGCCCGCGGCCCGGATCAACGGGGCAAAGCGCGACTGCGGATGATCGTCGGCCGCGTCGCCCAATGTCTCCCAGACCGCGTCGGGCTGGTCAAAGTCAAAGCCCGGCAGGACCACCGCCCCGTTCGGCAGCGCCGCCACCGCCTGCATGTAAAGCCGCGTGGCCCCATGCGACGCGGTCGATCCCGCGACGATCACCGGCCCGTCGGGCAGGTTCAGCCCCTGCGCCCAATCAGCCAGCGCGGCCTCGGCCGCGGCGCGCTGACGGGCAGGGCGGTCGCTATGCGCGTCGCGCAGGTGGAAATCGGCCGCGATCTTCAGGAAGGCCAGCGCGTTCTGCCAGTGGCGGGCATGGTCGCCCGTATCGATCGCCTCCAGCGCGGTGATGTCGCGGCCCTCGGTCTGCATCTCGACCATCAGCTGCGACAGCGATTGGGCCAGGACCGGGATGGAATGCCCGGCCCCCAGATCGGGACGCAGTTTCAGCAGCTGCGCGATCAGGCGACCCAGCTGCAGGCGGCGCGCCAAAGGTGCCACGGGCGGATCGGGCATCACCAGCGGCCCCGGATCGACCGAGGTGATCGAGCGCAGCCGCGGCAGCAGCAGCGGCCCGGCCCGGTCAAAGGCCCGGCGCAGCGCCCCCATCGTGGTGGCGGCATTGGCCAGGATCGTGACGCGCGCCAAGGCTTCGGGCGGCTGGTCCGCCATCCGCGCCATCAGCCCCTGCACGAAGCAGTCGGCGAAATCGACGCCGGGGGGCAGGGCGTAGAGGCCGTGCAGGTCAGCCACGCAGCAGCGCCTCGGCCAGGGGGATGGCGGCGGGATAGCCCACGTCGCACCAGCCGCCGGGATGGACCAGGCCATGGACGCGGCCCTCCGCGATCAGCAGGTCCCACAACCGGTTCAGCGAGAACACCCGGTCGGGAATCTCGGCCAGCCGCTCGGTCCGGATGATCTGCGCCCCGGCATAGACGAAATCGCCTTGGCGCGTGACCCGGCCGTCCGCGTCCAGCGCAAAATCGCCCGCCCCCTGCCGCGCCGTCGCCCGCGCCAGCGGCACCAACGCCAGCAGCGCATCCATGCGGTCATCGTCCCAGCCCGCCTGCAGCGCCGACAGGACGTTCGGCCCGGTCCAGACCACGTCGGGGTTCAGCGTCATCACCGGGCTGCCGCTCAGCAGGGGCAGGGCCTGGCGCAACCCGCCGCCGGTGTCCAGGATCAGGTCAGGCTCGGGGCTGAGGGCGACGTCGCGGCCCTCCAGGTGCTGCACGACCTGCGCCCCCAGGTAATGCGTGTTGACGACGATGCGCGCGGCCCCCGCCTGGTGGCCCAGGTCCAGCGCGCGGTCCAGCAGGCTGCGCCCGGCGACCGGGATCAGCGGCTTGGGGCGCGTGTCCGTCAGCGGGCGCATGCGGGTGCCGAGGCCAGCGGCAAAGATCATCAGGGGCGGGCGCATCGGGCGCGGATCCTTTCGACGATGGCGGCATCGGGGGCCGGGACATCCGCCAGCGCGCGGGCCAGCGGCGCCAGTGCCGGATGGGCCAGGTTGCGCTGCACGTGGCCCCAGACCCGCGGCATGAAGTCCAGATAGCGCGGCTTGCCGTCGCGCAGGCACAGCCGGGTAAAGATCCCCATGATCCGCAGGCCGCGCTGCGCGCCCAGCAGGGCATAGGCGCCGCGGAACCGCGCCTCGTCCAGCCCGGTCGCGGCCAGGTAACGGGCGATGGTCACGGCCTCGATCTGCGGGGCCACGTCGCGCCGCGCGTCCTGCAGCGCCGAGACCAGGTCATAGGCCGGATGCGCCGCCACCGCGTCCTGATAGTCGATCAGCCCCAGAGGCGCCGCGCCGCGCCAGATCAGGTTCTCGGCGTGAAAGTCGCGCAGGGCGGTGACCGGGCGCTGATCCGCGGCCAGATCGGCGTGAAGGCCCGCGATCAACGGGCCGATGTCGGGAACGTCGATCCCAAGGGCCTGCGGGTAGAGGGAGAACAATCCGACCTGATCGGCCAGCGCCGCCCCGTCCAGCGCCGGGACGACGTCGGGAACAGGATGGTGATGCAGGTCGACCAGCAGGTCAGCGACGCGGTCATAGGCGACGGGGGCCACGGCCGGATCGCGCTCCAGCACGCGGGCCAGCAGGTCGTCGCCCAGGTCCTGAACCAGCGCCAGCCCCTGCGTCGCGTCCTGCACCAGGATCGCTGGCGCGCCGAATCCGCGGTCCAGCAGCCAGCGGGTCATCGCAAGGAAGGCCGGCATGCTGCCGCCGGGGTCGTCCATCAGCACCGCCGCGCCCTGCGGCCCCTGCAGGCGGAAATAGCGACGGGCCGAGGCATCGCCCGCCAGCGGCACCACCCGCGCCTCGCCCCATCCCGCCTGCGCGACAAAGCCGGCGCGGGCGGCCAGCCGGTCGGCACCGGGACAGTCCAGCACGATCCGGCGCAGCGCGGGGTCGGGGCAGGGGGTCAGGGCGATGGTCATGGCACGGGGCGGGCGGGTTTCCAGCCGGTCGGGCCATTCGATCAGGCAGATCGCGTCCGACATCGCCTCCTCCAGTCCCAGCTCGTGCAGCTCGGACGGATCGGTCAGGCGGTAAAGGTCGGCGTGCCAGATCTCGGTCCCCATCGGATCGTCATAGGTCTGCACCAGCGTGAAGGTCGGGCTGGGCACGTCCTCGGCCAGATCACCCTGGCGCGCGCGGATGAAGGCGCGGGCGAAATGGGTCTTGCCGGCCCCCACCGGTCCGTCCAGCAGCACCGTCCAGCCGGGCGCCAGATCGGCGGCCAGCATCCGTGCCAGGGCGGCGGTCAGGGTCTCGTCTGCGATCAGGCGCGTGGTCATGGCGCTGTTCTAGCCGCTTGCCGCGCCGGGGGGAACCGCCCGCGAAACCGTGTGATGCGAAGGGCCGCGCGCCGCGCTAGGCTGGGTCCGAACGTGTTTTCGGGGAACCTGATGCTGCGCCTTGCCCTTGCCCTCAGCCTGGCCCTTGCCGGTCCGGCGGCCGCCACGCAGGAATATATCCTGCCCACGCTGTTCGACGTGGCCCGCGTGGCCCCGGACGACGTGCTGAACATCCGCGCCGCCCCCTCGGCCAGTTCGCCCATCATCGGCAGGCTGGCCCCCGAGGCCACCCGGATCGAGGTGGTCGAGGAACGCCAGGGTTGGGCGCGGGTCAACACCGGCGAAGGCTCGGGTTGGGTCAGTTCGCGCTTTCTGGACTATCGCACCGATGTCTGGGCCGAGGGCGCGCTGCCCGCAGGCTGGCAGTGCTTTGGAACCGAGCCCTTCTGGGCGGTGACCCCACAGGGGGACGGGGTCGTGCTGGGCGGGCCGGACCTCCCGGGTGACCTGCGCCCCGTCCGGGCGGTGCTGTCCAGCGGCGTCTTTCGTGACCCGACCCGCGCCCTGGTGGCCGAGGGGCTGACCCTGACCGCGACGCCGCAGCTGTGCTCGGACGGCATGTCGGACCGGCTGTTCGGGCTGCGGGCCACGGTGGTCATCCATGGCGACAGCCCGCAGATGCTGACCGGCTGCTGTTCGATCCAGCCCTGACGCTACAGTCCCAGCACGTCGTGCATGTCGTATTCGCCCGGACCCTTGTCCTGGCCCCAGATCGCCGCCCGCAGCGCGCCGCGAGCAAAAATCGCGCGGTCGGTGGCCAGGTGGCGCAGCACGATCCGTTCCCCCTCGGTCGCGAAGATCACGTCATGCTCGCCCACGACATCGCCGCCGCGGATGGCGGCAAAGCCGATGCTGCCGGGCTGGCGGGCGCCGGTGATCCCCTCGCGCGCCGGAACGCGCAGCTCGTCCAGTGCCGCGCCGCGTCCCTGGGCCGCGGCCTCGCCCAGCATCAGCGCGGTGCCGGAAGGCGCGTCGACCTTGTGGCGGTGATGCGCCTCGACCACCTCGACATCCCATTCGGTGCCAAGCGCCGCGGCGACCTTGCGCGTCAGCCCGACCAGCAGGTTCACGCCAAGCGACATGTTGCCCGCCCGGATGATCGGCGCATGGCGCGCGGCGGCCGACAGGGCGGCCAGGTGGTCCGGCTCGAACCCGGTGGTGCCGATGACATGGACGGCGCGGGCCTGGGCGGTCAGCTCGGCAAAGGCCACGGTGGCGGCGGGGGCGGTGAAGTCGATCACCGCCTGCGCCTGCGCGATGGCCGTCACCGGATCGTCGCTGACCGTGACCCCCGCGGGCGCGCCGCCCATCGCGGTGCCGATGTCCCGGCCCACCCAGTCATGGCCGGTCCGTTCCAGCGCACCGACCAGCCGGACCTGCGGATTGTCCCCGATCAGCCGGATCAGCATCTGCCCCATCCGTCCCGAGGCCCCGGTGACGACGATCCCCGGCACCTGCGGCTGATCGGTGTTCTGCAAATCGCTCATCATCCACCCCCGTTGGCTTTGGGGCGTCATATCCCGTTGCGGCGCGGCCCGCGACCCCCTACATCGGTCCTCATGGCACAGAACCGCTCTTCCCACGGTCAGGGCCCCCGGCAGCGTCAGCTGCGCGTGGGCGAACTGATCCGCCGCACCCTCGCTGACGTGCTTGCGCGCGGGGATGTGCATGATCCCGAACTGAACCGGCATTCCATCACGGTGGGCGAGGTGCGCACCTCGACCGACCTCAAGGTGGCCACCGCCTTCGTGCTGCCCCTGGGCGGGCGCGACGCGGATGCCGCGCTGTTGGCCCTGCGCCGCAACGCGCCCGAACTGCGCCACCTGGTGGCCAAGGGCCTGACGCTGAAATACGCGCCCGAGTTGCGGTTCCAGCTGGACGAGACCTTTGACATGATGGACGACACCCGCCGCCTGTTCGCGGATGAACGTGTGCGCCGCGATGTCGAGGCCGGCGAGGACGATGCCCAGGATGACGATGCGCGCTGACCTGTCGCGCCGCCTTGCGGTGGCGCTTGGGGTGCTGGTCGCGATGGCACTGCCGGCCGGTGCCGCCACCTGCAAGCGCATCGACCACGACGGCCAGGGCTACGTGCTGTGCGAGGTGCCCGCCGCGCAGGAACCGGCGCTGCGGCTGTGGCAGGACGGTCCCGACGGCAGCCCGCTGCGCAATTTTGCCAATGTCCGCCGCACGCTGGAGGCGGACCAGGTTCTGTCCTTTGCGATGAATGCCGGCATGTTCCACCCCGATTACCGGGCCGTGGGCCTTCTGGTCGTGGACGGGGAGGAACTGTCGCCCATCGTGACGGGGGCCAGCAACGACAATTTCGGGATGCTGCCGAACGGCGTCTTCTGCAGCGGCGGCGCCCAGCCTTTTCAGGTGATCGAAAGCCGCAGCTTTGCCGCCGACCGACCCGACTGCCGGCTGGCCACGCAATCTGGGCCGATGCTGGTGATCGACGGGCAGTTGCACCCCCGCTTTCTGGTCGACAGCGACAGCCGTTATATCAGGAACGGCGTGGGCGTGTCGCCCGACGGGCAGACGGCCTGGTTCGCGATCTCGAACCGACCGGTGACCTTCCACGAATTCGGCCGCCTGTTCCGGGACGGACTGGGCGTGCAGGACGCGCTTTATTTCGACGGCTCGATCTCCCGGTTGTACGCGCCGCAGGTGAACCGGGCGGATTTCGGGCGCAGCATGGGGCCGATCATCGGCCTGGTGGACCCCGCTGGTTGACCCGGTGGGGCGGCGGGGCTATGCCCCGCACCTTGCATTCAGGAGGTTCGCATGGCGCGCAAGAAGGGCCGGGATATCAGCGGCTGGCTGATCGTGGACAAGCCCGCAGGGGTGAACTCGACCGCCGTGGTGGCCAAGGTCCGGTGGGCGCTGGACGCGAAGAAGGCCGGCCACGCGGGCACCCTGGACCCGGATGCGACGGGCGTTCTGGCGGTGGCCCTGGGCGAGGCGACCAAGACGGTGCCGATCGTGACCGATGCACTGAAATGCTATGATTTCACCGTGAACTGGGGGGCCGAGACGGCGACCGACGACGCCTCGGGCGAGGTGGTGCGTCGGTCCGATACCCGCCCGACCGCGGCCCAGGTCGAAGCCGCCCTGGCGCGCTTCACCGGCGAGATCATGCAGGTCCCCCCCGCCTTTTCCGCCGTCAAGGTCGAGGGCGAGCGCGCCTATGACCTGGCGCGCGAGGGGGTCGAGATGGAGCTGGCGGCCCGCCCCCTGTGGGTCGAAAGCCTGGTCCTGCTGGAGGCCGGTGCCGACACCGCCCGCCTGGAGATGGTCTGCGGCAAGGGCGGCTATGTCCGCTCCATTGCCCGCGACCTAGGGCGTGAGTTGGGCTGCCTGGGCCATGTCGCCCATCTGCGCCGCACCTGGTCGGGCCCCTTCGAGGCCGAGGACGGCGTCGCCTTCGACAGGATCGACCGGGAGGCGCAGGACTGGCTGGACGGTCAGGTCCTGCCCCTGGAAACCGGGCTGACCGACCTGCCGATGCTGCGCGCCACGCCCGAGGGCGCCATCCGCATCCGCAACGGCAATCCCGGAGAGGTGACCGGCGGCGCCGAATGGGGCGAGCTGGTCTGGGTCGCGGATGCCACGGGCCCGGTCTGCATCGGCCGCTATCAGGGCGGCATGGTCCAGCCCGAGCGGGTGTTCAACCTGTAACCGCCGCGCCTCAGCCGCCTGGCCGGCGCGCGCCCTGGAACGGCCCTTCGCCGGCTGCGTCGATGCGGGCGATCGCCTCGGCGATGGGTTCATGCGTGACCGACATCGTCCAGGCGGTGGCGTGGATCATCAGGTCGGGGGACACCGCCATGGCGACATGACCCGGCCAGAACAGCAGGTCGCCCCGGCGGATTCGTTCCGTGGACGGGAAGGCATCGCGCTGCAGGTCGCTGTCGCCCGGGCAGGGGATGTCGCAGGCCGCCAGCGCCGCCTGCACCAGGCCCGAACAGTCGATGCCCCATCGGCTGTTTCCGCCCCACAGATAGGGCGTGCCCACCAGGGTCTCGGCCACCGCCACCGGATCCTGCGCAGCTTCGGTGCCGACATGCTGGACCGGCACGAAGCCCCCTGTGGCCAGCCGCACGAACCGCCCTTCGGTCGCACTGACCGCAAGGCGGGCGCCAAGCGACAGCGACATGAGCTGCGGCTGCTTCATGTCGGGCGCCGGATAGACATGCGTGGCCGGCGCCGTCACCCGATGCGTCAGCGGCGGCAGGTCATCGACCAAGGTGGCGCTGTCCAGCCAGCCGCAATAGCCGTCCAACCTGGTCTGGACAAAGCTGAAGCCGTCCCGCACCTCGATCACGGTCACATCGGCGCCGAAATTCACCTGCCGGTCGCGCCGTCCGTCCGGTGCGGCCAGCAGGTCGGCCAGGGGCACCGACAGGCGCGCGGCGCGGCCGGGGGTATAGGCGGGGCGGTCCAGCCGCCCGCGCAGGCTTTCCAGCGCCATGCGGTCCGTGGCGGGTGTCAGCCGGCGGTCCATGGTCACGCCAGGATCTGCGGCAGCGCCGCCAGGATCGCCCGCGCCCCCTGCCCCACGCCGCCCTTGGGTCGCCCGGGCGCGGCGGTGGGCTGCCAGCCGTAGATGTCCAGATGGGCATAGCGTCCGGCCCCTTCGGCAAAGCGGCGCAGGAACAGCGCCGCCGTGATCGACCCGGCCATGCCGCCCGAGGGCGCGTTGTCCAGGTCCGCAATGGCGGGTTCGATCTGGTCCTCGTAGGGGTCCCAGAAGGGCATGCGCCACAGCGGGTCGCCCACCTGCATCGCCGCCTGCTGCAGCGCCGCAGCCGTGGCATCGTGGTCGCAGTAGAAGGGCGGGATGTCCGGCCCGAGCGCCACCCGCGCCGCGCCCGTCAACGTCGCCAGCGAGATCATCAGGTCGGGGCTCTCCTCGGCCGCGTAGGTCATCGCATCGGCCAGGACCAGCCGCCCCTCGGCATCGGTGTTGTTCACCTCGACCGTCAGGCCCTTGCGGCTGGCCAGCACGTCGCCGGGGCGGAAGGCGTTGCCCGCGACGCTGTTTTCGACCGCCGGGATCAGCACGCGCAGGCGCATCCGGCCCGTCGCGCCGGTCGCCGCCAGCATCTTCAGCAGGCCGAGCGCGGTGGCCGCGCCGCCCATGTCCTTTTTCATCAGCCCCATGGAGGCGCCGGGCTTGAGGTTCAGCCCGCCGGTGTCAAAGCAGACGCCCTTGCCCACCAGCGTCAGCATCGGACCCTGATCGCCCATGCGGATGTCGATCAGCCGCGGCTCGACGGCAGAAGCGCGTCCCACCGCATGGATCAGCGGAAAGTTCTGCTTCGCCAAGGCACTCCCGCAGATCACCTCGACCCGCGCGCCGATGTCGTTGCACAGCGCGCGCGCGGCTGCCTCCAGCTTGTCGGGGCCAAGGTCCCCGGCGGGCGTGTTGATCAGATTGCGGGTCAGGAATTCACCCGCCGCGATCGCCAGCGCGCGATCGGCATCCGCGCCTGTGGGGCAGACCAACCGGGGGCCCTGGACGGGCTTTCCCTTGTAGCGGGTAAAGCGGTACTGGCCCAGCAGCCAGCCTAGGGCCAGATGGTCCGGGTCCAGTCCGGCGGGCAGATCGGCCAGATGCCAGTTGCCCCTGGGCAGGGCCTGGGCACGGGCGATCTGGAACCGTTCCCGCGAGGCCAGCGCGCGGTCGCCCAGGCCCATGATCGCGCCGCGAAGCCCGCCCGCAGCATCGGGCAGCAGGCAGATCTGGCCGGCCTTGGCGGCAAACCCCGAGGCCTCGGCCCAGGGTCCGGCCTGGGCGTCGGGTGGCAGGTCATCGCCGCTCCAGACCAGCCACAGCGGGCGCGTGTCGTCAGAGGCGGGGGCGAATTCGGGGGTCATGGCGTCATCCTTGGCAGAACGGCGCCAGCCTACAGGCTGGGACCGCGCCTGCAACCCCGGCGGCGGGGTCATCCCAGGGCGGTGCGGTCCCAGATGGCCGTCAGCGACCGGTTGCCCACCCGCATCAGCCGGGCACGGATCGCGGCCAGGGCAGCATGGTCGCCCCGTTCGGCGGTGCTGCCCAGGTCCATGGCCACGCCGGCAAGTGACAAAAGCCCGATCTGCCAGGCCAGCCGCGACATGCGCTCGGCATGGGCCATCGCCTGCGCCAGGTCGCGCCGGTCCAATGCCGCGTCCACCGCCGTCAGGGCGGTGGCCAGCTGTTCCAGCGCCAGCCCGATGACATGCTGCGCCGCCGTCTCGCCCAGTTCGGCCACGATGTCCGCCACCCGCCGATTGTCCACGCGGACCAGTTCCGATACGGCCAAGGCCGAGATTTGTGCCATCCGCACCTCCGAAGGGTCTGTCCCCGCTTGGGGCGAACATGGGCGCAAGCGGTGAAGAAAGCCTTGAGCAAGGTCCAAGAAAAGGCTCGAATTTGTTTCAATCCCGGCCTATCAGGCGGGGAGACAATGGGGTTTTCGATGCACAACCTGACACCGCTGCCGCAATACCTGACCAAGCGCTATCATGGCTGGAAGGCGACCTCCTACAACGAGAACCGCGCCTGGTTCCGCCGGCTGGCCGACGAAGGCCAGCGCCCGCGCGCGATGGTCATTTCCTGCTGCGACAGCCGGGTCCATGTCACCAGCATCTTCGGCGCCGATTCGGGCGAGTTCTTCATCCACCGCAACATCGCCAATCTGGTTCCCTCCTATGCCCCGGACGGGCTGCAGCACGGGACGTCTGCGGCGGTGGAATATGCCGTCAAGGCGCTGAAGGTCGCGCATCTGATCGTCGTGGGCCACACGCTTTGCGGCGGCGTCGCGGGCTGCCATGCGATGTGTTCGGGCCATGCGCCCGAGCTGGAGGAGACGACCAGCTTCGTGGGGCGCTGGATGGACATCCTGCGGCCGGGCTACCAGCGGGTGAAGGACCTGCCGGCCGAAGAGCAGGTCGGCGCGCTGGAGCGCGAGGCGGTGCTGGTGTCGATCGAGAACCTGCTGACCTTCCCCTTTGTGCGCGACGCCGTCGAGGCCGGTCAGCTGTCGCTGCACGGGCTGCTGCACGACATCAGCGAGGGGACGCTGCTGCAGGCCGACGAGGGCGGCAAGCAGTGGGCGCTGATCTGACGCCTCAGGCGTCGGGATGCCAGCGGATCACCCGCCAGACGTAGAAGGCGACGATCCCCACCACAACGGCGGTCGAGACCGGGTTGATCCAGGTGCTGACGGCCTCGTAGCCGCCTTCGAGCCAGTAGCCGGCCAAGGCCAGGCCGCCTGACCAGATGAAGCTGCCAAGCGCGGTATAGGCCAGGAAGTGCCCGGTCGGCATCCGCGCCAGCCCCGCCGGGACCGAGATCAGGGTGCGGATCGTGGGCAGGAAGCGGCCGAAGAACACCGCGGCAGCGCCGTGGCGGGCAAACCAGCCCTGCGCGCGCTCCAGTTCAGACGGCGTCAGCGTCAGCCAGCGGCCGTGGCGTTCGACCAGCCGGCGCAGGCGGTCGGGACCATAGGCGCGCGCCAGGGCGAACCAGAACCACGCGCCCAGGGTGGAGCCGATGCCGCCGGCCAGCACCGCCAGCCACAGGGAGGTGCCGCCGCGCGCCGCATTGAAGCCCGCCAGCGGCATGATCAGTTCCGACGGAATCGGCGGGAAGACGTTTTCCAGCAGCATCAGGGCGGCGATGGCCAAAGCCCCGCCACCCTGCAGAAGACCGGTGATCCAGTCGAACAAGGGTCAGCCCTTCTTGAGGATGCGGTTGCCCAGCAGTTCCGCGATCTGCACCGCGTTCAGCGCCGCGCCCTTGCGCAGGTTGTCGCTGACGCACCACAGGTTCAGGCCGTTTTCGACGGTGGAATCCTGGCGGATGCGGCTGATGAAGGTGGCGTATTCGCCCACGCATTCGACCGGCGTCGTGTAGCCGCCGGGCTCGCGCTTGTCGATGACCAGGATGCCGGGGGCCTCACGCAGGATGTCGCGGGCCTCGTCCTCGTCCAGGAAATCCTCGAATTCGATGTTGATGGCTTCCGAATGGCCGACGAAGACCGGGACGCGCACGCAGGTTGCGGTGACCTTGATCGAGGGGTCGATGATCTTCTTGGTCTCGACCACCATCTTCCATTCCTCCTTGGTCGTGCCGTCTTCCATGAAGACGTCGATCTGGGGAATCACGTTGAAGGCGATCTGCTTCTGGAACTTCTTGGGGTCCTTTTCCTGACCCGGGACATACATGCCCTTGGTCTGGTCCCACAGCTCGTCCATGCCATCCTTGCCGGCACCGCTGACCGACTGATAGGTCGAGACGACCACCCGCTTGATGCGGGCGCGGTCGTGCAGGGGCTTCAGTGCCACCACCATCTGCGCGGTCGAGCAGTTGGGGTTGGCGATGATCATCTTGTTCTTGTAGCCCTCGATCGCGTCGGGGTTCACCTCGGGCACGATCAGCGGGATCTGCGGGTCGTAGCGATAGAGCGAGGAGTTGTCGATCACCACGCAGCCGGACTGGGCCGCGCGCGGGGCGTGGATCTTGGTCGCGTCCGAGCCGATGGCGAAAAGGGCGATGTCCCATCCGGTGAAATCGAACTGTTCGATATCCTGGATCTTCAGGGTCTTGTCGCCAAAGCTGACCTCGGTTCCCTGGCTGCGGCGCGAGGCCAGGACGGCGATCTCGTCCACGGGGAACTGGCGCTCGGCCAGGATGTTCAGCATTTCGCGGCCCACATTTCCCGTGGCGCCAGCGACGACGACTTTGTAACCCATTTCGGGGGAGCTCCTTTTCCTGCGGTCGGGGGCGTTTACCGCAAACGGTCGCTTATTGAAAGGGTCTTGGGCGCGCGCCCGCCGCGCGGGCGGGCGGGCGTTGCTGTGGATCCGGGCGCAATGGCGGCGGGCGTCAGCCTCGGCGGGGCCCTGCAAATGCTGGAAAAAACGCCGGCACGGGGCGGGCACGGAGGCGGCACCGGATGTGCACCGAGTGTACACCGCTTGCGCGCGGTGGCGTTGCGCGAGGGGGGAGGGGGGATCAGCGGACCAGGGTCAGGCGGCGGTCGTGGCGCAGCAGATCCTCGACCCAGGCGGCCTCGGCGGCGAAATCATGGGGCACCTGGGCCGCGTCGCGCCGTCCCGAGAGGCTGAGGCTGGCGAAGAAGTCGAAGCCGTAGAGGGTCAGCCCCGCCAGCGGCGCGCGCAGCAGCAGGTCGATCATCATGGCACCGGTGGTGGGCGGCGCGGCCAGCCGGCCCATCAGCGCCTGATAATCCTGAAGCGGGTGCAGGTAGAAGCCGGGGCTGCTGGCGCTGGTCCAGTCGAGGCGCTTGCGCTTGGGCGACATCCACAGGATGCGGTCGGGCGACAGGCGGGCGCGATCGGCATCGGGCAGGCGGGTGGCCAGCGCCAGCCAGTCGGTGCGGCGCCCGTGGCTGCGCGGGTCGGGCAGGGGCGCGCGGTTGATGCGGATGACCAGGTCGGCGGCGTCGATCGCCGCGCCGTGACCGGTCGTGGCCAGCGCGCGGGCATTGCCGACAAGCGCCACCTGCCGCCCGGAGAGGTCGGCCAGAAGCTGCGCCTGCGGGACCGAGAGGCGGCGCAGAGGATGCTCGGACCGGACCAGGCGGGCGGCGGCAAAGCGCAGGCGGTCCGGGATCAGGGCCGGGATCAGGGCCGGGGTCATGGCCGGTCCAGGAGGTCGCGATAGACCTGCACCAGGGCGCGGGCCTCGCCCTCGATGGCATGGTTTTGCGCCACATGGGCGCGGGCGGCCTGGCCGGCGGCGGCGCGGCCCCTGTCATCGTCCAGCCAGCGCGCCAGCGCGGCGGTCAGCGCGGGCGCGTCGTCGCGCGGCACCAGGCTGCCGGTCTCGCCGTCGCGGATCAGGGTCTCGTAGGCGCCGACGCGGGCGGCGACGGTGGGGACGGCGCAGGCCGCGGCCTCCAGCGGTGTCAGGCCGAAGCCCTCCCACCGGGCGGGGGCGGCGAAGAGGTCCAGCGCCTGGTAGTGCCGGACCAGCTGGTCCCAAGGGAGCTCGCCCAGAAAGCGGATGCGATCTGAAAGCCCGGCGGCCGCGATCCGGGCCTGAAGGTCATCGGCAAAGGCACGGTTGTCGGGGGTGATGCGGCCGGTGAAGAGGATCTGGACCCGCGGGCGGTCGGGCAGCAGGTCGAGCCCCGCCTGCACCAGCAGGTCGACCCCCTTTTGCGCGCGGACCCGGCCGAAGCAGCCGACCAGCACCGCGTCGGGATCGAGCCCCAGGCGAGCGCGCAGGGCGGCGCGGTCGGGGGCGGGCTGGAAGATGTCGGTATCGACGCCGTGCAGGATGACGGTGGCGGGGCGTTCGAGGTAGCTGGCCGCCTGGGGCGAGGTCGCCACCAGCGCGTCCTGTTGGCGGATCAGCCAGCGGGTGAAGCCGGTGTGGCGGCGCTGGGCGGCCGAGGTGAAGAGCAGGCGGTATTTCCGGCGCAGCACCCGGCGCAGGATCAGGCCCAGGGCCATCTCGGTGTTGCGGCGCGCGTGCCAGACCCGCCAGCGGTCGCGGGGCAGGGTGGCGGCGCGGGCCAGCGGGAGATGCGGCACCTGGGGCGGCAGGCCGGGGCCGGTGGCGGCGATGTCGATCATCCGCGCCTGCACCGGGATCAGCCGCACCACCGTCGCCGTCACCCCCGAGAGGCGGCGTTTCAGGTTCGGCGCGACGACCAGCGGCGCGTCAGTCATGGTGGGGTTCAGTCATGCGCGTTTCAGTCATGCCGGGCCTCGGGCGTCAGGAAATAGAGCAGAAACCCGATCACCAGCGGGACCAGGAAGAACAGCCACAGCATAGCGAAGGCCTGCGCCGGGGGGTAGGCCGCCTGGGCGGTGGCATAGACCGGGCGGGAGGCGAACTGCATCACACCCACCCCGCCGATCGAGAACATGTTGAGGAAGGTGACCCCGCGTCCCACAAGATGCGGGGGCAGGAAGGACCGCCCATGCGCCATCAGCAGTGGATAGGCCGAGCCGAAGAACCCCAGGATCACCAGAAGCAGCGTGACCATCGCGATGGGCAGCGCGGGTTGGAGCCACATCACCGCCATGACCGCGATCATCACGGCGGAAAAGACCAGCACGGCGCGGCGGACGCTGCCGATGAGGCGGGCGGCGGGGCCGACGGCAAAGCTGCCCGCGACCATGGCGAGGCCCATGGCCAGCGTCACCCGGCCGATCTGGGTCGCGTCGGCGCCATGCACCTTTTCCAGCCAGGGCGCCGCCCAGAGGCCGCGGATGCCGGCGGTTACCGCGTAGTTCACCGCGAACAGCGGCAGGATGAACCACAGCGCGCGCAGGCGCAGGATCTGGCCCAGCGAGCCCTGGGGGTGGTCCTGTCCCAGCCGGGCCGGGTCGCGCACGAAGGTCATGATCAGCCCCGCCACCAGCAGCGTCAGCGCCGCCAGCCCCCAGAGCGTCGGGCGCCAGCCGAAGGTCTGGATCACCGTCACCAGGGGCGCGGCACCCAGGATGTTGCCCAGCGAGCCGAAGCCCACCAGCATCCCCGCCAGCGTCCCGAAGACCGCCTGCGGATATTCGCGCGCGAAGATGAAATAGGGGCCCATCAGCGCAGGCGAGCAGCCGATGCCCAGAAGCGCCATCGCGACATGCAGGTGCCAGGGCGCCTGGGCCAGGGCGAAGACCGCAGCACCTCCGCCGCCGCCCAGGGCCAGCAGCAGCGCCACCGTCAGGCGCGGCCCGTGCCGGTCCAGCGCCGCGCCCACCGGCAGCTGCAGCGCCGCGAAGGCGATGAACCACAGCCCCGAGGACAGCGCGAGGTCGCCCGGCGTGGCGCCGATCTGGCGTTCCAGCACGGGGGCCAGCACCGCAAGAAAGGCGCGATAGAACTGGCTGAGCATGTAGCCCAGCACCAGGCTGACAAGCCCCGCCGACACAACTGGCATGTGATCCTCCGTTCCCGGCAGCCAAGCTGCTTGAACGGCGCGGAACCTGCAAGGCGTGCAGGTTCGGGGCGGGGATCATTCGGCGGGGGGCGGTGCCGCGGGGTCGGGGGTTTCGGTGGCTTTCGGGGTGTCGGCAGGCGCCAGGCCCGGCGTCACCGGGCGGGTGCTGCCGCCCATCCCCTCCAGCCGGGCGATCAGTTCGTCGGACTGGGCGCCGATGCGGTCGCAATTGGCCGGATCCTCCAGCAGGCTGAAGGCGGGGCGGAAATATTCGCGGTCATAGGCGACGGGGTCCAGCCCCAGCCGTTCGATCAGCGCATCCGTGGTGCCGGTCATCAGCTGCCATTCCGGGTCGGTCACGTCCTGGTCGGGGCATTCCGAGGTGACGACGTTCATCTGCGCCAGTTCGCGCATCAGCGCCTGCGCCTGTGGTTCGGAGAGGGTCGAGACGTCGGGCAGCGGCACGACGAGCCGGTCCCCCGGCACCCCGTCCGCGGGCTGGGCCCAGGCGTTGACGGCCAGCAGGATCGCACCCGCGGCGACCGTTCCGATCATGATGACATCCCAGCTTTTCATCGCATCCCCCATCGCTCAGAGAGCGTGCAGGGTCGGCCAGCCGGGCGCGGGGTGCAAGGCAACAAGGCGTGATCCCGTCCGCGATCTTGACCCTTGGGCAGGGCGGGTCTAACCCGACCCTGCGCCGCGGCCCGCAGCAACCTGCCGCGCCTGAAGGAGGGTTCATGTCCGACCGTTATTCGCTTCTCATCCTGCCCGGCGACGGGATCGGCCCCGAGGTGATGGCCGAGGTCGTCAAGGTCATCGACTGGTTCCAGGCGAACCGGGGCATGCGTTTCGAGGTCAGCCACGACCTGGTCGGCGGCGCGGCCTATGACGCGCATGGCGTGCCCTTGGCGGACGAGACGATGGCCCGCGCCCAGGCGGTGGATGCGGTGCTGCTGGGTGCGGTCGGCGGCCCGAAATACGACGTTCTGGATTTCAGCGTGAAGCCGGAGCGCGGCCTTTTGCGCCTGCGCAAGGAGATGGACCTTTATGCCAACCTGCGCCCCGCGCAATGCTTTGACGCGCTGGCCGATTTTTCGTCGCTAAAGCGCGAGGTGGTGGCGGGCCTTGATATCCTGATCGTGCGCGAGCTGACCTCGGGCGTCTATTTCGGCACGCCGCGGGGCATTCATGTCGACGACAACAACCCCGAAAACGAGGGCGGGCGCGTCGGCATCAACACCCAGCGCTATACCAGCGGCGAGATCCGCCGCGTGGCGCGGTCGGCCTTTGAGCTGGCGCGGGCGCGCGGCAACAAGGTCTGCTCGATGGAAAAGGCCAATGTCATGGAATCGGGCATCCTGTGGCGCGAGGAGGTCCAGTGGGTGCATGACAACGAATATCCCGATGTCGAGCTGAGCCACATGTATGCCGACAACGGCGCCATGCAGCTGGTCCGCGCGCCGCGCCAGTTCGACGTGATCGTGACCGACAACCTGTTCGGCGACATCCTGTCGGATGCGGCGGCGATGCTGACCGGCAGCCTGGGGATGCTGCCTTCGGCCTCCCTGGGTGCGCCGATGGCCAATGGCCGCCCCAAGGCGCTTTACGAGCCCGTCCACGGCAGCGCCCCCGACATCGCGGGCCAGGGAAAGGCCAATCCGATCGCCTGCATCCTCAGCTTTGCCATGGCGCTGCGCTACAGCTTTGGCGAGGGCGAGGCCGCGGCGCAATTGGAGCGCGCGGTCGAGCAGGTGCTGACCGAGGGGGTGCGCACCGCCGACCTGATGGGCCCCGAGGGCGGCACGCCGGTCAGCACATCGCAGATGGGCGACCGCATCGTCGCGGCGCTGGCGTCGGCCTGATGGCCCTGCCGGGGAACGTGCGGGGGGCCCTGCTGCAGCTTGCGGCGATGGGCCTCTATGCGACGCATGACGTGGTGATCAAGTCGCTGGGCGCCACCTATCCGGCGCTGCAGATCCTGTTCTTTGCGTCGCTTCTGTCCTTTCCCCTGGTGTCGGTCGTCCTGATGCGCGACCCCCAGCCGGGCACGCTGCGGCCCAACAACATGGGCTGGGTCGCGCTGCGCACGGCCTGCGCGGTGGTGGCGGGGATGGCGGGCTTTTACGCCTTTTCGACCCTGCCGCTGACGCAGGTCTATGCGATCCTGTTCACCACGCCCCTGCTGATCACCATCCTGTCGATCCCGCTGCTGGGCGAAAAGGTCGGCCTGCACCGCTGGGCGGCGGTGGTGATCGGCCTGTCGGGGGTGCTGATCGTGCTGCGGCCGGGGGGGCAGGACCTGCAGCCCGGCCATGCGGCGGCCATGGCGGGCGCCGTGGCCAGCGCGCTGGCGGCCGTGATCATCCGCCGCCTGGGCCGGCGCGAGCGGCCGATGGTCCTGATGATGTGGCCGATGCTGGGCAATTTCGTGGCCACCGGTGCGGCGCTGTCGCTGGATTATCAGCCGATGGAGCTGCACCACCTGGCGCTGACCGGCGTCATCGCGGGCCTGGGCCTGGTGGCGGGTTTCCTGGTGATCCTGGCCTATCGCGCGGGCGAGGCCGCCATCGTGGCGCCGATGCAGTATTCGCAGATCCTGTGGGCGACCGGCTATGGCTGGTTCCTGTTCGGCGAGGTGATGGACCTGCCCACGCTGCTGGGTGCCAGCGTGATCATCGCCTCGGGGATCTACATCGTCTGGCGCGAAGGGCGCGGCGGCGTTTCGGCCAACCGTCCGGCCACCACCTCGCGGCTGCGCACGGAGGTGGTGACGGCCCCGAAATCGACGATCCTGCAAAGATTGTGGAGCCCGCGCCGCTGAGGGGGCTTGCATCCCCCCCGCCGCTGCGCTACGTGCCCGTCCTACGGTCGGAGCGTAGCGCAGCCTGGTAGCGCACCTGCTTCGGGAGCAGGGGGTCGGAGGTTCGAATCCTCTCGCTCCGACCAGTGATTTTGTGTTTCGTGGCAGATAGTTCTGCCTTTCTGTCAGGCTTTGTGCCTTTCAGGCTGACCGGCCTAACTGAAGCGGACAGTCAGGGGTCGGCGCAGCATCGACGCGAAGAGCCCATTGCAGTCATTCGTCCCTGCTGCAGCGAATGCAGATGCAGCAAGAGTGATCGACCCAAACCGGACCTTGGTCCGGGCAAGGCCAACTATGGTTTAGGGCGACGCTCATCCCATAGCAGTCATTCGTCATGTGAGGCAAAGGGTGCCGCTCTGCCGTTTCGGGTGGGAACAGCGAACTCTCTCCGCACTGCGTATCTATGTTGCGAACCTGACCAATGCCTTGCCATCGACATGGCGAGGTGGAGCTGGAGCACGGCACGGATGACGAGACGCGCGATATGGCGCAGAAGATCATCGACGCGCAAAAGGAAGATATTGCCGAGATGACGGCCATGCTGGACCGCATGGGCGTTGAAGTGCCGGAATAATAGGGTGGGCCCGCCTTGCGCGGGCCTGTTCTTTACAGAAGGGCTGAGACAGCCTCGCGTTCCTCCTCCAGTTCGGCGATGGTGCGGGCCATCATCTCGCGCTGGAAATCGGTAAAAGTCAGACCTTCGACGCGTTCGTATGTGCCGTTCGCACAGATGACCGGAACGCCGAACATCAGCCCCTCGGGGATACCGTATTCGCCGTTCGAGTGGACGCCCATCGACACCCATTTGCCCCCCGTGCCGTGAATCCAGCCATGCATGTGGTCGATGGCGGCATTTGCGGCGGACGCGGCCGAGGATGCGCCCCGCGCCTCGATGATTGCGGTGCCGCGCCGGGCCACGTTCGGGATTAGGGTGTCGCGATACCATGCGTCGTCGCCGATCATGTCGGGCAGTTTGCCGCCCTGCGCGGTGGCTTCGGTCCAATCCGCGAACATGGTGGGGGAATGGTTGCCCCAGACGGCCAGCCGGTCGATCTCGGCCACGGCGACGCCCGCCTTCGTGGCCAGCTGCGTCAGCGCGCGATTGTGGTCAAGCCGGATCATCGAGGTGACGTTCTCGTTCGGGAAGTCGGGCGCGTTGGCGGCAAGGATCATCGCGTTGGTGTTCGCGGGGTTGCCGACGACCACGACCTTCGCGTCACGCTTGGCGGTCTCGTTCAGCGCTCGGCCTTGGGCGCGGAAGATCTCGGCATTGGCCGACAGCAGATCGCGCCGCTCCATCCCCTTGCCACGCGGGCGCGAGCCGACGAAGAACGCCGCATCCGCATCGCGGAAGGCCGTCGCCGGATCGTCGGTCACCATGGTCTCGACCAGCAGCGGAAAGGCGCAATCCTCCAGCTCCATCACCACGCCGCGCACGGCATCCTGCGCCTGCGGCAGGTCCAGCAGTTGCAGGATTACCGGCTGGTCGGGGCCATAGACGTCGCCCTTGGCGATGCGGAACAGCAGGGCATAGCAGATCTGGCCGGCGGCGCCGGTGACGGCGATGCGTTTGGGGGTAGATGTGGTCACGGTGTCCTCCTAAAGGTTGCGGGAATAGGTAGGCCCGCGGAAGACAACCGTCCAACGCATCGTTCCGCTTGGATCAATCGCCTTGTTCGATGAATGACGCGGCACCCTCGCGGAATGCGGCCAACCCGCCTTGCGCCGGATGGCGGACATAGGTGGCGGAAACGCCCAAGCCCTGCGCCGCGCGTTCGGCCACGCGCCCGATACAGAGGATGCGCGACGGGCGTTTCCACGCGATCAGCGCATGCAGGGCGGGCATGTTGGCGGCAATCTCGGCCACGGTCGGCGGGCGGGTGCGGCCATCGGCATGATGAGGATGCTGCATGACGGCGTTCCAGAACAGCGGCGGCGGGTCCGACACGGCGGCCCAGATCGCACAGGCGGTCGGCCCGTCGGGCAGCGCATAGCGGGTCGGCTGAATCAATGGCAGGCCGAGGCGGTGCAGCGCCTCCTCGCCGCAGAACGGGATGCCGGTGCGCCGCGCACCGCGTCGTGCCATCGCCTCGCCCAGCCACAGCGGCGCGCCCTTCGGCATCGCCTCCAGATAGACGCGCAGGTTGCAGCGGCGAATTTCAGGGGCACCCGCAGCCTCCACCGCCGGATCATGGTCGCGGTAAGGGTTGAACAGCCGGTCGGTGGACGCAATCGCCATCAGGGCGCGCAGCACCTCATCCAAGGGCGCGGTCCAGAAACGCTTGGGCGGCTCGGCTCACATGGCGGCCGGTGGGACGCACGGCGTTGAAATGGCGCGGCGGGATGGGGAACGCGATCTCGAACAACCGACCCGCTGCCAAGGATGCCTCTATCACCACGCGCGACAGGGCGGAGACGCCAGTGCCCGCCTCGACCGCCGCACGGACAGCCTCGTTCGAGGGAAGCTCCATCCCCACGCGCGGCACGATCCCCGCCGCCGCCAGCGCCTGTTCCAGAATGGCGCGCGTGCCAGAGCCCTGTTCGCGCAGGATCCACGTCGCCGCTGCCAGATCGGTCACGGGCTTCGCCGCCACCACGACCAGCCGGTCCGTTGCGGCGGGGATCAGGGTGAACGCGGGCGAGGTCACCTCATCCTCGACAAAGCCCAGATCGGCCTCACCCTCGGCCACCGCCTGGCACGCGTCATGGGTGTTCAGGATGCGCAGAGTCAACGCGATCCCCGGATGGGCGGCCTGGAAGGTCTGCATGACCTTCGGCAGCCAGTAATTCGCGACCGTCTGGCTGGCCACCAGCCGCAACCGCCCATGATGCAATCCCATCGAGGCCGCAAGGAACCCCGCCGCATCCTCGGCCCGCGCCACCACCGCCCGCGCCTCGGGCAGGAAGCTGCGGCCCAGATCGGTCAGCACGATGCCGCGCCCCACGCGGTCGAACAGGCGCACGTCGTGGCGTTCCTCAAGTGCTGCGATGGCGGCGCTGGTGGCGGACTGGGTCAGGTTCAGCGCGCGGGCGGCCTCGGTCACATGCTGACGTTCGGCCACGGCGATGAAGATGCGAAGCTGTTCCAGCGTCATGCGGCAGCCCCCAGATGCGACAAGGCGAAGGCCACGAGGAACCCGAGCGTGACCAGAAGGCCAGTCTCGCCGCGTTCGCCCTCCACCGCCTCGGGGATCATGGTGTCGGCGATCATGGTCAGCAGGGCGCCGGCGGCCAGCGCATTCACCGCCGCCAGCAGATAGGGCGGCGCATCCCCCAAGGCCGCTGCACCGATCAGCGCCGCGGCGCCGGAACACAGCACGATCGCCGCCCACAGGCCGAACACATACCCCGCGCCGCGCCCCGCAGCCTTCATCCCAACTGCGCTGGACAGACCTTCGGGAAAGTTCGACAGGACGATCGCCGCGAACATGGCGATGCTGACGCCGCCGCCGTCCAGCATGCCCACCCCCAGCACGACCGATTCCGGTATCCCGTCCAGAAACGCCCCCGCCGCGATGGCCAACCCGCCGCCCTGTGCCGCCTGCCGCTGCTGTTTTCCCGACCGCTTGCGATGGTGCCCGCCATTCCGCGATATCAGCGCGTTGGCCACCGTATACAGCACCGACCCCGCCACGGCCCCCAGCAACACCGGCCAGATGCCCGCCTTGCCGAATCCGTCCAGGATCAGGTCATAGCTGACGGCCGAGATCAGGACACCGCAGCCGAACGCCATGAACCCCGTCGTCACCCGTTTGGGAAACGGCGCAAACCATGCCAGCGCCACGCCGATCAGCAGAGACGATGCGCCCGCCAGCCCCCACAATCCCGCCTGCATCCAGATCGCCATCATCGTCCCATCGTCTAATCCGATCATTCGGACAAGTTTAATCCGTTGGATCGGTTGCGCCAGCCCCACTATCTTCATACCCAAGGAGATACCCCATGACCTTCGAGAAAATGCGGGCCGTATCGCTCGGCCTCCAACCGCTCAGCCGCCTCGACAGCCCGCGCGAGGTGGTGCGCCAGTTCACCCCGAACTGGTTCGCCGCCACCATGGGCACCGGCATCCTGTCCATCGCGCTGGCGCAAACCCCGTTCCGCGCGGTGGGCGAGGCGCTGTGGATCCTAAACATCGGCCTTTTCGCGCTGTTCAGCGTGCTTTACGCGGCGCGGTGGGTGTTCTTCTTCGACGGGGCGCGCCGCGTCTTCGGCCATTCGGTCGTGTCGATGTTCTTCGGCTGCATCCCGATGGGGCTGGCCACGATCATCAACGGCCTGCTGATCTATCGCGGCGCGGTGGGGCTGGCGGAAACGCTGTGGTGGATCGACGTCGCGATGGCCGCAGCCTGTGGCATCGCCATCCCCTATCTGATGTTCACCCGCCAAAGCCATTCCATCGACCAGATGACCGCCGTATGGCTTCTGCCCATGGTCGCGGCCGAGGTGGCGGCAGTGACGGGCGGGCTGCTGGCCCCGCATGTCGGGAACGGCCTGACAGTGCTGTGGGTGTCTTATACCCTCTGGGCGCTGTCGCTGCCCATCGCGATGAGCGTGCTGGTGGTGCTGGTCCTGCGCCTTGCGATCCACAAACTGCCGCATGCGTCGATGGCGGCCTCGGCCTGGCTGGCGCTTGGCCCCATCGGCACCGGCGCGCTTGGCCTGATGACCCTGGGCGAGGCTGCGCCCGCCATCTTCGCCGCGCACGGGCTGGACGCCTATGTTGGCGCCGCGCAGGGCGTCGGTCTGATCGGCGGGATGATCCTGTGGGGCTACGGCCTGTGGTGGTTCGCGATGGCCGCCCTGATCACCGGGCGCTACCTGCGCGAGGGGCTGCCGTTCAACCTCGGCTGGTGGGGCTATACCTTTCCCATCGGGGTGTTCGCGGTGGCAACGCTGAAGCTGGGCACGCTGATGCCCATCGGCTCGATCCACGTCTTCGGCCTGATGCTGGTGGCCCTGCTGGCCGTGATCTGGGCCATCGTAGCCACTCGCACCGTGCGCGGGGCGTGGCAGGGTGATCTGTTCGTCGCCCCTTGCCTGAAGGAGGATTGAGATGATCGCCACACGTCGCACCGTTCCGGCGGGTGCTGCCGCCCTGATGCTGTCAGCATGAGACTGCAAAACAAAAAATCATAAGCCGCAAATGATGCTTCGCATCCCTTGCGGCTTATCCACCGAATGCTAGGCAAAGCATTTCCTTCAGTTGGTTGAAGGCTCTGCTTATGCCAGTTCACCAAAGCGGACGCTCACGGGGTCAGGATAGATCGACACAATGCGGGACGGTGCGGAGCGGACGGTCAGGGATAGACACCCGTGAAGTGGCTCTGATAACGCGGCGCGCAAAAGGAGGCGGTGGACACGCCAACCTCTTTTCATGCTAGGCTCAAAAGTAAGATCAAAACCTTTGGGAGGAGGCTCAGTGATGATGGGTGATTTCAAGATAGGCCGTCGAAGCCTGCTGGCCGGAAGTGGTGCCATCTTGTCCGTGATGGCCAGCGGTGTCCGTGTGCAAGCTCAGGAAAGTGTGACGGCCCTGCCTGACTATGTCAGTTGGAAAGACGCCGATGCACTGATCGTGCACTCCAACAGCACGATCGAGATGGAGCGGTCTGCGTTTGGAACCTCTGCGTTTACGCCTGAGGACAGGCTGTATGTCCGCAACAATGTGGCACCGCCTCCTGCTTCCATTCTTGACGATCGCGATGCATGGGAAGTCAGCATCGACGGCGTGGCAGAGCCTCGGAGCCTGACGCTGGCCGAACTGAAGACAATGGGGATCACGACTGTTGCCATGGTCCTGCAATGCTCCGGGAACGGTCGTGCCTATTTTGAGCACGAGCCGTCCGGCACACCTTGGCAGGTTGGTGCTGCTGGCTGCGTCATGTGGACGGGTGTGCCCTTGAGAGTCGTGGTTGACGCTCTGGGGGGAGTTGCGGAGGGGATGGAATACGTGACCGGCACGGGTGGAGAGACGCTTCCCGAAGGACTTGATCCGCTGACATTGCTCGTCGAGCGGTCGGTGCCCCTGGATGCGCTCGATGATATCTTGCTGGCGTGGGAGCTGAATGGGGAGCCGATTTCCCTGGCCCATGGCGGTCCGCTGCGCATGGTCGTCCCCGGGTTTACGGGCGTCAACAGCGTGAAATACGTCACCAAGGTCGCCATGACCGCGGAGCAGTCGCCAGCGCTGATCCAGCAGACGCGCTATCGGTTGCAGCCTGTGGGTGAAGAAGGCGGCCCGGACCATCCGTCGGTCTGGCAGATGTCGGTCAAATCCTGGATCACCGGCCCGTTGGATGCGACCCAGGCTGGTCGCGTTCAGGTCACGGGTGTGGCGTTCGGCGGAACAACCAACGTCGCATCAGTCGAAGTATCTGCGGATGATGGCCAGACGTGGAGCACAGCAGAGTTCATCGGACCTGATCTCGGGAAATTTGCGTGGCGTCCCTTTGTGGCACAGATGGATCTGCAGCCCGGCACGTATCGGCTGGTCAGCCGAGCCACGGATGCGGACGGAAACCAGCAGCCTGAGCAGACTGAGCCCAACGACCCCGGATACAATCATAATGGGTGGCGCGCGCCCGGCATCGAAATCGAAGTGGCATGACACACGCGGCTGGCGGTTCGTGCCGGACACCCCTCAGATCAACGGAAAACACATGAACAAGACACTGAGTGCCGCGGCCATTTTGCTTTCATCCTTGTCAGGTATGGCTGTAGCTGAAACAGACTCTGCCCGGATCGACATGGGCAAGGCACTTTTCACACAAGGGGCAGAGCCGTCCTGCTCGATCTGCCATACCCTGGCCGATGCCGAGACAATGGGAGAGATCGGGCCGAACCTCGACACCATGCGTCCCGATTATGACCGCGTCATGCGGGCGTTGGTGAACGGCGTCGGACCGATGACGCCGTATGATAGCCTGACGGACGAGGAGTTGGACGCTCTGTCCCACTATGTCGCAAGCGCGACCAAGGCAGACAACGTCGAGCCCTGAGATGATCGATGGCTCTTCTCCACGACGGAACTGAACGAAAAACCCCCCGCTTGCAGGCGGGGGGTTACGTTTGGCGTCTTGCTCATTCCATCGCCGTTCAAGCCGGGACTTCAGGCTGACGATGAGGGTTCGCATTCAATCGCATTGCGTTGGACAGATCTCCGGTCAGGTCAAACCTCATGCTTTAGAGATGCTGGATCGTGGACCCCTTCAGCGGGTCCAGCCTTCGGTTTCCATCAGCGCCTGCGCCTCGTCCGTAACCAGAAAGTCCAGAAAGGCCTGCGCCTCCGGGTCAGCATCCGGCGCGATGGCGACGTTCAGGTCGCGCCAGATCGCGCGGTCCTCGGACAGCGATACGGCCTCGATAACGTCGGGATTGCGCGCGGTCCAGTCCGGCCAGGTGATCCAGGCATCCGCGTCCATATCGGTGAACGCCTTGAAGCTGGCGCCCGACCCGTGCTCGAACGCCACAATGTTGCGGCGCATGCCCACAACATCGTCCAGGTTGCCCGTTCGCCCTGCGATATCCTCCCAAACTCCGGTGCCCGATGTGTTGCCGACGCCGGCGCCCTCGGTCACGACGATCTTGACGCCGTCGGCCAGAAGATCGTCGAAGCCGGTGATGCCCTTGGGGTTGCCGGCCTTCACCGCGATGATGGCGGGACGCAGGTAGATCGGCTGAACCTGATCGGACGAGAACGAGGTGTAGGTTTCCAGAAACGCCGTCATCGACTGCTCGGACGTCCCCCAGATGATGTCGGCATCGGCCTGCGCCTGATCGGACCATGTGGGTTCCGGTCCGAAGGTGATTGCAACCTCGGTGCCCGTTTCGGCCTGCCAGACATCGGCGACCTTCTGCAGCGCGCTATGCGGCCCGCCCGCACCATAAAGACGCACAACGCCGTCGCCAGCTTCACGCGCGATCGCGGGCGCATCCGTGGCTGCGTCCTGGGCAAGGGCGGGGGTGGTCAGGGACAGGCTCATGGCCAGAAGGGATATCATTTTCATCAAGGCACTCCGGTCGAACAGGATCGCGTCGGCCTGATGCCGACGCCATGTGACGTCTAGAACGCTGCAGCTGGCGTAAACGCCCAACGGCTTCGCCGTTTTCTGCCATTTCTACGTCACTCTTGCGTGTGGGGCACGGCTGACGCGTGATAAATGCTGACTAGTCAATTCGATCAAAAGGTCAGCGCTGACGCTGGCGCGCAGGAACGCATCCGCTGCGCAGCTGACATCGCCCTGTGTCGACGTAACGCCTGAGAGCCGGCGTGCCAGCAGCGCGAAAAGGCCATCGTCGCCGAATTCGTAGCGGCGTTCGAGTAGGTGTGTGTGAGTGGCCGCGCTTTGATAAGAATATGGGATGACGAGCGGCTGCTTCCGGACTCTAGACCTGTAAATATCAGGAATCTTTAGCGGCGGCTTTCCGCCCAGCACGTCGCTGATGCTGCAATTGCGAACGGTCTTAGCGTAGGCGCACTCAATGGCCGAAAGGTCCCGCATAGCTGCCGCTTGCCCCTCTCCGCCATGGGTCTGCTATGCGCCCCCTAGGGGCATTCGAGTTCAAGTGCGCAGGCAGCTGCTATGGTGAGACAGTAGAGGACCTGCTGATAGTACAACACGGTCCTGGCTAGGGCTGGTATTCCCAAGGATTGATAACTTCGATACCCATCGCCTGAAAGGGTGCAGTGTCGCGGGTTGCGATGCTGGCAACCTTCTGTGCCGCAACAATGGCCCCGATCTGACCATCGGCATGACCTATGGTTACGCCACGCTCTCGGGCTCTTGAGACGCGCATCGCATAGAACAGCGAAGCCGTTCCGTC
The DNA here is from genome assembly GCF_048538155.2 of Paracoccus sp. T5. Taxonomy (GTDB): domain Bacteria; phylum Pseudomonadota; class Alphaproteobacteria; order Rhodobacterales; family Rhodobacteraceae; genus Paracoccus. The sequence goes on from NZ_CM135809.1 coordinate 143,589, forward strand.
ATAGGGAAGGATACGGCCGGCGAAATCATCCTGCAGCATCGCCTCAATTGTGCCGATAAGTCGCGTCTTCCGCTCACCGGTGGGCAAGATGAACGCACCGAACAGCAGTTCTTCTGCCGTGATGGCGGTCACGTAAAGATTGCCCGGCTCCTGTGCGTCAAGCCAAGCCATGACGGTTGGGTCAGGAACTGGCCGCTGGACCTCCGACAGCACATTAGTGTCCAGGATGATCATGAGAAGTCGGCAGCTTCGCCCGCAGTCTTGTCACGAGGTTGGCTCAACTCGTCACCGATCACGCCCATGCTCTGGAACCGCGATCGCAGCTGCTGTCCAAAGCCGCCCGTGTGCCGGGCGACATAAGAGTTGACCAGGATCGCACGTGCCTCTGCTTCGATGCTTCGCCGGTTGCTCGACGCCTGCTCCCGAAGATGATTGTGAACCTCGTCAGGGAGGTTTCGGATCATCATGTTTCCCATGGCAGTCCCGCCTCTGATAGCATTTCGAACGATATGATATCATCAAGCAGGATGATGTCAAAATGATATTGATGATATCACCGGCTTCGCGTGTCCATCAAACGGACGTTTTGCGGACTTTCGCCAAAGCTGTCCAGGAACATGCCGGATGACGTGTATTTGGACATCTTGATTTCTGGATGAGTTTGTGGACATTTTCGAGTAGCTGAGGGCACGAACGGCCCTGCTTAAGGAAAACAGATGTCACTCATAGGGTACGCGCGTGTCTCGACCTCTGAGCAGGACCTTGCTCTTCAGCTTGACGCGCTGAAGGCCGCTGGCGCGACGCGGATTTTCGAGGACAAGGGGATGTCTGGCGCTAAAGCGGAACGGGTTGGGCTGAACGCGGCAATTTCCTTCCTCCGGGAGGGTGACACGCTTGTGGTCTGGAAGCTGGACCGGCTTGGCCGGTCGATGACCCATCTGCTGCAAACGGTGACGGAACTTGAAAGCAGGGGAGTAGGCTTCCGGTCCCTTACCGAGACAATCGATACCACCACCCCAACCGGGCGGCTCGTGTTCCACATCTTCGGGGCTCTTGGTCAGTTTGAGCGTGACCTGATCCGCGAGCGCACTGGCGCAGGACTGAAAGCTGCCGCGGCAAGAGGCCGTAAAGGGGGACGGCCCATTGCCGTTACACCAGAAAAGGTAGCTCGCGCCCGTCAACTGATTGCGTCTGGCCTCAACGTGCGTGAGGCTGCCGCGCGGATGAAGGTTAGTAAGTCTGCCCTCTATACTGCTTTGAAAAGCATCCCAGTTTCGCCAGTGTAGGACGTCAAAATCGCTAACTGCCAGGTGGGTCAGGCAGCGCAGTAGAATCCTCCCGTCAGTAGTAGGGACTTATATATCGGGCGGTGAGATCTGCCTTTCAGGCCCCGCCTGCGAGCGTTCAGAACACGGTAACCTGTGTTCCGATTTCAGCGACCTCGAAGAGTCGAGCCACATGCTCGTTGTAAAGTCCGTAACAACCGGATGAAGATTTCCGGCCGATCTTGCGGGTGTCATGGGTGCCGTGAACAAGGTAGGCAGGCCAAGCTAGGTACAGGCCGTACTGTCCCAACGGGTTCTCGGGAGCCCCGCCCTCCACGCGCTGCGGCAGGCTCGGGTCTTTTTCACGCATGCTCGGTGTGGGAGTCCAAGGTGGGTGCTTCATTTTCCTGACAACCTCAGTCTGCCCGCGGCGCGTCAGGTCCTCGGTCATCGGAATGGAGCAGGGAAAAATGAAATGCACGCTCTCATCGGCCGACCAGTAATGCACAGCGCGGGACGTCACATCGGCGAGAATAACTCCCTTTCCGATGGCCGAATAGAAATCTCGCCAATGGCGTGCCCGGAAAGATGAAAGATTGCGCTGTGGGCCACTGGCCACGGCGGTCTGGGTCATGTTGGGCGTTCCCGGTGCCGGCTGATTGTAGGGCCCTAGGTCCTGTCCAAAAGCAGAAGTGCCCGGAAGGATGACGCTTGCTGTGAAAAACCCCTGCAAGAAGGTTCTGCGATCACCATAATGATGGTTCTTGGACATGCTCCTGCCTCGATTTCATATTTGTTCATGTCTTTTGTGCAGTCGTACCCGAGCATCAGCTATGGACCAAATTGCTCCGGAACATTTTCAGTCGCATCAGACGATTTGCAACAGGCCCGATCTCCTGCCTAGCCAAGCCTGCAAAGAGATAACAAGGACACAGCTCGGCGGAAATTTGACCCGGATGGGTCAACCGTAGATCATCACCGGCGTTCCAAGCTGAAGCATGGCGTAGACGTCCTCAATTTCCTGGTCTGTGAGCGCAAGGCAACCGGCAGTCCAGTCCCGGTTCTTGGGTGCGAAGACATTCCCTTCCGGCCCCCGGCCATGGAACATGATGTCTCCCCCTGCCTTTCGGCCGAACTGTGCGGCATAGGCCTTGTCCTGAGCGTTCGGGTAGGAAATGCCGACCGACAGGTGATAGCGGCTGCGTGGATTGAAGCGGTCAACGAAATACAGACCTTCAGGGGTCTTTCCGTCCCCTTCGAATTGCTTCGGCCCGATTGGTTGGTTGCCCAGCCCGAAATCATAGGACTTCAGCACGGTCGTGCCGCTGATGAGGTGCATTCTGCGCTGGCTTTTATAGACCACCACTTGTGTCACGGGTGGTCCGAAATAGCGTTTGAACTCCGGCGTCGGTCTGGTTGCGGCTTGGGTGCTCACACCGGATGAACCGGATCGTCCGCAGGCTGCCAAGGCTGCAATCATGGCCAGTGAGGCATGGCGGCGGGTGAAGTGGGACATTGACGAGGATTCCTGCAGAAGGCGTTCGCGTGATTTATGCAGCGGGATAGCTGTTGAAGATTTCACTGCTGCCATCCTTGCGGATCAGCAAGACGTCATAAGCGACGCGCCGGCTTTCGGGCCCCATGCCCGGACTTCCAAGGGGCATTCCCGGAACAGTGACTCCCAAAGCGTCCGGACGCTCCTGCAACAGCTTGCGGATATCAGCGACCGGAACATGCCCTTCCAGGAAATAGCCCTCGATCGATCCGGTATGGCAGGACGCCAGTTCGACAGGCACACCGAGATCGATCTTGTGCTGCATGAGGAGCACGCCGAAGCGTTCCTCACTGGTCACTTGAAAGCCATTCTCCCGCAGGTAGTTCGTCCACTGCTTGCAGCACTCGCAGCCGCTTCCTTCGACCACATGGATCGTTCCCGCTGTCTGCGACAGTCCCAAAGTCGGCAATGCACTTGCGGCAGCGGCCAAAAGCACGAAACGCCGTGTCAACTCCATCATGATCTGCCCCTCATTCCAGCACTTGCCGGTTTCTTGTTTGCCAACCACTGCAACCTCAAGCAGCTAGAGGTTCAAGAGATAATTTTGAAGTTCACGGGCTTGTCAGGCGCTTCGGTCTTAAGGCAGATATGGTTGAGCAAGTGGATGCGCGCGTCAAACTTGCCGGCTGCTCATTGCAGCAGCCAAAAGTTTCTCAAGTCTCTCTCATGATCATGACCAGCGTGAATCGTTCAATCCCACCTGCAGCAGGAATTGGGTAGAAACCGTTCTCGACCATGCCCTTACGCCGCCTAACACAAGATTTATCCGTTCAAACTTGTGGTTTCTCGCAATGTTAGACACACAGGACCGTAGTCCGCCCCAGAAGTAACCGCGAGAGAACAATGCTGACACGTCGCCATTTCATCCTGACAACCAGTGTGCTGTTCTCTCCGGCAATTGCTTCGCGTGGCTTCGCAAGCTCGTGGCCGAGTGAAGCTCAGATGGCTTCCTGGGATGCGGAGATCACTCCACCAGCCTATGATCCGGCAACCTCAAATCCTTGGGGTCTGCATCCTAGGTTCCTGCCGCAGCGTGTTGAAGCCAATGACGGTTTGACGCCGGGGGACATTCACGTCGATGCGGTGGCGCGTTATCTTTATCATATCCAAAATGATGGTACGGCGATGCGCTACGGAGTGGCCATCGGGCGCGGAGATCTTTATGAACCAGGAACCTATACGGTCCGGCGCAAAGCGAAGTGGCCACATTGGACCCCCACTGCGAATATGATCGCTCGCGAACCGGAGACTTATGCACAATACGCTGACGGTATGGAGCCCGGGCCTATGAACGCACTCGGTTCACGGGCGCTTTATCTCTATGTAGGGGACCGTGATACGTATCTGCGCATCCATGGGACGCCATATCCCACCTCAATCGGAAGTCGAGCAAGTTCGGGATGCGTCCGAATGGTGATGGCCCACGTCAACGATCTTTACAGCCAGGTTGAAACCGGTGTCAGTGCGACTCTTTATCCGGGAGAGTAGCAGATTTCACGGCAGCAAAATCAATCCCAGCAACCAGAACCATTTTCTACACGAAGAAACGTAGCGGGTAATATCCGGAAATTGATGGGGCGTAGGTCCCCCTCAGAGAACCTTTCAACCGCTTGCGAGGCAAATGGGGCCTCCTCGCCGCGATAGAAGCGGCAGAAGCGTCGTTTCCACTGGACCGACATGCTCATACCAATAGCAGTTATCCTCTGTCTGGAGGCGAGCGGTCGCAACATTTTGATGCGGAGCGGCCAATGCGACCACTTCCTCTGGAAGTTTCTGCGGCTCCGCAACGGCATCAGCCGACATTGCAGAGCATCCTCCGAGGAGAGAGATCGCGAGCATAATCACCAATGGTTTTGCTTTCATCTGTAAGCTCGGAACCATGATCTTGCCTTCTGGAAATGACTTAACATCAGCTATTGCAAATAGCAGGCAGGTACAAGCCAGCTGCCGGAGTAGTCTCCGCAAGGATCGAGTTGAGGTCCATTCACCCCAATGCCTGGCGAATACCTGGTGATCCCTGCGAACCTGCGCGTTGCAACTCAGGTGTCCTCAATGCAACATCGACGATATCGGCTTCCGGATGATTAAGCCGACCACCGAACTTGATCCATGACATCCTATGGGACCTCCTCCGGCCGGCCTCATCTGCGGCTGCAATTAGCCTCTGTTCTCTGTCGTCGTGCGGATGAAGAACCCGGTGGCGACCCTTGCCGCCGCAAGCATCAACAGGTCACCTGTCTTGATCTCCGTGGCCTCCGATGCCAGCGATTTCTCGGTTGGGTCCGTCGGCTGGCCATCGACACGAACTTCGTAGTGAAGGTTCGGCCCGCTCACGAGGCCCGTCGCACCGACATCGCCAATAGTATCATTAGCGCTCACTTGGGTGCCCCTTTTTATGCCGGGGGCAAAGCGGGACAAATGTGCATAGCGAGTCACGACGCCGCCGCCATGGTCTATATCGATTGTCCGGCCATATCCCCGCATACCTCCTGCAAAAATCACCGTGCCCGCACCGGTTGCCCTGACAGGCGTGCCAATCTTTGCGGCGTAATCTACTCCGGTATGCATTCGCTCGACGCCAAGAACCGGGTGCTTTCGCTTGCCAAAGACCGAAGATAGACGTGCACCGATGACGGGTCTGGCGGAATGTTGCACCCGCGTGCCGTCCTTGAACAGAATGGCTGGTTCGTCCGGGGGACCTGCTACCATTTCATAAGTATGCCCACTCAACTCCAGCCGGGCATAAGACAGCTGGGGTTCTCCCATAATTGTCCCGTCAGGTAGGGCAGTTTCCTGCCAAATCAGCGCCACGCGTTCTCCACCTTTCAGGTCACGGCGGAAATCAACCTGTCCCGCCAGGAGCGCAGCAAGATCGACGGCAAAGCTCTCAGGCGCCTCACGTTCTGCGAGCGCATCATAAAGCGAACTAACGAGCATGAAAGACTCGCGGCGATTGCGTATCTGTATCTGAGTGTCGACCAAGGCAGCCTCAAGAGGTTTGCTGAAGTCGAGGACAATGTCGGTCCCGTTCTTGACCAACAATGACAGGTGGTCCAGGCGGGCAGGATCATCTTCCGACACGCGCCATCTCAGCACTTGGCCTGGGATCAAGGTTGACAGATCGAAGACACCCGAGATTGCCAGTGCCGCCTCGTTTCGCGTTTCCGCGGCTATTCCCGCACGAGACAGGATCGCGTCCAGCGTATCGCCCTCCACCACTTCGTGCTGCGAGAGATTGGTTGCTGGTCCCGCTTCTGGTGCGGGTTCGCTCAGTGTTTCGGCATGTAACGGCGCGGTCACGGCAACAGCGCCGACAAGAAGCAGGATTCGCAAGATCATCGAATTTCATTCCGTAAGATGTATGTTAGCCTCGCTCCGGCTCCAGGAAAGGCCAGTAAGCCGCTGCATTTGGGTTCATGGCATCATGAATCGTCCGAGATAGATTCCAACAAATGTCCCCATCAATCCGAAGGCGATTGCGTGAGCGAGGGCATACTGGATCATGTCCATTCTGTTCCCACCAAGCTGGCGTACGCGATCCAACCCGCGCCATACGCCCAGAATAGCTCCTAGGAGCGTCAGCATCGGACTGCTTGGTGTCCAAAAGATATCATTCCTGTGCCCTGCTTGTTGCGACTGTTGCGCGCCTTCTGAAACCTCAAGCAGCTAGAGGTTCAAGTTGATTATTATCGGGTTCACCAATTTGTCAGTCGTTCGAGCCGATGAAAGACGAAAAGCCAATCCAGCGCATCCAGTGGGTGTCAAGCTTCTCGATTGAAGAGTCGGCGTGTGTGCGGTAGATGCGACTAGCATCGGATGTACGGTCTCCCTCAGTGAATGGCATCCTCGGTCACATGGTCAGTGATGCAGAGTGAGTGATCGCCCAGCACTTCGATCACTCGGCAGTCGGCAATTCTGTTTCCGTCGCATTGCACCACCATGCGCTCAAGCTCAGCTTTTAGTGCCGCCAGCCGCGCAAGACGGCTTTCGACCTCAATCAGCTGAGCCCGAGCAATGGCATCCGCTGCTGAGCAAGGCTGATCGGGATTATCCGACAAGCTGAGCAGATCCCTAATGGCCTCAAGTGAGAATCCAAGCTCCCGCGCATGCCGGATGAACGCCAACCGCTCCAGAGCTTTCCGGTCGTACAGGCGCTGGTTGCCTGCACTGCGCTCCGCTTCGGGCAGCAGGCCGATCTGCTCGTAATAACGGATCGTCGGGACTTTCACTCCGGTTGATACGCTGAGTTTGCCGATGGTCAGCATCAAATCCCTCTTGAAGCTATAGCAGCTAGAGACATTAAGAATACGAATCAGAAAAGACAACTGCCGTGTCCTGGCGGAGGAAAAGACGATGACGAACCGAGATGCGGCAGGCGAAACAGCCTGCGACTGGACGGTGTCAGGCATGGATTGCGCCTCCTGTGCCACAAAAGTGAGAGCCGCGGTGTCTCGCCTGCCAGGCGTCAGCGGTGTCGAAATCGGCATCATGTCGGAACGCCTGCGCTTGACGCTGGACGAAGAAAAGACTGACCGCAAAAAGGTCGAAAAGACCGTGCGGGCGCTTGGCTACGGTATCGCGCCGCGTGGTGCGGGAAAAAAGGCCTTTGTCCTGCCAGGTTCCGCGCCGGAGGCTGATTCACGTCACGATCAGCAAGGGCATCTAGAGCTTCAGACGAGCCAGCCTGCGGCAGACTCCTCAGGTCATGGCAGCCTCGGTCATGTTCATGACGACCCTGCTGATCGTGGCAAAAACTGGTATCAAACGGGCAAGGGCAAGCTGGTGATCTTTACGGCCCTGCTGCTTGCGGCAGCCTGGGGCGTGGAGTTGGTTGCCCCTCGGATCGGCACATGGGCATTCGGTGCGGCCTGCTTGATTGGAGTCGCACCCATTGCACGTCGCGCCTTTGCCGCGGCACGATTGGGCCAGCCGTTCACCATCGAGGGCCTGATGACCATCGCCGCGATCGGCGCCTTGTTCATCGACGCGGCCGAAGAGGCCGCGCTTGTGGTGTTTCTCTTTGCAGTCGGAGAGGTGCTGGAAGGTGTCGCTGCCGGTAAGGCGCGTGACGGCATCCGTGCGCTGGCGAACTTGGTTCCCAAGACTGCGCTGCTGGAAGTCGGCGGCTCAACACGCGAAGTGGCGGCTGCCAGCCTGCTTGTCGGCCAAACCGTGCTTGTCCGCCCCGGCGACCGCATTCCGGCTGATGGAAACATCGCTGAAGGCCGTTCCGGCATCGATGAAAGCCCGGTGACGGGGGAAAGTGTGCCGAAGACGCGCGGGCCGGGGGACGCAGTCTTTGCGGGCTCCATCAACACCGAAGCGGCGCTGCGGATCACTGTGACCAAAGCCGCTGAAGACAATACCATCTCGCGGATCATTCGCCTCGTGGAAGAGGCCGAGGAAGCGCGCGCGCCGACCGAACGCTTCATTGACCGGTTCAGTCGCTGGTACATGCCTGCCATCGTTGCAGTTTCGGTCCTGGTGGTTGTGGTGCCGCCGCTATTCTATGGTCAGGCTTGGGACACCTGGATCTATCGCGGTCTTGCGCTTCTGCTGATCGGCTGCCCCTGCGCGTTAGTGATCTCGGTTCCGGCCTCCATCGCGTCGGCGCTGTCCACTGGTGCTCGCCGGGGACTGTTGATGAAGGGCGGAGCGGTCATCGAAGCGGCCGCCAAGGTCTCCAAGGTCGCTTTCGACAAGACGGGAACTCTCACTCACGGCCGCCCCGAAGTCACGGACCTTGTGCCATTCGGCAGGACAACAGAAGCCGAGCTTCTGGCGGTGGCTGCAGGGGTCGAAAGCGGGTCAAGCCACCCGCTGGCCATCGCCATCCTGAACAAAGCCAAGTCGGCAGGTGTCAAAGCCTTGCCAGCGCGCGAGGCCAAGGCATTGGCGGGCAGAGGCGTGGTCGCAACCGTGGGTGACGCGCCCGCTTGGGTTACGTCTCCTCGCTATGCATCCGAGAATAACGGCATCCACACCGACAGCTTGCGGCAAGCGACAATCTTTGAGGAAGAGGGCAAGACGGCCGTCGCGGTTTATCGCGAAGGGACACCGCTTGGCCTGATCGCCATGCGGGACGAGTCACGAAACGACGCCGCAGAGGCTGTCCGCCAGCTCTCAGCCATGGGGATCACGTCCGTCATTCTGACTGGAGACAACCCGCGTACTGCAGCGGCCATCGCCGGTGGTCTTGGCATGGAGTTTCGGGCCGACATGATGCCCGAAGACAAGCTCAGCATGATCCGCGACATGAATGAACATGGCGGCGTGATGATGATCGGGGACGGCATCAATGACGCCCCTGCCCTTAAGCAGGCCAGCATTGGTGTTGCCATGGGTTCAGGCACTGATGTTGCTTTGGAAACGGCCGATGCGGCCATTTTGCGTGACCGCGTGACGGATGTTCCGGCCCAGATCCGGCTGGCGCGCGCGGCCATGACCAACATACGGCAGAACGTGACCATCGCGCTCGGGCTGAAGGCAGTCTTTCTGGTCACCACGATCCTCGGGATCACAGGCCTCTGGATCGCAATCCTCGCCGATACGGGGGCAACCGTGCTGGTGACGCTGAACGCCCTGCGCTTGTTGCGTTTCAATCCCGAACGCGAGGGCTGAAGCCATGCTGTCGGAATTTGGCTGGGCGGCCTTGGCGCTGTTGGCAGGCTATCTACTGCTCTTTTTCTGGGGCAGTGCCCTGGCGGCCCAGGCGGCGAACAGGTCCGTCTGGCTGTTTGGTCAAGCAAGAGGACGCGACCGTTGGGCGGCTTTTGGCTTTCGCGCAGCATTTGTTCTGGCCTTTCTCGGGCCGCTGCTTTGGCTGGTCTGGCCTTCCCTGCACAAGTCCGACCCTTTCTGGACCGAGGGCGAGGCAGTGGCGCTTGGCCTGATCGGAATATTTGTTTCCGGAGCCGGCGCCATGCTGGCTTTTGCCGCGCAGATGTCCATGGGAAGCTCATGGCGGGTCGGTGTGGCCGAGGGCGCGACGGGTACACTGGTTTCGGGCGGGCTTTATCGCTTCAGTCGCAACCCGACTTTTATGGGCCAGATCATTCTGTTGGCGGGAGTTTCTCTTGCGATCCCGGCTGTTCCGACAATTCTCGCGCCGCTGCTTTTCCTTTGGTCTGCGTCCACGCAGATCCGCTCAGAGGAAAGTGAGTTGAAGCAGGCGCTTGGTGCAGACTACAGCCGCTACCTGGCGACCGTGCCGCGCTGGATCGGCTTTCACAGGAGAACCTCAAGTTGAAGGCTGCTCTGACCATTTTCGGAATCGCGGCCACAGTGCTGGCAGATCAGGCCACAAAGGCCGCGGCGATGTCATTGATCTCTCCGGGTCAGATCCTGCCGGTTCTACCGGGCTTCGATCTGACGCTTAGCTTCAACGAAGGCGCCAGCTTCGGCATGATGTCGAACCTCATGGGGGGCAGGCCTCTACTCATGGCGGCGCTGACTGGCGCGCTTGCCCTGATCTTTTCCGTTATGGCGTTTCGCACCGACAACCGCCTCGAGCGCACCGGTCTTGCCCTGATCGTGGGCGGTGCCCTTGGTAACATCATCGACCGGTTGCGGCAGGGTGCCGTGACTGACTTCCTGGACCTCTACTGGCGTGACTGGCATTGGCCCACCTTCAATGGCGCCGATATCGCGATCACGCTCGGCGGGCTGATCATCGTCATCGCCACATTCGCCACAGGCCGCAAGGAGTCGCTTCTTGACCGCAACTAAGACACGGGGCGTGACCCGGGACGAGCTTACCCTGCTGGCGGCCTTCCTGATCGCCCTGACCGCAACCCTTGGTGCATTGTTCATCGGTGAGGTCCTGGGGCAGATGCCCTGCGTCCTGTGCTGGTACCAACGCATCGCGATGTTCCCGCTGGTGCCAATCCTGACCATCTCGCTTTGGCGCAACGACGGCGTGGCGCGGCTTTACGGCCTGCCGCTGGCGCTTGCAGGTCTGGTGCTGGCGGGCTGGCATTCGGGACTTTACGCCGGGCTGATCCCCAAGGCCGTTGCGCCCTGTACCAAGGACGGCCCGTCCTGCACCGATCAGGCGCAGACCATCCTGAGCGTGCCTATCCCCTATCTGGCGCTGCTCGCGTTTGCTGCAATTATTGTCTGCCTCTTGTCACTGAAAGGAAAACGTTCATGAATCGCCGTTCTCTTATAATCGGAGCTTCGGCCATAGGCCTTGCCGCCTTTGGCGGTGGCGCGATCGTGATGACTCGCAACCGGCAGGCCGAGGCAGAGGCCCAAGCCGCCGCGGCCCCGGCGGCAGACACGGAGGTGCTGGTGCGTGGTTACTCCCCCAGCTTCGGCCCCGAGGATGCTCCGGTCACTCTGGTCGAATTCTTCGACCCGTCGTGCGAGGCGTGTCGCGCTTTTCACCCGGTTGTTCAGGACATCCTCACTCAGTTTCCCGACCAGGTTCGCGTCGTCATGCGCTATGCGGCTTTTCACGAAGGATCTGACGAGGCCGTTCGCATTCTGGAAACTGCACGGATGCAGGATCAGTTTGAGCCCGTCCTTGAGGCGCTGCTGGAGCGGCAGCCCGAATGGGCAGTGCATGGCGCCCCCCGAATGGACTTGGCTTGGCAGATTGCCGGGGCTGCCGGTCTTGACCTGGAAAGGGCCCAAAGCATGCGCCTGTCGCCGGACATTGTGGGTATCCTCAATCAGGATGCTGCCGATCTGAAGACACTGGGCGTGCGCCAGACGCCCACTTTCTTCCTAGACGGGCGCCAATTGACGAACGTTACGTTTGAGAACCTGATTTCGGACGTCCGCAACGCCGTCGAAACATCCTGATCGCAGACCTCAGCCCTCGTCTGCATAGGCCGCGAACAGGGCCAGCGTTCGCTCGCTCACATGATGCTCGATGCTTCCGGCATCCCGCTCCCCCGTCTTGGCATCAAAGCCGAGACGGATCAGGAAACGCGGGACGATCTCGGGATGGCGGCGGCACTCGCGTGCCAAGGCATGTCCTTCTTCCGTCAAAAAGGCCGATCTGTATCGTTCGCGAGAGATCAGTCCTTTACGAGCCAATGGGTCCAGCGCCTTTGTCGCCGTCGGCGCACGCCCAAGCGTGCGGCGATGACGATCAGCCGCGCCTCTCCGTGTTCATGGATAAGCTCTGCAATCAGCTCGGCATAATCTTCGGTCAATTCGTCGCGCCGTGCTTCACGCACGCCTTGAATCGCCTTAGCGATACCATGATGTGGTGGACCTTCAGCCGATGGGTGCGTGCCACGCCGACCTTCTTCCTGAATGGCCGACCGCTCACCAACCCCAGTTTTGAAACCTTGAGCGCCGCCGTCAGGAACGCCGTAGCCGAAACCAGCTGAACTGACAAAGCCGTGAGATTGGCCAAAGCTGCTTGAACCTCAGGTGGCTAGAGGTGCTAGGGCGGCCGCAAAGGTGGGATGTCGATATGCTGAAGAAAATCAGGATCGCCCTTTGGGTCGCTGTGGCCGTGTCACTCGTTGGCGTGGGCGCGCTGCTCTGGCGTGCAGACAGGCAGGAGCAAGCCGCCGCGTTCAAGCCGGAGTTCTCTTTGCCGGATGAGGCAGGGACGGTCCGCACGGCGGAGGAATTCAGGGGCAAACATCTTCTGGTCTTCTTTGGCTTCACGAACTGCCCGGACGTCTGCCCGACCACAATGGCGGAAGTCGCTCAGGTCATGGATGACCTGGGACCGGAGGCGGAGGACGTGCAGCCTCTGTTCATTTCGGTCGATCCGGCGCGGGACCGGGAGAGTGGCCTGGGTGAGTATCTGGCGGCGTTCCATCCCAGCATCCTGGGACTGGCCGGAGACAAGGCGGCCACCAAATCAGCTGTCAACAGCTTCAAGGTCTTTGGTGACAGACAAGAGGATGCCTCGGCGCCGGGGGGCTACACCATGTCGCACAGCTCCAGCCTTTACCTACTTGGTCCGCGCGGCGAATGGTTGCGCCAGTTCGAGTACGGAACACCTGCGGATGACATCATTGCTGACCTCAAAGGACGCCTTTAACATGCTGAAATCACTCCTAGCCGGAATGGGGCTCGCCGTGATGCTGCCCGCCGTTGCGCTTGCCGACTGCGCCGAAGTATCTCAAGGCCAGCTTCTGATCAGCGCGGCCTGGTCACGGGCGACCATCGGAACGGCGCGTCCCGCCGTTTTTTATGTCACCATCCGGAACAACGGCAGCACAGATGACCGCCTGACCGGGATCGAGACCCCTGTGGCCGGGATGCCCATGCTCCACGAAACGGTGATGACGGATGGCGTGGCCAGCATGCCGCACGCCTCCGATATCTCGATCCCCGCAGGACAGACCGTCAGTTTGGCACCGGGCGGCTATCATGGCATGCTCATGGATCTCGAAGAAGAGCTGAAAGACGGAGAGAGCTTCCCCGTGACGCTGAAGTTCGAGAACGCAGGTCCCGTTTCGGTCGAAACGGCGGTCCTCCCTCTGCGCGCACGCGAGGCTGCATGCGGCGACGCACCCTGATCCTTAGCAGCGTCGGGCTGCTGTCCGCGTTGGGCTTCATGCTGGCGGTCGGCGCGTGGCGCAGCGGCGATCTGCCTTGGCAGCAGGAGGCTGCGCTAGTCAGCGGCATACGCGCTGCCGACTTGGGAGCCATGTCATGGCAGCTCACCAGCCACGACAATGAAAGGGTCAGCCCGCAGGATTGGGTCGGCGAGGCAAGCCTTGTCTTCTTCGGCTTCACCTGGTGCCCAGATGTGTGTCCGATGACGCTTCTCAACATCAGCGAGTGGCTGGACAAGCTTGGCCCGGAGGCGGACCGGCTTGCTGTTCACCTCGTCACGGTCGATCCCGAGCGCGACAGCCCTGAGGTGCTGGCCGACTACCTGTCGAACTTCGACCCTCGCATCACCGGCCTGACGGGAACCCCGGACGAGGTTGCCCGCGCAGTAGAAGCCTTCGACGTGACAGTCCGGCGCGTCCCCCGGAAAGATGGCGACTATACGATGGATCACACCGCTGGCGTGTTCTTGTTTCGGCCCGACGGGCGGCTGTCGAGCATCATCGACCTGCACGAAGACCCGCAGTTTGCCGTGCCGAAGATCCGGCAGGCGCTTGAGCGAGAGGGATAGATAGTGACCCGTTATGACCCGACGGACGTTACTGTGTGCCGCCGCAGCAGCAGGCGCCCTGCCACGTCGAAGGCACCGGATGCAAGTGCTGCAAGCAATGGACCCGCCACCTGCAGGACAGCGGCTTTGAGAACACATGAAGAGCGCTTCGGCACCCTTCTCATGCAGCACAAGCTGGACCTTGGCGTGCCCGTCGAGCACTCGACCTGCCATACTGGTTCCATCGATGGCTATTTCCTGGAGAGCCACGTTCCTGCTGCCGATACCCGACCAGGCTGACCCTCACTGCGGCTGCAAGGTGTAGCAAATGCCCGTGCATCTCTCGATGTCGCCTGACGAAACAAGAGGGAGATGACAAGCCCGGATAGCTGCTCAGGAAGTGGGGAACTGTGCGCGACCACACGTCAGGTGTCGCCTGCGCATGTGCAGCACACTGAAAACTTGCCGTGCACCGGCTGGAGAGACGTCGATTAGCGCTGGTTCAGCTGCTTGAACGACCTGCGGATGATGCCTCTTGCTCCTGGCCGGATGACGTTCCTCCGGAGCCACCCTGCGCCCCCTCGTCGAACGGCTGCACCCAGAAGACGATCACGGCGATGAAGAGAGCGTAGACTGCTGGCAGGGCAAACACCTGCCAACGCTGAAACCCGCGCTCACGCCCGCCCCACCAGATGAACATGGCGTAAAGCATCGGCATGATCGCTACGAAGGCGAGGGTCACCGCAAACAGCTGCATGTTCTCGATGGGCATGCCGATGATCGTCAGCGGGATGAAGGCCAGGGTCATTGTCACGGCATGATCGCCGATCACGCTTGTGACGCCCGACGTAACCTGGCCGCTGCGGGCCACGTACCAGGTCGCGAAGACCTCGGGCAGCGCCGCGATCGGAGCTGTGATAAAAAGCCCGCCAATGATCTTCGAAAGCCCCAGTGCGCCGACGATCTTCTCGGTCGAGAAGACGGTGAAATAGGCGCCGATTGCCAGCGCCCCGACACCGGCCGCGGCTTTCCACTTTTCCTTCCGCTTCCAGTTTACGTCCTCGCCCTCCTTTCGGCCGCGAAGGAGGGCTTGGGCGACGTAGGCGAGATAGCCGATCAGCAAGATCCAGCCGTCCAGCGGCTGCAAGCCCCGCCACGGGGCCGGCAGGGTCAGGAGCGCGAAGAGAGCGATGATGCCGAGGTAGGGCAGCGCTTGGACCGTCACGGCCTGCGGGTCGACCTGCAACAGGTGTTCGCCCCGATGCGCCTCGTGATCGGGATGCCCACCTTCGCCGCCGATGCCTTTCTTCCGCGTAGCGAGATAGGCGGTCACCACCATCATCGGAATGGCCAGGACGTTCGAGCCGAGGAGTGCGCCAAGGCCGATGTCGCTGACCCCGCGGATGGCGCTCGTGGTATTGATCCCGATCTCGGGCGAGGCGGCGGCAAGCCCCACAAAGGCCCCGCCCGCCGCAACCGAGAAGCCCCATTGCCGGCGCAGCTTCTTCAACGGGTCGGCAAGATGCTCGGCACCCCAATGTGCGGCCCAGACCGCAGCAAGCAGGACCGGTATCCAGATGAACAAGCTGCCGCTCATGGCGCCACCTCTGCGGTGGCTGTGCTTGCTTCGACTGGATCGGCGGGCGCCTTGACCTCCTGTATTTCCACCGTGGCATGCCCCACTCCGAAATGCTCGGAGAGGCGGGATTTGATGGCGCGGCGGACGGCGTCGTGGTCGGTGCCGGGGGACACCTGTGCTTCCAGCGTCACGATCGGCCGCTCTTGCGTGATGGACCAGGCATGAACATGGTGAACGCGGAGCACACCCGGAACGCATTGGGCCAGATCTGTCGCGACCTCGCGTGCATCGAACCCTGCCGGAGCTCCTTCGAGCAGCATGTGGCCGCTTTCCGCGACGACCTTCCAGGCCGAGCGCAGGATGATGAGAACCACGAGAACCGACAGGAGGGGGTCGATCGGGGTCCAGCCGGTCCAGAGGATTACCAGCGCCGCCACGATCGCTGCGACCGACCCGAGAAGGTCGCCGGCGACATGCAGGGCGGCGGCCCGAATATTGAGGTTTTCGCCTTCGCCCCTGGTCAGAACCCAGAAGGCCAGGATGTTGACGATAAGCCCGGCGACGGCGATCCAGAGCATCACGCCGCCCAGCACCTCGCCCGGGTCCCAGAGGCGCTGGAGCGCCTCATAGGTGATCCAGCCGGCGATGACAAAGAGCGACAGGCCGTTGACGAAGGCTGCAAGGACGCTCAGGCGGTCGAAACCGTAGGTCTGCCGCCAGGTCGCCGGACGCCGCGCGAAGCGGAATGCCAGCCAGGCCAGGACGAGCGACGCAAAGTCCGTCAGCATGTGCCCGGCGTCAGCCAGAAGGGCAAGCGAACCGGAGATGAGGCCCCCGGCCACCTCCGCTAGCATGAAGCCGCCTGTCAGCAGCGCAGCGATGGCGATCGCGCGCTCGCTCCCGTGCCCATGTCCGTGCCCGCCTGAGCCGTGGCGATGTCCTGAACCCATGCGCTACTCCTTCTTTGCTGGCTCAACACCAGAGAAACGGGATTGTTTCAGTAAGCAGCGTGACCTTCTTTGGAGGAAAGCGCTGCAAGGAGACGGACCTCGTAACTACCTAATCGGTTGCCTCGCGTTGGTCACTAATCGCGCTTCGGCATTTCAGTGCGTCGGAGAATACTTTTGATTAGCGGTACTGCTCATCCGCACTGCTACAGCAATCCTGAATGACCGGGTTCGGCAAGCTACACAGCGGCATCGTTCCAGCTTTAACCGACGGCCTACGGCTAACTGCTCTTGCTGCAGCCGCATTCGCTGCGGCCTGCCCGAATGTCGGTGATAGGCTCTTCGCGTCGATGCCGGTCTGTAGCTGAGAGGCCGCTTTTTCAAGGGCATGGTGATCGCGGGCACCGCGATCGCTGATCCAGCGGACAGCCGCGCCTCCGCTTCGCTCTGGCACAGCTGACGATCTTTCATTTCGCTTTTCCGCCTGCCATCCGGCCGGCGATCTGAACACGGGCTCTGGTGCCGCTGCGCGTCAGCCTCCACGGAGAAATCCGGTTCCTCCCACGCCAGGGCGCGGGTCCCTCCCAATTTCACCGCTCCGGCCCCGTGTGTCAGATCACCGTCCGGCCGCAGGTCGGGCTGCGCCCACCCTGCTTTGCCCTTCGGATGACATGAAGTCATCCAAAGTGAAAAGCAGCGATGGCTTCGCCACTGGCGGAACAGGAAGGAGCGCCACGACATGTCGGACTGGATCAAGACACGCATTGGAGATTGGGCTGGGGCCTATCAGAGGCAGACCTTTGTGACAGGAAAGGCAAGCCCACCTTCGCATCGAGGATGAGCCTTACTGTTTTCATGCAACTTTTCCCCTCTCTGAAGGCAGGACTATCTGACCCCTGCCATTTTGTGTTTAAGGGCAGATACTTCTTCCCTTTCTGTCAAGAAGCTTGCCTTCGGGCGGAGAGTGCCCACACAGGTGCTTTGATGAAGTGGCCAGATGTCTGGCGCATACATCGACAAAATTCTAAATATATCAGGGCTTCCTAAGAGCTCGAATGGGCGCCGTTAGGAAGATAGCTCCACGCGACTTTTTTCCGCCGAACGCGGAGTGTGTCCCAGAGCTCAGATACTTCAGCTAAGCCTTTCTACAACAAGAACATCTTCCGACATGACAACCCCACAAATCAGTTCAGGTGAAACGGGCTAGGTCAGCGCGCAGAAAGATGTTTTGACTACTTGCACTAGCACGCCGCAGGACTGAGTTTTCGAACATTGGACAGCTGCAGTCAGGTATAGCGACCGCAGAAGATGCGAGAGCGGACGTTGAGGCGGCGCGCAAGGCGGAACGTCCCTTAACCGCCCGGCCGTGGGCCCTTCGACCGGGCAACCGCATTTGAACGTCACCGGGCGAGTAAAAGAGCCGTAAATGCCGGAAAGGCACATCAAAAGCGGCACCTCAGACTAATGCCATCTAGATATGCCTCCACTAGAAACGTAAACTACAGAACACTATGGTCTGGTAGACAAAGAAAAACTGCGACCAAAGATTCAAGTCCTATAGAAACTCTTGATTGATCGAGTGCTATGACCAACCAGAACGCAAAAAATCAGATTGAACGAGAGTTGCAAAAAGATAATCCTGATTGGAGGCTTGTTGAGAGCTTAAGCCGCGGCGAGGTTTCGCAAGACCCAACCAATGTTCGATTCTCGGTAGATGCTGGCCACATTCAAAGGCTTGGGGTAGAGCTTGTCGGGAAAAAGGATACAGCGCTATCTGAGCTCATCAAAAACGCATTTGACGCCGATGCGACGGAAGTCAATTTGAACTTCGAGAAAAGCCACTGGGTCGGCGGCTCATTGACTATTTCCGACAATGGTTCTGGTATGACCCTGGATGTCATTCGAAACAGCTGGATGAGAATTTCAACCGATTCAAAGGCAGAGCAGCCATTATCCCCACGATACAATCGAAGACGAGCTGGCAGGAAAGGAATCGGTCGTTTCGCTGTCCAGCGACTTGCGAAACGGCTAGAGCTTCGTACAAGCCCAATTGGAGAACCGCACGGGTACTCGGTGTTTTTCAACTGGGATCAAGAGTTCACCTCCGGAAAAGACCTAAACGACATCTTTAATAGCGTACAGAAGTTTGAAAAGGACCCAGAGGCATCAGGCACAGAGCTCAGAATGCTCTTTCTACGCGACGCGTGGACGCCAGCAGCAGTCTCTCGGGTTTGGCGAGCAGTTTTATTGCTTCAGCCGCCCTTTAAGGTGGCTAACGTGTCCGGAAAGAAAGCTGGAAAGCAGGCCGATCCCGGTTTCACTGTTAAAGTGAACGGGGAAACAAGTGATGCAAGGAAAAACTCCTTCTCGATTGAAAAAGACTTCTTAAGTCAGGCGATTGCCACTATTGATGCTGATATTGACGAGCATGGATGTGCAACCGTTCGAGTTATGTCAAAAAAGCTGGACTTGGATGATAGCGTAAGATTTGACGAGAAGTACACGTTAGTTGGTCCCGTTTCACTTACTTCACGTTACTTCATTTACCATTCTGAAACTTTGTCTGGAATGCGGATGGTAGACGCTGCAGAAATGGGGCGTCGATATGGGGGAATTCGTGTCTATCGAAACGGCTTTAGAGTGCTCCCATACGGCGAACCTAAAGACGACTGGCTTGGGATGGATGATCTAGTCTCGCGCAGAGACTTCTTGATGCCAGGTAATAACCGAAATTTCTTTGGGCAAGTAAGCGTCGGGAGCGAAGATAACCCACTGCTTGAAGAGACATCGAGCAGAGAAGGCTTGGTGGAAAACGATGCATTCGATGAGCTCAGAGATTTCGCACAAAAGGCGCTCATATGGGCGATAACTAGAGTTGCAGCCGTACGAAATCGGAAGCAAACAGCGTCTCAACCTGGCTTCGTGTCAAAGGTTCGGCCTCCGTCACAATCAATCAGGACGGCAATCGATTTACTCGAGGACAAAAGTGAAGCTCGCGACGATGTCCCTGAAAGGGATGCAGTCGGAACAGGCTCATCCAAACCAAGTTCATTTCCTAAAGAAAAACTTCTTAACGTCCTGAAGGCAGCGGAGGAGGATGCCAAAGCTACAGAAGAGGAAAATGAACGCCAGCGAGAAGCTTTTTTGCAGTACGAAGCAATGCTTCGCCTGCTAGCTTCCCTTGGACTCTCAATCAGTGTCTTCGGACACGAAGTAAAGGGGGCACAGGAAGCCATTAGGGCAAGATTACAACTCATGAACGACGAGATTGCTAATCTACCGAAAGGTGATGAGAGAGATGAAATCTATCGTCAACACGAAAAGCTTGAGGACGCAACTAGGCGATTGTTCGATATTGGGGGGTATATCGCGGGGCTTATGTCTAGGACGGAGAGCCGAGAGTTGCGGGAACTTTCCGTTGCGGGAGCTTTAAAGCGGTTTAGCGAGCAGTTTGAGAGCTACATGTCCAAACAGCGGGTTGAATTCAGCCCTATCGAAGTTGAGCCATCTAACCTGCGGACAACTGAAATGCACGCAAGTGAGCTTGATTCTGTACTTCTCAACTTTCTCACGAACTCGATAAAATCGATGAAAAAAGCAAAAGTAGCGAAGCGGCTCATTCGTATGGACGCAAAGCGTGATGGAAAACACATAGTCATTGGGTTCGAGGATAATGGCGTTGGGATTCCGCTTAGCCAGCGTAATCGGATCTTTGACGCCTTTTACACAACTACATTGATAGCCGAAGACGACGGAGTGGCCGGACCAGGAACTGGCTTAGGCCTAAAAATCGTGTCGGACATTGCTAAGAGCTATGGTGGCGGCGTCTCCGTGGCCGAACCCACTGAAGGATTTACGTGCCGAATTGAATTCCGAATTTTGTCGAATGAGGCGGATCAATGACTTTCAACGGAATTTTCGTTGAGGACAACGACACAGAGGCCGTTTACGCGGAACAAATGTCGAGCCGTGGTAAGCTTTGCCTGAAGCATGAGCGGCCGCGTCCTGTTTCGAAGCACAGTAAAGACATCTTCGCAAAACATCCCGATATTCTAGTTCTAGATTTTAGGCTCGATCTAGATTTGGGCGACATGGAGCCCAACGAGGCCTATAAAGGAAGTGCGATGGCCCAACAATTGCGCGATCTAGCTATCAGTGAGCCTCAACACGATTTTCCGATAGTTTTGGTGTCCAGCGAGCAGAAGATACGTGAACAGTTCGTTCCAGATCGAACCTCTCACGATCTGTTTGACATGGTTTGCCCCAAAGAGGAGGTCCAAAACAATCGAGCTATCGTCCGACAGCGACTGATTGGCCTGTGCGTAGGATATAAGCGCCTTCGCGAAAGTGCCGGAGCTTTCAACCTTAGTGAGTTAGCTCAAATTTCGGATGACGAAGATTATGCAATCGACTTTCAAGATCTGAGGCAAGCGATGGCGAGAGCAGGAGCTCCACACTTGGTTTCTGCTCTGTTTCTTAATAATCTTATTGGACGTTCAGGACCCTTGATAGGCATTGAGGATGCTTGCGCCCGACTTGGTGTAGATAAAGGTGCGGCACCTGCCGTATCTAAGATACTCCAAGAGCGGGAGTTAGCGTACAACGGATTATTCTCGGAAGGATGGACTCGGTTCTGGGCGCACCGTCTAGATGATTTCTCCCGAAGCGTGTTTGGCGGTAAAGCTACCGGAATACCTTCAGGAGAGCGAGCGAAAAGAATTTCAGAAGCATTCAACTGTGAATTGCCGCCAGCAAAGTCACCTTGGACAGGTGAGGCGAATGAACTTATCGCATTTGCTTGTGCATGTTGTGGTAGAGGGACGGAGATTCGCCATTCCGTTGGCGTGTTTGAAATGGGAATGACGACTTATTCGAGCCGCCGAAGAATTTGTTGGCTCTGCATTCATGATGACAGTTACTTAGCTAGCATCCCGCCGTTCGAGATCGACGAGGCGGATGCCGCGGTCGTCGAGGAAGTCAAGAAGTCTCAGCTTCCGGGGTAATGAAATTGGCTGGAATCCAAGCTCGAGACGCAGGTAATGCACTTCATTCCATTGCGAACAAATTAAATGAGGCGCAAGTTATCGAGCCTGAGGGTGCTGCTGCTCTGTTTGATGTAGCGAGGGATTTGAAGGCAACAAGGCGCAACCAACCCTGGGTGCTTGAAGTTACTCGCGGCGCACCTGTGCGCTTCAAAATCGGAAAGACTTCAGATGGGAAAAAGGTTCGGCCTAGAATTGACTACGCAAATATTCTTGTGGACCAGAGCCTAAGGGATCGACCCCCCTTCAGTTCCTTTGACTTGGCAGTTCTCCTTGAAGACGAAGCCGGAGAGCCTCTTTCTCGTTGGCATATTGACTTAGCAAATGGTTCCGGCTCGGCGGCTCAGTCAGGGCCGCTGTTTCACCTTCAGTTTGGAGGAAGAAATAGCGGCTATGATCGCAGTGAAGACCACCCAGTGAAAGAGCCGAGATGGTGCCATCCCCCGATGGAACTTGCACTGTCGTGCGAAATGATAGTTGCGAACTTCTTCGAACAAAAATGGGAGACGCTTCGCGAGGATCGCAGCTGGTGTACAAATATCAACCTATTCCAGAAGCTATGCTATGAGAGTTACCTGCATCGACTGCAAAGGTGCCTCGATACTCCGGCTGGTTCAACTATCTTGCGCGATGTCTGGGCGACGAATTGGACATAGGGGGTCGCGCCCCAAAGTTCACCGTTGCCTGTGCTTTCGGACCTGTATCAAGCCGGACCGTAAGACACTTATATGAGTCGAGAGGTCATCTAAACCCATCGCACCAAGTATCAGTTTGTCGGCAATCTGCCTGGCTTCGTCAGCATTTCCGCTTCGCAAGCACTTGTCGGCATTTCGGTAGGAGGTCGACACTTTCTTATGATGAATTGGAGGCACAAGGATACCGACTCGCTCTACCTCTCTAGGCTCATGTTTCAGCGCACCTGAACCATATGAACGACCACAAAATTCAGCTGAAAGCTGTGAAAAAGTTGAAAGCGTTGTTAAAGCAAGTAGCTGCTTTGTTGCTTCTGAATTGGCGTTCTTGAAGTAAACACGATGCACAGAGTTAGTACAATTGACCCGGGCGTTATTGAGTAGTAATCGCGGTCCATTGTGCTGCATCACAGGGAAGAAGGCGTCCGGTACCAAACCGTCGTCGGTTTGGCTCCAAGTGGCTCTCTTCTTGAAAGTTGAGCACGTATTCCTTTTGTCCTGTGGATACGCGGATAAATAGCGTTGCACCTGGGTAGGTTTAGGCTTGTCTTCGCAACAGCTCACTAAATATCCCTTGCCCCCCTCTTGGACAAGAATTTCAAAATCATTGGTTCGAAAGTCCAATCCTGTGGCATAGATGAACCGCGGCAATACCGGCACCAAGTCCTCCACAGACAAGCCCGCAGATTTCCTCTCTTCATCGTTTCTTAGAAAGAATTTATTGTCTCCAGTAACAAGTCCGATTTGAACCTTAAGCTGATCGCCCAGCTGTTGATAGTACCTGCTTCTTTTTAGAAACAAATATGATTCTCGCGCGGTCATTGGTAGATTGTCGAAGACAGATGTCCCGCAGTCGGAAGAAGTTTCCAGTTCACCTTCAACCCACTTCTTAATCTGAATTGATAGTTCGCGCACCCCAGAGCATCGAGATAATGGGAGTTTTAGATCAGGTTGTCTCACGAGACGTGGGAGTTTTCCTTCGGCTAGCAAGACTACCGTTTTTTCTTCGGTGCCTTCCAACAGGAACTGTCGTTCCTGAAGCTCAAATGCCCGCACATTATTGAACGCGTTTGCAATGTAATTACGGAGGTTTTGCGAGTAGTTAGCGTACAAGAAACTATTAGGAAGAACCCAAGCCATTCGGCCGCCGTCCTTGACATAGCGGACAGATAGCGCGACGAAGTAAGCCCATAGACTCGCACGCTTGTCGAGCTTGAGGCCCTCTTTAGCCAACACTGTTAGTGCTACATCTCGCGCAGCAGGGTCGATCTTGCGGTATGGTAAGTATGGCGGGTTCCCAATGACGGCATCAAATTTTCCGTGCCAGGCCTCCGGAAAATGTTGATGCAGGAAATCACCTTTATAAAATCGTGTCAGATCCACCGGCCCTTCGAGCAGGTTTGCTAAGTGGCCAAATGCATCCGGGTCAATGTCGCAGCCATAGATTTGTTTATTAGGGGCGTCTGCGCCAAACGACACAAGGCGGTCACGTGCAGAGCGTAGGAACCCACACCCTCCAAAGCTCGGTTCAAAAATATCTTCGTCAGAAGCAGCAATGGCCCATTCACAGATTACGTCGGTTAGGCCATTGTGTGTGTAGAACGCTCCCAAGGCCTTTTTTCGAGTGTTGTTGTGGACCTGCAAGGCAGTACCTATCATAAATCTTGCATCTTATGGGTACGTTACACACAAACTGCGGTAGACCCAACGCGAAAGTGCCGCTGTAAGAGCGGGTTCTAAACCTCTACGCCCTACCTCGTCTGGCCACAGCCGTGCCTCTAGTACGAGGCCTTTTGGTTGCCCCTGTTCCCAACTTTCCTGTCTGTGCAAGGCCTATCACTCGGCTTCAATGAACCACAGAGCTTCCCCTTGCTGCGTCTCCCCTCCATCATTCAGGGAAGGGGAGCTGCTGCCGGTTTCATGAACACGAAGATAAGATCGTGACCAAGGAGCTGGAGAGTGGATGACAAGACGAAAGTTTTAGCCGTGAGTTTGAGATAGAGGCTGTCAGGCTGGTGACGGGTTGGGATGTGCGGTGGCACGACCACTGGCTCCTGATCTCTAGGGCATCTTCGAGCGCTCGTAGTGATCTTTAAGTTGAGCTTGGGCGCGCTGTCGCTTCGTGCGGGCCATGATCGGCGCGGACTGGCCCGCTTTTATATCGTGTCGATCACTAGGGGGCTACTTCGAGACCAGATCGCTCGTAATGGCGCCAGCCTCCGCCGGTGTTATTGCCTCTTAGATCTTGACCAAGCTCCCGACATCAGCTGCATGCTAGGTGTCCACAGATCGGCTGCCCCCAAGACAACACCGCTACCGGGTCTTCTTACGATCCAGCATCTTCTGGTGCGCTTGATGAAGTCGATCCGGCCGCTGCCTCTTGCCAGTCATGGTAGGTCATACCAGAGCTTTTGACCTTCCACTCGATGCGGCCGTTACTGTTTCGATCGAGCACTACGGCTGCGGCGGCAGAAGGACTTGAGAAGGACCATGGCCGCATGAAGCGCAGCTTTCCTGACTCGTCCGGGGCCAGCACACCTTCGGCGACGAGTTTTTCCTTCATTCGACCATAGCTTTGCTGCACGTAGCCGGTCCCAGTAAGTGCTTCCGACCCCTCGAGAACGATGAACTCTCCGTCTTCCTCTACTGCGTTTGCCTGCACGCCGCTTTTATGGCGGATTTCGAACTGAACGTCCCCACTAATCCTCTCAGCCACGGGCTGCAGCGGCTGCCTTACCGCCTTCGGCTGCGGTTTCAGCATGTCGAAGCCTATCACGGGGAGGATAATCTTCAGATTTGCCAGAAATTGCTCCATGTTGGCCCGGTCCGCTTCCGGAAGTCTTCGGCGGCCGGTTTCTGGCTGCGTTCCGTTGTCGAGGATGACGCGTCCGGCCTGTGCAGTCAGTTCGATCAGGCGCGCTTCCAGATATTCGGCATGTCCCTTCGACAGGTCGTCGTCACTGGTGGTGACTGTCACGGCACTTTCCCAAAAATCCCGCCTGAGTGCGCTTTGTTTGACGCGCTCCGCCACCGAGTTGCCCGACCCAATGTAGATCCTTAGTACACCGGCCTGTTCAGGATCTGGCCCAGAAAGGATATATATTCCAGTCCGGTCTACTTCAGCTCGCGCTGTCAGTTCGCCGAACGCTGAGGCTCCGCTGATGAAAACGAAACCTGTCCAGCCATGGATCGTGGCCTTGCGCAGTCCCGTTGGCTTTCCATCCACAAGGAAAAGCTGAATAGTTCGGCCAAAAATTTCGTCTGCCTGCAACCCTGTCTCACCCAGATCTTGATCGTCAAGAAGCTATCATTCTTCCCTAAAAAGCAGTCGACATACAGCTACTTTCTCGCCAGAGCATCAGGGGCATCCCTGACCCAGGTTAGCTACAGGGCTCATCGCTTAACAGGATCGGTTCTTCGGCAAAACAAAAGTGTTTTTGTTCAACTCTTTGCTAACGTTGCACCATGAACATTCTGGGCATTGATTTCACAAGTAGTCCTTCGAAGCGTAAGCCTATTACGTGTCTCCACTGTACACTCGAGGGCGAATACCTGCGCACCCAGTCTCTTGAAGAGTGGCCACGCTATGACACATTCGAGGCAGTGCTTGCTCAGCCCGGCCCGTGGATCGCCGGGATCGACTTTCCCTTCGGTCTGGCCCGCCGCTTTATCGCGACCATCGGCTGGCCGTTGACGTGGGACGCATATGTCCGCCATGCAGGCGAATTTGGCCGCGCCGGTTTCTGTGAGGCGCTGAACAGCTATAGGGAAAACAGGGCCAACGGGGATAAGGAACACCGTCGCGCTACCGACCAGGGTGCGGGCTCGATAAGCCCGCAGAAGCTTTACGGGGTGCCCGTCGGACTGATGTTCTTTGAGGGCGCGCCACGCCTACTGGCCTCGGGTGTGACCATTCCTCATCTTAAAATTGGCGACCCACAGCGCGTAGTCGTGGAGGCCTATCCTGGCCTTCTCGCTCGCCAGCTCATTGGTCGCCGTAGCTACAAGAATGATAGACGGAGCAAGCAAACTCCAGATCAGCATCAAGCGCGCCGCGATCTGCTGCATGCTCTTCGCAAGGAAGCACCAAGCCGATACGGCTTCAGTGTCGTGGCACCGGACAGCCTGTGCGAGGACCCCGGCGCAGATCATCTCGATGCCCTGCTTTGCGCCGTTCAGGCTGCATGGGCATGGCGGCAGCGAGGCAGCCGATTTGGCGCGCCTGAGGTAGTTGACCCGCTTGAAGGCTGGATCGCAGATCCATTCCTCACCGGACGCCCCCACGATCAGCACCTGCCCCAACCTGAGGTCATAGCCAGCGATCACCCTGACAGCCACGAGCTGGACGATTGGGCGCTATACGGGCCAAAGGATCCTGAAATTGCTCAACTCGTGGGTCGTCTCGCCCTCAACCACGGTCTGCGAGTACAGGAAATTGAAGACCTACTTATCAAAGCACTGAAGGAGCAGATTGCCGCGGCGGAAGGGAAGCAGAAGTCGCAGTGCAGCTTGTTACAGAACGCGCTTCCTGAACGCTCGTGATCCTCCTTTATTCGGCTCAGCGCCCTTTGAGGCTGGTTCTACACGTTCAAACAGCTTCCTGAACGTTGCTGGACTGATCCCTAATGATCGAGCTGCCCCAGCCTTCGTTCCTGCTTCCTCGTATGCCTTCAAAAGACGATCCTGGCTGATCTTGCATCGCGGGCGGCCAATACCGACGGTGAAACCCAACTGAGTGCGTTTGAACGCAATCCATTTAGAGTCGACGCCGTGCAGATCAGCTAAGCCGATGTCGGAATACCCCTCGGTAAACTGATCCGATAGCAGCGCGTCAAAGTCGTAGCCAAATATCGAGAGCAACGCGATCACGTTGGTTCGGCTTCCTCGATACTGAGCTCGAACAGTGGCCAGCGAGCGGCTGGACCGCATCAACTCGACGAACGTCGAGTGGTGGGTGGTCACGCCTTCTTCGTTTGAGAAAGCAATCACCATCTCGCCCGAGCGTAGCAAGAAGTTTCCCGTCCTACCCACGGAAGCCCACTGAACGCCGCTGATGGCTCGAGACTATAGTCATGCCAGATCCCCCTGACTTTATAAACAACTGACCGTAAACGTATTTGTTGACGATAGGGTCTGGAGATGATTCGCTGCAAGTCGCAGCAACCAAGGTTACGGACAGATGACGCAGCCCGTTAACGCAGCGCATGAGCGGCTGAAGATGGAGCTCCGCTTACGCGGCAAATCCATCGCCTTCATTGCACGCGAACTGAATGTGCTGCGCTCGACAGTAACGCTGGTAAGCCAAGGACTACGCCGATCAACGAAGATCGAGAACGCTTTGGCCGAAGCAGTCGGAACGACAGCAGACCAGCTTTTTCCTGACCGCTACATCTCAGAGGAGGGACGATCAGCCGAACACAGCTGACGACGGGACATGAAAAAGGGGCACCTGCTTGTAACAGGAACGCCCCTCTTAGATGTCGATTGAGATCCGACACCCAAGTCATCCCCCGAGTCGAACGAAAAGTCAACCTGCCGGGCGCCGTCCGGCAGGGCTGTTCAACACATCCAAAACAAAAGGGGAGATCCTGCCTGCCCAGCCCAGTGCGGCTGGCGGCACGATCAAGACATCATGAAACAGAACCTGATCTACCTCGGCCCCGAGCCGAGCCAAGCGACGCGTACGATCTCGCGCCGCTCGAAGGCCAGCCTGCGCGGAGCGCTTGTCGTGATGCTGCCGGGCTTTAAGCGTCCGCGCATCATTCAGTTCGAGAGCGTGCTCGAATATATGTTCCTCTGCCTGATGCTGGTGCGCGCGGACATCCACCACATCTGGGACCAGCCGACGGCGGTGCAATACGTTGACGCCAGTGGGCAGCCGGCGAAGCACGTCTTCGACTTCCTGGTCACTAGGACATGCGGCGAACGCGTAGCCGTGGCGATCAAGCCGATGCAGCGGGTGATCCAGCAGAACTTCGTTTCTGCACTGGAGCGGATCGCGGCGGCGACGCCGAAGCAATTCGCTCACCGCGTGATGCTGATCACGGATCAGCACCTTGATCGCCGTGCAGCTGCCGAGGCCGCACGCCAGCTGGCCCGGTCGCGCCCATCTTTTACGGAGGTGGCAGCATGACAATCCGTTTCCGCTTCTCGAAGTCTGACCTGATCACCGCCGCTGGCGTTGCAATGCGCCCGTTGGAAATCGACAACAAGGGCGGCCTCTTCGAGCGGCTCGGTCAGCCTGGCATCACGGAACGCCTGACGCATGAGGAACTGGCGGACCTGCTGCGACAGCCCGACACCGCCTATATCGCCGGCTATTTTGATCGGGCCGTGCAGGATCTGCGAGGCCGCAAGCCTGCCGACATCATCAATGTGCTTGCACATGATGTTCGGCGGCTGGTCATCTGGCGCAAAGCGGTCTGTGATGCCTTTCTGGCCTTTGAGGCAGCCGGGGAAATCAATCGGACTCATGCAGGGTACGCTAAGGGCCGTGCCAAGCTTTCCTGCGAGGTGGAGCGGCGGGTCGGTGAGGGCATGGCGGCGGCAAAGCTGGCCCGACCAGGGGCCGAAATCATCACGCGCCAGCTTCCGGGGAGCCGCACGGCATTCCAGTGGGTGCGCGATTATGAGGGGGCAGGATATTCCGCCGTTGCCCTGATCCCGGAAACCCATCGCTGCGGCAATCGCATCCCGCGATGGTGTCATCACTCGGAAGCTTTGATGAACCAGGTCATCGAGATTTACGCCGATACCCAACGGCCCAGCAAGGCCATGGCAGTGGCGGAAACTCTGCAACTGTTCGTTCGCGAGAATCACCGCCGAGCGGCCGCTGGAGCCAGTACCGTGATCGTTCCCTCTGCGGCGAGCATCGGTCGGCGCTTGAGCCTAGCAGACCCCTACTACGTGCACGCCAAGCGCTATGGCACGGCCGCCGCGAACGCCAAGTTCACGCTTTTTGAGACAGGGGTGGACGTGACGCAGCCGCTTGAGCGTGTCGAGATGGACGAGAACCGCCTCGATGTGATCTCGCTCCTGACGCTGTCGGGCATCTGGGATCATCTTCCGCCCGAGCGGCAGGAGCGGTTCGAGGCCGGTCGGCGTTGGCTCTATGTCGCGATCGACTGCGCAACGAGATGCATCCTCTCCATGCGCCTGGCCGAGACACCGAACTCCAGCGATGCGGTCAGGGCGCTGCGGGACATCTTCATCGACAAGACGCCAATAGCGCGTGCGGCCGGATGCGAAAGCACATGGCATCATTATGGCGGGGTGCAGGCACTGGTCACCGATCAGGGATCGGCATTTACCTCCGATGACTTTCAGGGCGCCGTATTGTCCCTCGGCGTTACTACGCTTCTGCCGCCTGCCGGGAAGCCATGGCTTCGTGGCCATATCGAAACGTTCTTTCGGACGTACGGCCACCAGCTGATGCCCTTGCTGGCCGGAAGGACATTCTTCGACACGATCCAGCGGGGTGACTACCCGTCAGAGCAGTTAGCCTGCCTCTGCGACGATGATCTGATCACCATCCTGCTGACCTACGTGGTCGATATTTATCACAACCAAGGGCACGGCTCACTTGGGGGAGAGACGCCTAACGAGGCATGGGCGAGACTGGTGGCCAAGTATGGAACACCTCCGGTCCCGGACGGCCTGACTCTGCGCCGCGCATTTGGCAGGCCTCTGGAGCGCAAGATCCGGGGCGACGGGGTCTTATTCTCCGGATTGTCCTACAGCTGCGAGGCTCTGCGGGAGGCGTTCCTGCACTCCCCGCAGCGAAACGTGGAGATACGCGCGGACCTGCGGGACATGGGCTGGATTGCCGTGAAGGTGGGCGCCACTTGGCATCCCGCTATCGCGAACCAAACTGGCTTTGACGGTGTCAGTTACGATCTGATGCAGGAGGCCACCCGGACCTTGCGCAGCAAACATCGGAAAGATGCCGAACTCGACGCGCCGAAAGTCCGAAGGGCCATCGAACGGATCTCGGACATCAACCGCCGCGCGTTCGCGCTAAGGGAGCTGACCCCGTTCCATGTCACCGACCTGGATGTGGAGCGCCATCAGGCCGCCCTGCAGTATCCCGTCCGATCCGATGCGGAGCGGCTTGGGCACATGACTCCGTCTGCCGATCCCCTAGCCGACGGCATTCAGATCACGCCGCGAACGCCCATGCCGCCGGACCTGCCTAAAAGCAGTTCCGGGTCGCCCGCACAGGAGCGTACGCGCAAGAACCGGTGGAGGTTTGACGATGAGTCGTGACCGCATCAGGCAGACTGCCCGGAGGATCGCGCTATTGCGCGATCACTTCATTCATCACGACCGCTTTGGGCCGCTCGAAGACCGGTTTTTGCTCCTGATCGAGAAAAGGCTGGCTGATTGCGAAGCGGGACGAACAGGTGAAGCCCACGGAATTGCCCTCTCTGGTCTATCTGGCACGGGCAAGACATCGGCAATGGATCAGATGATGGCCCGAGTTTGCAAATGGCTAAATAATTCCGGCCACGAGGATTTCTCGAATGTCAGCATCCGAGTGCCGTCACCCGCGACGCTGAAATTCGTCGGACAGACCCTGTTGCGGGCCCTCGGTTATCAGATCAGTTCAGAACGTCAGGCTTGGTACATCTGGGACTTAGTCCGGCACCACCTGAAGGAGCGGAAGATCCTCTTCGTCCATCTGGACGAAGCGCAGCATCTGGCGTCCCGCGGAACGCGACACGAGCTCAATTCCGTTGCCTCCATGCTGAAGACGCTGATGACGGACCCTGAATGGCCGGTCGGCATCATTCTCTCTGGCACACAGGAGCTGGAGGACATTCTGAACCACGATCCTCAGTTGGCCCGGCGCATGGACACAGTCCACTTTGAAAGCCTGTCGCCGGTCGCACACAGCAATGACGTTCTTGACCTAGTTGAGACTTACTGCTGCAAAGCAGAGCTTGAGCCCGGAAAGGATATTCTCGAACTCATGCACGGGGAGCGGCTGATCCACGCCGCTGCAAATCAGTTCGGCCTGGTAATTGTATTGACCCTTGCGGCCATTGAGCAGGCTTATCTGGCGGATGCGCCGCTACTGACCCGTGCTCACTTTGCCAAGGCCTATCACCTGCGCACATCATGCGATGATACGTTCAATCCGTTCATCATCCCTGACTTCGTCCGTATCGACGCGCGGCAGGTCTTCTCGCGGGAGAAACGCTGATGTTCAGCAAACTCAAGAAACTCCCCCTGACAGTGAATCTGGTGCCCGGCGAGTCCGCCACCTCCCTCGGCTCGCGTCTGGCGCGCCGGAACGGCGTGCAAAGGCTGATTACCTTCTGCTCCGATGTCGGGATCGACTACTTCGCGCTTGCGAATGGCGACCCTCAGGAGGTGGGCCGTCTGGCTGCACTTGGCGGTGTCGATAACGCATGCCTCCAGATGAACACCCCCCAGCTCAACGAGCCGGGGTGGTTCCGTCTTGGCGAAGAGCGGATCAAGTTCACCGCCTTCAGTCGCACCTCACTGCGAAGTTGCCCCGCATGTCTGGCAGCCGGTCGGCATGTTGATCACGCGGCTCATCACGGGCTATGGCAGCTGACGTCCGTCCGGATCTGCGCGGTTCATGGCTGCTATCTCGTTCCACTGCCACCACGTCAGAACGGCAATGATACCTTTGACATCATGCGGATGCTTGAGGAGTACGTTCCGGTCGAACCGGCTCCCGCAAGGACTGATGACCTGGAGCTGGAGCGATACCTGCGTCAGCGGGTTCAGACCGGTGCAGGAGACGGCTGGCTGGGCAGCTTGCCATTTCATGTCGCGGCGCAGACCTGCGAGGGGTTCGGCCTCCTCCTCACCCATGGGGCGGATGCCAAGCGCGATCTGGTTGCACCGGCTGAATGGGCAGCTGCCGGAACGGCGGGGTTGCGGGTGCTGCGCGAGGGCCCGGACGCCTTTCGGGCCAAGCTTAAAGTCATTCAGATGGCGCAGCCTATCGACGCCACGCTCTACCGAACCCGCTTTCGCGTGTTCTTCGAATGGCTGCGCTACCGCGACGATGATCCGGATTTTGATGTCATCCGGGACATCGTCCGGGACTTCGTGTTCCAGAACTTTCCCATCGCGGAAGGGCAGGTGGTGCTTGGGCAGCCTTGCCCCGAGCAGTACGTCCATTCGTTTGCGACGGCACGAAGCACCTTCGGCATCTCCAGCTGGCAGCTTGGGAGACGGCTGGCAGCAATCAGTTTGGCGCAGCGCAGCAGCGTCAGCAAGCGGTTCGTCTTGTGCGACTACGCGCCTGCAGACGTAGTTCGCGACATCGTCACGGAAGTGGACGCTCTTCTGAATGCGACGGAGGCGGCAAAGCAGGTTGGCATCGACCGCATCATGATGACAAAGTTCACGGCGCGGGGACTGATCCCGAAGTACTATGCCGAGCATAACAGCACCCCGCTCTATCATCCTCGCGACTTGGCGCAGTTTCTGGCCAAGCTCAGGGCGCTGGCAGCCCAGGATGCCGCTCCGCAGCCACTCCTCGATATCCCGGAAGCGTCGAGAAGACTCAGCGTGCCGATGGATCGCGTCACCCAGGTCATTCTTGAGAACCGGATCAGGCTATACGCAGGCGGGGCACCCCAAGCACGCTTCCGCGACTTCCGCTTGTCGCTCGATGCTCTACGCGAGGCGTTCAGTGGTGAACAAGAGGGAGCGGTCAGGCCAGCCGAGGCAGCCAAACGCTTGCAGGTGAGTGTCCGCACGGTGCGCGGCCTGCTCGACCAAGGCATCCTAGAGTCTCGATTAGTAAAGGAGCGACGGTCAGCCCGCAGCCGTCGTTACGTTTTGTCCCGTTCGATCGAAGAGTTTGCGGGTGAGTACATCACGGTTAGCGATTTGGCTGCACAGTCCGGACGCCTGCCTGGTGCCGAGGCGGTCCTGCAAGGTGATCGTGGCGTTCAGCCACTCGCTTTAGACAGCCGTTGCAACACGATCTACCGAAGGAGTGAAGTGTGTGATCAGGTTACTGAAGAGAAACCGCCGCGTTGCGTCTGAGCGTCCGCTGTGCGGGACCTTTCTGCCACTGGGTGCTTCGTCCCAAAGACCATTCGCAGTCGTAGCACCAATAACGTACAGGACGGAGAGCGGACTTTTGTTGCGCTTGGGATAAAGGACTAGGTGGCGCAGGAAGTTGTCGTAGTACTGCTCTTCCTGATGTTTAGTTGCACAATTGTGCGTTGCTTTTGTGCTCATGAAACTGAAAGAGATATTTTATGGCGATATCGATCGCGTCCGTACATTCGGCCTTAGACAATAATTACACTATGATTCTAACCACTAATTCCGCCGAGCGGAATGCCGTGATGGAAATCTTGGATAATGTTACGCAGGTGAAAATCCCCGCCAGTCATTTCGGCGCCAGATTGGGAAGTATCTCCGGTCGATTTGCTTTGCTTATTAATGGCACAAGCGGCACACAGGCAGAACAGTCGCTGAACAATATCTTGAGAACGCTTGATCGCGCGCACTTCCCTTCACCAAATATGTTACTGCTCGTTGGAGTTGCATGGGGGAACCCGAATAAAATCAGTATCTGCGATGTAATCCTGTCCGCGGAAGTGATCGCAGCAAATCATCAGCGCATCAAGGCTGGAGAAGCGGAACGCCGAACAAGCCGGTTTTACAGCAAAGCTGGTCCGGTTCTCGAGCTAGTTGAGCAACTGAAAACAAAAGGTCTTTTGTTTGACGTAAAATCTGGCCCGCTTCTATCGGCCGAGCTGCATCTGGGTGATTCTGAGGCGAGGGATGAGTTTTTAAAGTCTGCGCCTGATGCTGTTGGCGGTGATATGGAGGCGCATTCGATAGTTCAAAATATTGGACAGCCTTGGCTTATCATCAAAGGCATATCTGACTTTGCAGACGATGCGACTAATCGATTTAGGCAGCCTCATGCCGCAAAAAATGCTGCCTTATTGCTACCCGACCTCCTGAATTGTCTTGTTGATTTTGATATAATAAAGGATTCGCAGTCAGATATTTTGACTTACTTAGCGCTACAGGCGATTAGCGGTAGGTCTATTAGCATCCATAGAGATGACTACACCCTGAAAGGCATGAACAACTATTTAAATGATGATATTGGACCAGATTTGTTATTTCGCTTGAAGCGATATGCCCCTGACGGGAATATAAGCGAACGCATGGCCGCTCATCTTACGGATGTAATTCTTGAACTTGTGCAGAACACTCTGCGGCACGCTGGAGCAAGCGATGTTTCCATCGACTTCGAAGGTGTATCGATAGTTATTGTTGATAATGGGCATCCGTTTGACCCTAGATCTCTCACCGCCTCGTCTGGAAACGGGGGCAGTCGAGCTTGGGAAGTGTTTACGCGGGCTTACACTGAAAAAAAACTAATCGACTTTACTTACTACCCCGGAACAGGAAAAAAACCAAACCGAACCAAATTTGTGATTTGCGGACTAACTGAACAGCTACGAGAGGCGCGTAAGAATTGCGCCATCTCCTTGGATTATCGACCGGATTTCTATGGCGCCCCAAAGCTAACGTTTGATGAAAAATGCACCACGCTATACTTCGACACTTCCCAAGTCCTTATGATGTCGCGGCGCATAGGTTTCTGGAGCGAATTAAAGGTACTTCTAGCTGAAGGAAAAAGTATCTATCTTTCCTGTCGAAATCTTGAAGAAGTACGTGAGTATCAGCTCGAACTTAATGCGAATGAATTTGATAACTTGTGGATTTTTGTCGGAGGGTCTTAAAATTAGTGGGGCATCGGGCGGGCCTCAGCCGGCGGGGCGTCGACTATCTACTTCGGGCTGGCGCCGGCCAGCCGTCGCGCCTGGCACGAAGGTCGGCTTTGGGCCAATCATGATTGCCGCGCTTGCGAAAGGGGCTCTCATTCCGCAGCTCGTATGAAATTCGGTAAAGAGCTCATTGCATTGATGCTACCAAGCCGCCGAGAGGCTGCTTTTCAGAGATATGGTGATCGCGGACGCCGCGATCGCTGATCCAGAAGACAGCCGCGCCTCCGCTTCGCTCTAGCACGACTGACGATTCTTCATTTCCTTTGTCCGCCTGCCATCCAGGCGGTGATCCGAATACGGGCGCTGGTGCCGCTGCGCGTCAGCCTCCACGGAGAAATCCGGTTCCTCCCACGCCAAGGCGTGGGTCCCTCCCAATTTCACCGCTCCGGCCCCGTGTGTCCGATCACCGTCCGGCCGCAGGTCGGGCTGCGCCCACCCTGCTTTGCCCTTCGGATGACACGGGGTTATCCAAAGCAAAAAACAGGGATGGCTGCGCCACTGGCGGACGCAGGAAGGAGCGCCACGACATGTCAGACTGGATCAAAACACAGGGCGAAGATTGGGCTGTGGCCCATCAGAGGCAAACCTACGTGACAGGGAAGGCAACCCCACCTTTGCATAGGAGATAGGCCCTATTGTTTTGACGCAGTTTTTTAACTGGCCGAAGGCAGGACTATCTGACCTCTGCCATTTTGTTGTTAAGTGGCAGATAGTTATGCCTTTTCCGGTAGTGCCTTCGCTCTCGGGAAGAGATAACTGAATCTCCCAAGGGCGTCATCCCGGTTTGTCAAGATGACTGAAGCAGCCGTTCAGCGTTTGCCATCGCTTCGACCCAAAGAACCCACACCCGTTTTTGTCTTTGAAAAGGCCGCGCTCGTGAAGCATCAAGGCCGGCTCTCATGGCGGTCATTCGGCAGCTTGGTCATCCCGCCCGTCGATCACACAATAGCCTGAGGCCTGCGCGTCATGCTGGGCGCAAGCGCCTCAAGAGCCCGGTAGTGCGACAGGAACACGTCACCCGTGAGGTGATGGAGAAAGTCGCTGCGCTTCAGGCGGTCCATGACGGGGCCCTTGACCTCGGACAGGTGCAGGCGGATGCCCGCGTCATCCAGGCGATGCATGACCAGTTCCAGGCTTTCCAGGGCGCTGGCATCGATGCTGTTGACGGCCGCGCAGTTCAGGACGACGTGGCGCAGCTCCGGACGCGCCGCCACCTCCTGCTGGATGACGTTCTCGATGGCGCGGGCATTGGCAAAGAACAGGCTTTCGTCGATCCGCAATCCCAGGACATCGGGCATGCAGACCACGTCGTGGCGCCGCACGTTACGAAAGTGCTGCGTGCCCGGCACCTGGCCGATCACCGCGACATGGGGGCGCGACGTCGCCCAGAGGTGCAGCAGGACCGAGACGGCGACGCCGGCGATGATGCCGCTTTCCACCCCGCGCCCCAAGGTCACCAGCAGCGTCGCGGCCAAGGCCGCGAAATCCGCGTGGGAATATCGCCAGGTGCGGGCCAGCGCGCCGAAATCCGCCAAGCTCAGCACGGCCACGATGATGGTGGCGGCCAGGACCGCGATGGGCAGGTGAAACAGCAGCGGCGTCAGGAACAGCGAGGCCAGCGCGATGCCGATGGCGGTGAAGGCCCCGGCGGCCGGGGTCTGGGCGCCAGCGTCGAAGTTGACCACCGAACGCGCAAAGCCGCCGGTGACCGGATAGCCGCTGGAAAAGGCCGCCGCGAGGTTGGCCATGCCCAGACCGATCAGTTCCTGGTCCGGGCTGATGGACTGGCGCCGCTTGGCGGCCAGAGTCTGCGCCACCGACACCGATTCGACGAAGCCGATCAGGGCGATCAGGGTAGCGGCCGGAAAAAGGGCGATCCACAGCGACAGGTCCAGCACCGGCATCGACAGGGGCGGCAGGCCCCGGGGAATGTCCCCCACCACGGCCACTCCCCTTGCGCCTAGGTCGAACCCCATGACAACCAGGATCGAGGCGATGACGACCATCACAGGGCCCGTCCGCGACAGCACGCCCGCGATCCCCGGCGGGACGTTCAGAACGCGAAGCGTCGGCGCCAGCGATCTGCGCGCCCAGAACAGGAACGCCGTCGCCGCAGCCCCGATCGCCAGCGTCGGCAGATGCGTGTCGCCCAAGCCGCCGACCAGCGAGGGGGTCAGCTCGACCAGGGTATGTCCCTGCGCCTGCGTCCCCAGGATGTGCTTCAACTGGCTGGCGGCGATCAGCAGGCTGGACGCGGTGATGAAGCCCGAGATGACCGGATGCGACAGCAGGTTCGCCACGAACCCGAGGCGGAAGATCCCCATCACCAGCAGGATGAGGCCCGACAGAAGCGCCAGCACCAGTACGGCTGCGATATATTCCGGGCTGCCGGGCGAAGCGACGCTGCCGGCAGCCGTGGCGGTCAGAAGCGAGACGACCGCCACGGGCCCCACCGACAGGGTGCGGCTGCTGCCGAACAGGGCATAGACGACCAGCGGCAGAATCGAGGCATAAAGACCCATGACCGGCGGCAGGCCGGCAAGCATGGCATAGGCCAGCGACTGAGGGATCAGCATGATCGTCACGATCACCGCCGCCATCCCGTCGCTGAGAAAGGCGTGCCGGTCATAGGCACGCCCCCAGTTCAGGATGGGCAGGTAGTGCCTCAGCCCGGCCATGCCTCAGCCCTCGACAGGAAGGCCGTTGGCCTTCCAGGCGGCCAGCCCGCCCTCGATCAGGGTGGCGTCATAGCCCATGGACCGCAGCGTATCGGCGGCCAGCGCCGCGCGCCCGCCCGACGCGCAGAGCACATGCACCCGGCCCTGGCCGCACAGGCCGGTCAGTTCCGGCACCGCGGTTGCGGCGGTGGCATCGGCACGGGTTTCCAGAATGCCGCGCGGCACATGCAGCGCGCCCGGCACGCGACCGTCGCTGTCCAGTTCCGCCGGTTCGCGCACGTCCAGAACCAGGTCCCCTTTTTCGGCTGCCCCTGCGGCATCCGCAGGAGAGATCGCCGTCACGCGGCGGCGGGCATCCTCGACAAGCTCTTTCATGGTCATGGTCATCATGGGTCTCCTCAGAATTTGTTGACGGGGATCTTCAGGTAGTGCTGGCCGTCGTTTTCGGCCGGGGGCAGGCGGCCGCCGCGCAGGTTGATCTGCAGCGCGGCCAGGATGCGGTCGGGCAGGGCCAGGGTCGCGTCGCGGTCGTTGCGCAGCCTGATCCAGTCCTCGCGCTTTGTGCCGTCCTTGACGTGCCGGTTGGTGGCGCGGTGCTGGGCGACGGTGGCCTCCCATTGCGGCTCGTTCCGGTCATCGGTGCCATAGTCGTGGCCGACGAAAAGGCGCGTCTCGCCCTGCAGGGCCAGGATCTCCTGGATCGAGTCCCACAATTCCTCGGTGGTGCCGCCGGGAAAGTCCGCGCGCGAGGTGCCGACATCGGGCTGCATCAGCGTGTCATGGGTGAAGGCCGCGTCGCCGCAGACATAGGTGATCGAGCCGAGCGTGTGGCCCGGCGACAGCATCACCCGGACCTCCAGGTCACCGATGCGGAAGGTCTCGCCCGCCGCGAACAGCCGGTCGAAGTCGCGTGCCGGGTCGAAGGCATCCGGCAGGTTGTAGAGGCCCGCCCAGATGCGGGCGATGTCCGGGGCCTTCTCTCCGATGGCGGTGGGCGCGCCGGTCCGCTCTTTCAGCAGCGCCGAGGCCATGACATGGTCGGCATGCGGATGCGTGTCCAGGACCCATTCGACGCTCAGGCCGTTCTGCCGCACCAGGTCCAGCACCTGGTCCATGCTGTCGGTGGAAAAGCGATAGTGCTGGACGTCCAGGTTCCAGACCACGTCGATCAGCGCAGCCTTTCGGGTGGCGGGGTCGGCGCAGATGTACTGGATCGACCCGGTGTCCGGCTCGTAGATGCCCCAGACATCGGGGCTGCCCGGTCCGCGTGAGGGCGAATGGCGCACGACCGGCTGGGTCAGTTTCGAGATGCTCATGTTGCTGTTCCTTTCGCGTCAAGAAGTCCCGCGGCCTTGATCCGGCCGCCGATCCACAGCCCCACCAGCATCATCGGCACGAAGATCAGCGTTCCCGGTGCCAGCAGGGGAAGTGCGGTCCAGGCCGGGCCGGGACAAAAGCCGCCGATCCCCCACCCGATCCCGAACAAGGCCGCGCCGGTGAGCAGCGGCCGGTCGATGCTGCGGTTTCGGGGGATGTCGAAGGTCTGGTCCAGGACCGGCGCCGGGCGCCGCCAGACCAGGCGGTAGCCGATGAAGGCGGTGACGGTGGCCCCGCCCATCACGAAGGCCAGGCTGGGGTCCCAGCTGCCCGCGAGGTCGAGGAAGTTCAGGACCTTGGCCGGATCGGCCATGCCCGAGATCACCAGTCCCAGTCCGAAGACCAGCCCGCTGAGAAAGCCCCACAGGATGCGCATGTTCAGCCTCCGATGACGTGGCGCAGAAGAAAGACGGTTGCAAAGCCCGCGCCCATGAAGGTCGCCACCGCCGCGAGGGACCGGCCGGACAGCCGCGCCAGCCCGCAGACCCCGTGCCCCGAGGTGCAGCCCGAGCCGAGCGCGGTGCCCGTGCCGACCAGAAGACCGGCCACTGCCATCGCGGCCAGGTTCTGCGGGACGGTCTGCGTGACGGCGCCGCCGACCGCCAGGAGGACCAGCGGTGCCGCCAGCAGTCCCAGCAGGAAGGCCCACCGCCAGTCGCGGTCGCTGCCCGCGCCCCGCAGCGGCACGATGCCGCCAAGCGCGCCGGTGGTGATCCCGGCGATCCCGGCGATGCGCCCGAAGATCCTCATGACCATCACTGCACTGAGCCCGATCAGCACCCCGCCGCCAAGCGAGGCCCAGGGCGTGAATGCGGTCTGCGCGTCCATCTCCATCGCGGTTCCCCATGTAAGTTGCGGCACTTGCCCTGCCGCGTCTGACCAGCTATATATTAACTGTATCTAAATCAGTCAAGGCTAATATAATGAAACTGGACGACCAGGCTTCCCAGGTCCTGCAAGAGCGCGCCGATCATGTCGCCGGCCGGCTGGCCCTGGTCGCCAATGCCAAGCGCCTGTTGATCCTGTGCCAGCTGGCCCAGGGCGAACGCTCGGTCGGGGCGCTGCAGCAGGCGGTGGGCCTGAGCCAGTCGGCCCTGAGCCAGCATCTGGCCAAGCTGCGCGAGGCCGGCATGGTCGACACCCGCCGCGAGAGCCAGACCATCCATTACCGGATCAGCGATCCCGACATCTCCGTCCTGATGGCCGCCCTCTACGAGGCCTTCTGCAAGGACATCTGACGCGGCCCGAGATCCCGCCCCTGTCGCTGTCCGTCAGATGATCCGGACCTGGGTGCCGACGGGGCACATGCCGAACAACTCCTCGATCTTCTCGTTGTAGAGACCGATGCAGCCGTCCGAGGACAGGCGGCCGATCTTGCGCGTGTCATGGGTGCCGTGGATCAGGTAGGCGGGCCAGAACAAATACATGGCATGCGTGCCCAGCGGATTGTCCGGCCCGGGGCCCATCGGGCGGTAATGGGGGAACCGCTCCATCATCGAGGCGGTGGGCGTCCAGCTGGGACCCTCCTTCTTGCGCACGATCTGGGTGTGACCGCGCTTGGTCAGCTCATCCGAGATGGGGACCGTTTCGAGGAGGAGGGCTCCACCACGACCCTGATCGATGGCGAACTCTGGCGAGTTTTCACCATCGCCAATATCAACGGGGGTGCGGGCCATGGTCGGTGACCGAAGCCAAGTGCACAGTCGCCTTGTAGGGGATGGGGTGCAGGGGAAGCCGCACACAGGAAAAAACTGTCTCAGTCCAGAAGAACGCCGGCACAGCGGGCGGTGTTCTGGATGTGAGACAGCATGGCCGCGCGCGCCGCAATGGGATTGCGCGTTTCCAATGCCTTCAGGATGCCTTGATGTTCGGCGATGGACTGGCGCATGCGGTCGGGATCGGTATTCGGAATGGGCTGGCGCTGCGTCTCGCTCAGCAAGTGCTGCATGCCCGCATAAATGCCCGCCAGCATCCGGTTCGGGCAGGCATCGGCGATGCCCTGGTGCAGCGCCAGGTCGGCCGCGACATGGCCGACGAGGTCGCCGTCATGCCATGCCCGCTCGAAGGTCTCGGCCGCTGCATTCAGGGCGTTCAGCGTTTCATCGCTGATCCCGCGGGCCGCCAGGGCGCAGATTTCACCCTCGATCAGCATGCGCGTGTGGAAGACATCTGCAAGGTCATGGGCGTCGTCATAGCGCCATGTCGGGCGCGCCTGCGGCCGGTCCCGGTCGAGCACGAAGGTCCCTCGAGCGGGGAGGGTCTGGATCAGGCCAAGCGTCTCCAGCGTCAGAAGCGCCTCGCGCAAGGTCGGGCGCGAGACGCGCAACTGTTCGGACAGAACGCGCTGCGAGGGCAGCTT
Source organism: Paracoccus sp. T5 (assembly GCF_048538155.2). GTDB lineage: Bacteria > Pseudomonadota > Alphaproteobacteria > Rhodobacterales > Rhodobacteraceae > Paracoccus. The sequence goes on from NZ_CM135809.1 coordinate 184,969, forward strand.
GTCCCCCGCCTTGAGTTCACCCGAGCGGATCATCCCTTGCAGCCGGCTTGCCACGCCCTGCGCCACGGGTCCCTTGTCCCACATCACCAGTCTTGCCTCTCTTGTTGGCAGTCTTCTTCGCGCATCGCAGGGGCCTGTCAACGCCATTGCAATGCCGTGCGACCCATGCTGATACTGGTCAGACCGGTTTGGCCGGTCAATCGAATAACAACAACGGGGAGCTTCAGATGTTCGGAGATGGGATGCGCGTTGCGATCACGGCGGCAATGGCACTGGCGGCGTCCGCCTGGTCGGTGGCGGCACAGGAGACGCTGACGGTCGGAGCCAACATCGGCAATGTGCCGTGGGAATTTCAGGACGAGACCGGAGAGTTCGTCGGCTTCGAGATCGACCTAGTCGCCGCGGTGGCCGAGCGCATGGGCGCCGAGGTCGAGACGGTGAACATCCCCTTTAACGGGCTTTTCTCGGCAGTCCAGTCGGGACGCATCGACATCGCCACCTCATCGATCACCATCACCGACGAGCGCCTGCAATCGGTCAGCTTTGCCCAGCCTTACTATGACAGCGATCAATCGCTGACGGCACTGGCCGATGGTCCCAAATCGCTGGAGGAGATGGAGGGCAAGGTCGTCGGCGTCGATACCGGTTCGACCGGCGACATGTGGGCCAGTGAAAATCAGGAGAAATACGGCTTTGCCGAGATCCGGCGCTACGAGGGTCTCGCCCCCGCCATGCTGGACCTGACCGCAGGGCGGCTTGACGGCTACATCTCGGACATTCCGGCGCTGCAGTATTACGTTGTGGACAAGCCGAACCTTGCAGTCGTCGAGCGCATCCCGACGGGCGAGAAATATTCGATGATGTTCGCCAAGGACGCCGAGCTGGCGACGCAGGTGAATGCCGTTCTGGACGACCTGAAGACCGAGGGCGTTCTGGCCGAACTGCATGAAAAATGGTTCGGCGTCGCGCCCGACGAGGGTTCGTCGACGGTCACCGTTCTGCCGATGCCGTCGCTGGACTGATCCGAAGCACGGGTCCGGGTCATGCCCGGGCCCGAAAGGACACTCATGGACATTTTCGAGACCTTCCTGAACGCCGAGGTCATGCGGCGGACCTTCCCGCTGTTGCTGCAGGGCCTGTGGATCACGCTGCAGCTGGGCGCGGCCAGCATCGTTGCCGGCCTGGTGCTGGGCCTCGGCCTTGCGATGGCCCGGCTGTATTCCCCGGCGCCGATCCGTTTCCTGACCCGGATCTACATCGACATCTTTCGCTCGATCCCGTTGCTGGTGCTGCTGATCATCGTCTATTACGCCCTTCCCTTCGTGGGTCTTCGGCTGTCGCCCTTCGCCTCCGCCATGGCCGCGCTGACGCTGGTTTCGGGCGCCTATACGGCCGAGATCTTCCGGGCCGGGATCGAAGCGATCCCCAAGGGCCAGTTTGAAGCGTCAGCCGCCCTGGGTCTCAGCGGACGGCAGACGATGGCCGACGTGATCCTGCCGCAGGCGGTCCGGATCGTCATTCCGCCGCTGACGAACAACTCGATCAACGTGGTCAAGGACACGGCGCTGGCCTCGGTCGTGGCGATGCCGGACCTGCTGAAACAGGCGACGCAGGCGCAGGCCCTGGCGGCGAACCCCACGCCGCTGATCGTGGCGGCGGCGATCTATGTTGCCTTCCTCTGGCCGCTGGTTGCGCTGGTGTCCCGCATGGAACGCCGTTTTACGGCAAGGAGGCGCTGAGATGGCGGGCTTCGTCAGCATCCGCAACCTGCGGAAATCCTATGGCATCTTCGAGGCGCTGAAGGGCATCGACCTGGACGTCGCCAAGGGCGAGGTCGTCTGCATCATCGGCCCCTCGGGCTCGGGCAAGTCGACCTTGATCCGCTGCATCAACCGGCTGGAGGGCTTTTCCGAGGGGAGCGAGATCCGGGTGGATGGCACGCCCGTCACCTCGGGGCGGGCGCTGGCCAAGGTCCGCGCCGAGGTCGGGATGGTCTTCCAGTCCTTCAACCTGTTCCCGCACCTGACCGTGCGCGAGAACGTCATGCTGGCCCCGCGCCGCGTGCGTGGCACCGGCCGCGCGGATGCGGCGGCCCAGGCCGACCGCCTGCTGGCCCGGGTGGGCATCGGCAACCAGGCCGACAAATATCCCGAGCATCTGTCCGGCGGGCAGCAGCAGCGCGTCGCCATCGCCCGCGCCCTGGCGATGGAGCCGCAGGTGATGCTGTTCGACGAACCGACCAGCGCGCTGGACCCCGAGATGGTGGGCGAGGTGCTGGACGTGATGCGCGACCTGGCCCGCACCGGCGTCACCATGATCGTCGTCACGCATGAGATGGGCTTTGCGTCCCAGGTGGCCGACCGCGTCATCTTCATGGATGCGGGCCAGGTCGTCGAGCAGGGACCGCCCGCGCAGGTGTTGTCCGATCCGCAAGAACCGCGCACGCGCAATTTCCTGGGCGCCGTGCTGAACCACTGATGAAAGACATTCGATGACACAGCTCGACATGGCCTATGTGCAGGCCCAGTTTCCCGGCCTTCAATCCGACTGGGTGTTCTTCGACAATGCCGGCGGCGCGCAGATCGCCCGGCCCGCGCTGGACCGCATGGTCGAGTTCCTGACCCACAGGAACGTCCAGATCGGCGGCAGCTATGCCTTGTCGCAGGCCGCCGCCGATGCGCTGATGGCAGGGCGGCAGGCGGCGGCGACGCTGGTGAACGCCGCCCGCCCCGAGGAGATCGTCTTTGGCCCATCGACCACGGTGCTGATGGGCAACCTGATGCAGGCGATGCGCCACCAGTTCGCGCCGGGCGACGAGGTGATCGTGACCATGGCCGACCACGAGAGCAACATCGGCCCTTGGCGGCGGCTGGAGGAGTTCGGGGTCACCATCAAGGTCTGGCCGCTGAACGCGGAGACGATGGGCCTGCAACTGGCCGACCTTGCGCCGCTGATGACCGACCGCACGCGCCTGGTCTGCGTCACGCATGTCTCGAACATCCTGGGCAAGGTGCATCCGGTCGCCGATTTCGCCCGCTTTGTCCATGACCGCGGCGCGCGGATCTGCGTCGATGCGGTCGCCTATGCGCCGCACCGGCTGATCGACGTGCAGGCCTGGGATGTCGACTACTATGTCTTCAGCCTCTACAAGGCCTATGGTCCTCACGGCGCGCTGATGTACGGAAAACATCAGCTGCTGGCCGAACTGGACGGGCTGTACCATTACTTTTACGGCAAGGATAAGGTCTCGGCCAAGCTGGAGCCCGGCAACCCCAGCTATGAGGCCGCTTATGCCACCGACGGCATCCTGGCCTACCTGACCGGCCTCGCCCGGCATCACGGGGCCACGGGCGACAACCGCGCATTGGTGGCCGCCGCCTTCGACCTGATCACCGCGCAGGAGGATGCGCTGACGGATCGGCTTCTGACCTGGCTGTCGGCCCGCAACGACTGCCGCATCATCGGCGAGGCGGCGAACCATGCCAGCACGCGCGTACCCACCATCGCCTTCAAGTTCGATGGCATCGATTCGGGCGCCGTTGCCCGCGCGATGGACGACCATGGCATTGCCATGCGGTTCGGGGATTTCCACTCGCGCCGGCTGGTCGAACATCTGGGTGAGGATCATGGCGGCGGTGTCCTTCGCGTGTCCATGGTCCATTACAACACCCTGGAACAGGTGGACCGGCTTACCGAGGCGCTGGCCCGGATCGTGGCACGAGAGGCGGCATGAGCGGCCTGGACCTGGTCATCACGGGCGGCACGATCGTCACCGCGGCCGACAGCTATGCCGCCGATATCGGCATCAAGGACGGGCGCATTGCCCAGATCGGCCTGGGCCTCAGCGGGGCCGACAGCATCGACGCGACGGGGCTTCTGGTCCTGCCGGGCGGGATCGATGCCCATGTGCATCTGGATCAGCCGACATCGGACGGCACGGTGATGGCCGACGGCTTCGCCAGCGGGACGCGCTCGGCCGCGGCGGGCGGCAACACGACGGTTCTGCCGTTCGCGCTGCAGATCAAGGGCCAGTCGCTGCGCGCCTGCGTCGAGGACTATCGCCGCAAGGCCGCCGGTCAGTGCCATACCGACGTCGCCTTCCACCTGATCGTCAGCGACCCGACGCCACAGGTGCTTGGGCAGGAGCTGCCGGCCCTGGTGCGCGACGGCTATACCTCGTTCAAGGTCTTCATGACCTATGATGACCTGGTCCTGAACGACGCCCAGCTTCTGGACGTCTTCGAGGTCGCCCGCCGCGAGCGCGCGCTGGTCATGGTTCATGCCGAGGGCCATGACGCCATCAAGCACCTGACCCGGCGTCTGGAGGCCGAGGGTCACACGGCGCCCTACTACCATGCCGAGGCCCATGCCCAGATCGCCGAGCGCGAGGCGACGCATCGCGCCATCAGCCACGCGCAGCTGATCGACGTGCCGATCGTGATCGTCCATGTCTCCGGGCGCGAGCCGATGGAGCAGATCCAGTGGGCCCGCGCGCGCGGCCTCAGGGTCTTTGCGGAAACCTGTCCGCAATACATCGCCCTGACGGCCGACGACCTGCGCGGACTCGACATGGATTTCGAGGGTGCCAAATATGTCTGCTCGCCCCCGCCCCGGGACGCAGCCAGCCAGGCGGCGATCTGGCAGGGGCTGCAGGACGGGACCTTCGACATCTTCTCGTCCGACCACTGCCCTTTCCGCTTTGAAGGCGAGGCCAGCAAGGACAATCCCCGCGCCCGCACCTCCTTCAGATGGGTCCCGAACGGCATCCCCGGCGTCGAGACGCGCCTGCCGATCCTCTTTTCCGAGGGTGTCGGCAAGGGCCGCATCAGCCTGCAGCGTTTCGTGGCGCTGACCTCGACCAACCCCGCGCGGCTTTACGGCCTTTATCCGCAGAAGGGCAGCATCGCGATCGGTGCCGATGCGGACCTGACGCTCTGGGACCCGAACCTGACCCGGCCGATCCGCCAGGCCGACCTGCACCACGCTTGCGATTACACCCCCTATGAGGGGATGCATATCAGGGGCTGGCCGGTCCGGACGATCCTTCGCGGGCGTACGATCGCGCTGGAGGGGGATGTGGGCCACGACGCAACGGGTCAAGAGCTGAACCGTGCCGCCAGCGAGGTCTACTCCCGAGGCACGTGATCTCCGGCGGTCAGGCTTGGCTTGGCTCAAGGTCGATATTCCAGGTGTTCCTCCCAAGCCCATGCCGGCCAATCGAGCGCAAGGCGCCTCCCCTGTGCAATCACCCCGAACTGCTCCCAAGCGCCTTCTGCAGCGAGATCGCATGCGCAAGTTTCGTCCCGCGGAACGGATCGAATGTTTGGGGCAGGGGGAAGGATCGACGCCCGGCGCCCGATATGACAAGCTCGCCTCGCTAGGAGCGCCGAGGATCTGCTGGATGCAAGAATGGGTCAACAAGCTACGGGACCTTTACGAGGGCGAGGGCGCCCACGCCCATCAGTTTCGCTATGGTCTGCTGTGCTTTGACATCGGGACCATCCTCTATGTCATAGCCACCTCCTTCACCTCTCATGGCGGGCTTGTTCCCGTCATCGACATCATTCTCGGGGTGCTCATCCTCGCCGATTTCTGCGCGCGGCTGGTGGTCAGTCAGCAGAAGTGGCGGTTTCTGGTGAACCCGATCACGCTGGCTGACCTGGTTGCGGTGGCATCCTTCCTGGTCTCGATTGCGGGGGGCGACGCAGGCTTCCTCCGGGTCCTGCGCACGCTGCGGCTTTTGCATGCCTATCAGCTGCTCGATCGCCTGAGAGCGGACCTCCCCTTCTTTCGCCAGAAGGAGCCGGTGCTGATCGCGGCCATCAACCTCGGCGTCTTCATCTTCGTCATGACCGGCCTCATCTACGCCACCCAGCACCGGTCCAATCCTGAAATCGACAACTATGTGGACGCACTTTATTTCACCGTGACCACTCTCACGACCACCGGCTACGGAGACATTCTTCTGGAGGGGACGTTCGGACGGCTGATCTCGGTCGGCGTGATGATCATCGGGGTGACGCTCTTCCTGCGTCTGGCCCAGGTGATCTTCAGGCCGCGAAAGGTTCGCCAGCCATGCCAGATCTGCGGCCTCATGCTGCATGATCCTGATGCGGTGCATTGCAAGCACTGCGGCACGACGATCAACATCGCCACGGAAGGCGTCTACTGAAAAGGGTCTAGCACTCGCCGGTCCCACGAGAAGCCTGACAGACGGCGGCGCATCATCCGCTCCGAACGGGCAAAGCGGGTTCCATCCAGTGTGGCAGGAAAATGCCGCCTGCTTGGATGAGTTGACGCGCGGCTCCTCGCCAGGCTGTTTCAGGAAGTGGCAACACCTGCAGGGCTAAATGCCCGTGCACGGCAGGCACGCCCGGTCCTGCCGCCACGCGTCCGCTCCGCATGGCGCGGCCGGCACTGAGTGGCTGCCCCGTGACGGTTCCGACGCGGATCTCTGGAAGCAGGAACACCCGAAGGCCGATTGACGACTGTGGGTCTCGGCTTTGGCCTCTGTCCGGGAATATCGGCACCTTAGTTCCAAGGTGTCCGCCATGATCACCGGGAGATCCCGACGGCGGGTGGCGGATCGACGAATGTAGGGGTTTCAATCTTCGCCTTCGCCTTCGCCTTCGCCTTCGCCTTTGGCTGTGGACGGGCCGGTGGTGGCTAGCTGGCGGTCGTTCCCTCTGAGGGAGCCGTTGCTTCGCGTCGGCGGCTAAGCCGCCCCGTCCCCTCCGACGGCTGTGGTGTCTTTCTGACGGCCCCTGCGCCACCGTCCTGCGCCTTTCTGCGACGAGATCCACGACCCTGCGAGGATCAGAGGGGCGGCCAGCAGGAAGGACCATCCGGTAAGCTCGTTGAAGAAGGCCAGTCCCGCGGCGGCGGCCCAGAGGATCGTGAGGTATTCGAAGGGGGCCAGCGCGGCGGCCTCGGCATGGCGGAAGGACAGCGTCATCAGGATATGCGCGGCCCCCCCGGCAAGGCCCGCGCCCACCAGCAGTGCCGCCTGCGCGGCGTCGGGCCGGACCCAGCCCAAGGGCAGCGTCGCTGCGCCCGCGAGGGCCGAGACAACGGCGAACCAGAAGGCGATGGCGCCGGGACGTTCATTGGCCAGGGTCAGGCGCCGGACCTGGATCAGCGCCCCGGCGGTCAGGGCGGCGGTCGTGAGGCCCAGCACGATCCCCGCCAGGGCGCCGGGATCAAGGCGGTCAGAGAAGGCGGGCAGGCAGAAGGCCGCGCCCCCGGCGAGGCCCAGAAGCAGCCCTGCCACCCTGCGCGGACCCAAAGCTTCGCCCAGAAGCGCCCAGCCCAGCAGGGCCAGCATTACCGGTGCCAGATAGGACAGCATGGCCGCCTCGGCCAGCGGAAGAAGGCGGATCGTCGCGAAGGAGGTGAACATCGCCACGGCCCCCAACAGGCAGCGCGCGACATGGCCAAAGGGTCGCCGCGTCGCCAGGCCGTGGGGAAAATCGCCGCTCCAGGCCAGGAAGATCACCAGCGGCAGCAGCGCCAGCGCCGAGCGGAAAAAGACCACCTGCCCCAGCGGGACAGTATCGCCCAGCCCCTTGATGCAGGCGCTCATCGCGGCAAAGGCCAGGGTCGATGCAATGCGCAACAGGATGCCCAGGCGCTCGGCCGTTATCGGCAGCGCGGCGCGGTCCCGCGCCAGCCTCATTCGGTCCGAAAGCGGATATGGGGGCGGGTCGAGCCCTGGGTCGGCACGACCTCGGCCTCGACCCGGAAGACGTCGCGCAGCAGGGCCTGGGTCAGCACCTCCTCGGGGGCGCCGCAGGCGACCACGGCGCCGGCGGTCAGGACCACGATCCGGTCGCAGAACATCGCGGCCAGGTTGAGGTCGTGCAGCGCCACGATGCTGGTCAGGTCCAGGTCGCGGACCATGCGCAGGATCTCGATCTGGTGATGGATGTCGAGGTGGTTGGTGGGCTCGTCCAGGAACATCACCCGCGGCGCCTGCGCCAGCGCGCGGGCGATATGGACTCGCTGGCGTTCGCCCCCCGACAGCGTCTGCCAGGGCTGGCCGCGGCGGCCGGTCATGTCCACCGAAGCCAGCGCGGACGTGACTGCGGCCTCGTCCGCGGCCGACCATCCGGACAGCGCCGAACGGTGCGGCGTGCGCCCCAGCCGCACCACGTCCCGGACCGAGACATTGGTATCCGTCGCGGCATTCTGCTGAACGAAGGCCAGTTGCCGCGCCAGCACGCGGCGGGGCACGGCGGCGATGTCCTGGCCGTTGATCTCGACCCGGCCCGACTGGGGCCGCTTCAGCCCCGACAGCAGCCGCAGCAGCGAGGACTTGCCCGACCCGTTCGGCCCGATCAGGCCCAGCGTCTCGCCCTGGCGCACGTCGAGCGAGACGCCGTCGACGATGGTCCGGCGGCGCACGCCCCAGACCAGGTTCCGGGCCAGCACGGTCATGTCTGCGGCCGCGAGCGATAGAGGATGAGGGCAAAGAAGGGCACGCCCACCAGCGCGGTGACGACCCCGATGGGCACCGTCTGCTGGGCGACCACCACGCGCGAGGCGATGTCGGCCAGCACCATGAAGACCGCCCCCACCGCCGCGCAGGCGGGCAGCAGGCGCAGGTGCATGGGGCCCACGACATGGCGCACCGCATGGGGCACGACCAGACCTACGAAGCCGATCGCCCCCACCATGCTGACGATGGTGGCCGTCATCATCGCCGTGACCCCGAACAGGATCAGCCGGATGCGGGCCACCGGCACGCCCAGGGCCGCGGCATCCTCGTCCCCGAAGGTGAAGGCGTCCAGCGTCCGCGCCATCCACAGGCAGATCGCCAGGCCCAGCACCACCACCGCGATCAGCAGCTGGAAGTCCGGCCAGCGCACGCCGCCGAAGCTGCCCAGCAGCCAGAACATCACGTCCCGCGCCTGCTGGGCATTGCCCGAGGTGGTGACGATATAGGAGGTCAGCGCGTTGAACAGCTGCGAGGCGACGACGCCCGCCAGGATCGTGTGGTTCGGCCCGCTGGTTGCCCCGTTCGACAGCACCGCAACCAGCGCGAAGGCCGCAAAGGCGCCCACGAAGGCCCCCACCGACAGCGACAGCGCGCCCGCACCGATGCCCAGCACGATCACGCAGACCGCCCCCGTCGAGGCCCCGGCCGAGACGCCTAGCACGAAGGGTTCGGCCAGGGGGTTGCGCAGCAGCGCCTGCAGGATCGCCCCGCAGATCGCCAGTCCGGCCCCGGCCAGCGCGGCGACCAGCGCCCGGCTGAGGCGCAGGTCCCAGACCACGCTTTGTTCGACCGGCGGGATCGGGGCACCGGTCAGCCCCAGGCTGTTGGTGATGGCCAGGACCACGTGCCCCAGCCCGATGTGATAGTCGCCGATCGCGGTCGCCAGCGCGACCGCGAGGGCGAGGGCCGCAAGGACCAGCGCCAGGAAGAGGACGAGCCACCCCGCCCCCGCTTCCTTGTCCGCCGCACCTGTCACGGCAGGTCGAGCGCCTTCAGCTGTTCGGCGACTTCCTCGGCGCCGTAAAGCGTCCGGATGCTGGGGTTCATGGCCGCGCCGCTCATGACGACGATGCGGCCGGACTTGACGGCCTCCATCTGGCTGACCGTCGGGTCCGTAGTCAGGTAGGCGATCTTGTTGTCCGCCCGGTCCAGGTCCCAGCGGTTGCGGTCCACCTGGGCCGCCACGAAGACGGTGGGGTCGGAGGCCATGATGCCTTCCCAGCCCAGCGTCGGCCATTCTGCATCCGTCTTGATCGCGTTCGAGCCGCCCAGGATGTCGGCGATGTAGCCCGAGGGACCGTTGCCGCCGCCCAGATAGGCGTCATCCGCCGGAGAGGGGCTGGAGAACCAGAAGAGGAAGGTCAGATCCTCGCGGTCGCCGAACTCGGCCCGCAGCGCCGCCTCGCGCGCCTTGAAGTCGTCGATCAGCGCCGCGCCCCGATCGGATACGTCAAAGATCTTCGCAAGCTCCTCGATCTCCTGGTAGAGGAGGTCCATCGTCCACAGGCTGTCGCGGCTGCCATAGGCGTCGGTCCCCTCCACCGCGGTCGAGCAGGCACTGGGCGAGATATAGGTCGGGATGCCCAGGCCTTCAAAGTCCGCGCGCTTGGCGACCTTGCTGTCGGGGCCCATCAGCGTCAGCAGCATGGCCGGCACGAAATCGGGCTGCTTGGACAGGATGGCCTCCAGGGTCGGAAACTCGACCGTCAGCACCTCGACCTGGCTGTTGGCAGCCTCCAGTTCCGGCAGCACCTCGTTGGGCCAGAAGGCGGTGGCCGCCATCCGGTCCTCCAGCCCCAGCAGGAACAGGATCTCGGCGCTGTTCTGCCCCAGGGCCACGGCGCGTTCGGGCGCCTTCTGGAAGGTGACCTGCTGGCCGCAATTCTCGACCGTCAGGGGATAGGTCGTCTGTTCGGCCTGCAGCGGGCTGCAGAGAGCGGCGGCGCAAAAACAGCTGAGCGCCCCGAGGCGTGTGTTCGACATGTTCGGGTCCATAATCCGACAAGGAAAGTCGGATTTGCCTAAGCCTGCGCCTGCCCAAGCGCAAGAGCGTTTCTGTCGGACATCGCCGGAACAACTGCCTGCGGGGCTTTTTCGCCGCTTGGGCGGGCCGGGCAGGGACCGGTCACTCCGCCGCGATCGCCCCGCGCAGGTCCAGAACGATCACAGGGTCCACCTTGCCGTCATAGGTCGCGTCGATCTGGTAGCGGCGCAGGACATAGCCCGCAGCCGTCAGGTCCCAGGTGCCCGACGCACCCGCATCGCCCAGTCCGCGCCATTTCTCGGTCGTGACGATACGACCGGTGATGTCGTCCACCGAGGCGTTGATCAGGGTCGGGGCGGTCCGGTAGCCGGTGATCTGGGTGCCTGCCCCGGGTTCGGCCAGAGGTTCGCCGCCGCTTTCGGACGTTTCCGGCATCCGGGTTACGGGCATCGCGAAAAACAGCGGGCGCAGCCCGTCGCTGTCGGTGTGGATCAGGAAGGTCTGCACCAGATTATAGGCCCCCGCATCGCAGGTGAATTCGAAGGTCGTGACCGGCTGATCCCCCTCGGGCCCCTGGACCGTGAACTGGCGCCTGGTCGGTGCGGGGCGGTCCTGGAGATAGGTCGGGCACTGCCCGTCGGTCTGAAGGGCCTCGAACAGGGCGACGGCCCGCGCCTCAAGGTCATCGGCCGCCGCGGCATGGGGCAGGACAAGGGTGAGGGCGAGAAGGAATGAAATCCGCATGATGTACCGCCCATTGTTGAGGTCGTTCGCCGGGCTGCGGACGCCACATGCTGTCTGCACCATGCCGGGAGGACAGGAAAGACGCCGCCAGGCGGGAACGACGCCGCAATTATCACAGCTTCATGATCATCATCTTGCGGAACGGAAGATCAGGAGGGCGCGGAACATAACGCCGCCGCTCTCTGTCCAGTTTATTGTCCAACGGGCGGTACATGGCCGGGAGCCTGGAAAAGGGCCGCTTGGCACGGTCCGGAACTGCCCCTATGGTCCAGAACCTTGCCCCTCGCCGATCCGGACCTTCAGGATGAGCCGTCTAACCTTCCCTCAGCAGATCGCGGGCATGGATGGCCTCACCCTTGCGCGGCGGCTGGTCGGGGCCAGCCTGCTGGTCAGGGGCTGCGGCGGCATGATCATCGAGACCGAGGCCTATGGCCCGGATGATCCCGCCTCTCACAGCTTTCGTGGGCCGACGCGGCGCAACGGGTCGATGTTCGGCCCCCAGGGCCATGCCTATGTCTATCGCTCCTATGGCATCCACCTGTGCCTGAACGTCGTCGCGCGCCCGGGAGAGGCGGTGCTGATCCGCGCGCTGACGCCGACAACAGGGGTGGAGACGATGCAGGCACGCCGCAACAGCGCGATGCTGTGCAACGGGCCGGGGCGGCTGACACAGGCCCTGGCCATTCTCCCCGAAGATGATGGAACAGCGTTCGACCGCCCGGATTTCAGCATCGAACTGGCGCCCCAGCAGACCGACCTGCTGGTCGGGCCGCGCATCGGCATCAGCAAGGCTCAGGACCTGCCCTGGCGCTTTGGCCTGGCCGGGGCCACGGGACTGAGCCGCCCGTTCCCCCGCTAGAAGGTCCGGGCGGCCGGTTTCGTCAATTGGCGGGAGCTTCGGTTTCCTCCGGGGGAAGAGGCTGGGTGCTGGGAACGGCGGGCGCGGCGTCAGCTTCCGCATCCGTAGCTTCTGCTTCAGTCTCCTTGACAGGCTCTGCTTCCGGCGCAGCGGCAGCATCCGGCACCGGGGCCTCTGCGGCAGGTGCGTCCTCGGGGGCGGGGGCGGCTGCGGGGATCTCTCCCGCAGCGGGGGCAGTGGCGGGCTCAGTCGGAGCCTGCGCGGCATCCTCAGCTGCGGGTTGCGGAGCGGCGGCTTCCTCGGCGGCGGCAGGTTCGGCCGGGGCCTCTCCTGCCTGCACGCGGTCCGTGCCCATAGGGCTGTCGGTCACCGAACCATCGGCAGGCGCGACGCGCCAGACCGTGTTGCCCGCATCATCGGCCACCAGCAGCGCGCCGGTGCCGTCGATCCCCAGCCCCACAGGGCGGCCGTGCACCTCGTCGCCGGCCAGAAAGCCGGTCACGACGTCCTGCGCCATCCCATCCGGCATGCCGTCCGTGAAGGGCACATAGGACACCTTGTAGCCGTTGAACGTGTCCCGGTTCCAGCTGCCGCGCTGGCCCACGAAGGCGCCGTTCGCATAGGGTTCGGGCATGGCCGAGCCTTCGGTGAAGACCAGGCCAAGCGCCGCGACATGGCTGGACAGCGCATAGTCGGGCGCGATCGCGGTCTCGACCAGATCGGGGCGCGCGGGGCGCACGCGTTCGTCCACGTGATCGCCGTAATAGCTGTAGGGCCAGCCGTAGAAGGCGCCGTCCTGTACCGAGGTCATATAGTCGGGCACCAGGTTCGGTCCCAGCTCGTCACGCTCGTTGATGACGGCCCAGAGCTGCTCGGTCTGGGGATGGAACACCAGCCCGTTGGGATTGCGCAGGCCGGAGGCGAAGATACGGGACGAACCCGTCTCTCGGTCGATCTGCCAGATGGCGGCGCGACCCTTTTCGGCCTCCATGCCGTTTTCGGCCGCGTTCGAGTTCGACCCGACCGAGGCATAGAGCATCGTCCCGTCGGGGCTGAGCGCCAGGTCCTTGGTCCAGTGATGGTTCAATGGTCCGCCGGGCAGGGGGGTGACCGTCTCGGGCTCGGCGGTGATCACGTTCTCGCCCAGGGCATAGGGATAGGCCAGCACCGCATCGGCGGCCGCGACATAGAGCGTGTCGTCGATCCAAGCCAAGCCAAAGGGAGAATGCAGGTCGGTCAGCAGGTCATGACGCTCGTCCACCACGCCATCGCGGTCGCTGTCGCGCAGCAGGGTGATGAGGTTGCTGTCCTTTTGCGGACCGCCGCCGCCCCCGCCAGAGGCAAAGAACATGATCCAGCCCCGGATGTAATCCTTGGGCCGGTATTTCGGCTTGCCCTTGGGGGCGCGGGACTGGACCACCAGCACGTCGCCATTGGGCAGGGTGTGCACCGTGCGCGGGTTGACCAGGTCGGTGGCATAGGCTGTGATGGTCAGATCATCGGGGACGGTCGGGGTCTGACCCTCGGACCAGCCGATGACTTCGCCCACCTTCATGCTGGGGATCAGGTTGACGAAATCGGGTTCGGGCAGCACGGGATCGGGACCGATCTGGCTGCTGATGTCGAAATCGCCCGCGTTGCCGTCCTGCGCGCCTGCTGCATGGGGCCAGGCCACGCTAAGCATCAGCAATGCGCCACCGGTCAGCAGCAGCGCCCGCTGCGAGGTAAGGTCATGGGTCATCATCAGGTTCGTCCCTTTCAGGCGCGGAGCAGAAGGCGATCATGCGTCGCACGGCGGTTCAGCAGGGCGGCGCCCAGCATCAGCAGGCAGGTCACGGCGGAAAGGCCGATTCCCCAGGGAACAACCCCCGTCCAGCCATCGCCCGCATGGATCAGGCTGTTGAAGAAGGCCGCGATCAGGACCAGCGCCTTCAGCAGGACCGCGCCCCAGACCGGACGGATGCGGTCGGTCGCAAAGCTGATGATCCAGAGCAGCGCCGCCAGCCCGCCCGCGATCAGGCCAAAAAACAGCAGCCAGGACGAAAAATCCTGCCACATGATCACCAATGTCTGCGTGTAAGCCCAGTCCGAGACCAGCGTCAGGGTGAAGAAGCCCGCCGCGAAATGGGTCAGGGTCATCACCCCCGGAAGGGGATGGTCGGCGATCCGAGCGCCGTAGGAGGAATGGATGGCCGCCATTGTTTTCCGCTCTCGTAAGGTCCCTATGCCTTCCGGAACGGCGGGGTAACGGAATTGTTCCCTTGGATGCCCAAAGGATCACCGGTGCTGCGGGCATCACCGGTCGGGAAAATCGGGAAAGGGCGGCTTGCCTCTAAGGGCAGGGAATGGCCCGGGCGCGGCGGCCCGGGCCGAAGGCGATCAGGCGCTGCCGGCGACGGAGGGGTGCGACAGCGCGGTGGCGATGCCGCGCAGTTCCGCCAGCCCCTTGAGGCGGCCGATGGCGGGATAGCCCGGCTGCGCGTGGCGGTTCAGGTCGTCCAGGATGTCCTGGCCATGGTCGGGGCGCATCGGGATCTGCCAATCGCTGCGACCCTCGGCCCGGCGGCGGCGTTCTTCGGCCATGATCGCGCCGATCATCGCGACCATGTCGGTGTTGCCTTCCAGATGCGCGGCCTCGTGGAACGAACCGCCCAAGGCACGATCCTCCAGCGCGACATTGCGCAGGTGCAGGAAATGGACGCGGTCGCCCAGGCGCTCCATCATCCCCGGCAGGTCGTTGTCGGCACGCGCACCCAGCGATCCGGTGCACAGCGTGATGCCGTTTGCGGGGATGTCCACCGCATCCATGACCGCCTTGTAATCCGCCTCGGCCGACATGATGCGCGGCAGACCCAGAAGCGGGAACGGCGGATCGTCCGGATGGCAGCAGAGCCGCATCCCCAGATCCTGCGCCAAGGGGCTGACCTCGGCCAGAAAGTCGACCAGATGCCCGCGCAGGCGGTCGGACGAGATCGCGTCATAGCGGGCCAGATGGGTCTTGACGTCCTCCATCGTCATCCGCTCGGCCGCGCCGGGCAGGCCGAAGACGACATTGCCGGCCAGCTGCTCCTTGCGCGCGTCGGACATGCCGGCGAACCGTTCGCGGGCGGCCTCGGTCACCGCGGCGTCGTAATCGTCCTCGACCCCCCGGCGGCCCAGCAGGAACAGGTCGAAGGCGGCAAAGTCGATCGCGTCATAGCGCATGCAGGTCGCGCCGTTCGGCAGGCGATAGGCCAGGTCGGTGCGCGTCCAGTCCAGGATCGGCATGAAATTGTAGCAGATGACCTCGATCCCCGCGTCGCGCAGGTGGCGCATCGAGGTCTTCCAGTTCTCGACATGCTGCTTCCAGTTGCCGCTCTGCCGCTTGATGTCCTCGGAGACGGGCAGGCTTTCTACCACCTCCCACTTCAGGCCCGAGGGTGCACCGTCCTTCATCACCGCCAGCTCGGCCTGGCGCTGCGCGATATCCTCGGGCGACCAGACCGCGCCGGTCGGCATGTGGTGCAGGGCGGTGACGACGCCCTCGACCCCCGCCTGCAGCATGTCGTCGATGGATACCAGGTCCTTGGGTCCGAACCAGCGCCAGGTCTGTCTCATAAGCTTGTCTTTCCGTCAGAGAGGCCGGCGCTCAGGCGCCGGCGAAGGAGAGTTGCACCTTGACCGACCGCGACCGGTCCAGGGCTGCGTGAAAGGCGTCCAGCGCCTGCGTCATCGGGTAGGTGGCGGTGATCATCGGGCGCGGGTCGATGGCGCCCGAACCGATCAGCGCGACCGCATCGGCAAATTCCACGTCAAAGCGCTGAGAGCCGATGAACTGGATTTCCTTGCCGACCATGACGTTCAGCGGCAGCGAGGTCGGGCCCGCCACGCCTACCTGCACCAGCGTCCCCAAGGGGCGCAGGCAGCTGACCGCATCGCCGATCGCGGGTGCGGCGGCCGAACATTCAAAGACCAGGTCGACCTTGCCCTTGCTTTCGCGCCATTGCGCCAGGCCCTGGGGGTCGGCCAGCGTGTTCACGGCGTGATCGGCCCCCATCTGCCGGGCCACGGCCAGGGTGGCGTCCTGGATGTCGGTCACGATGATCTGCGCCGCGCCGCGCTGGCGGGCCACCGCCACGCAGAGCGCGCCTATCGGGCCCGCGCCGGTGACCAGAACGGTCTTGCCCGCCAAGGGACCGGCGACCGCCTCGGCTCGGTTGGCCGCGTGCAGGCAGACCGCCAGCGGCTCGGCGCAGGCGGCGGCGCCGGGGGTGACGCCCTGGGGCAGCGCAAGACACTGGCCCGCGCCGATCACCATATTGTCGCGGAACATGCCCTGCTGGTGGGGCAGGTACATGGCCGACCCCTTGAACTTCATCGCGATGCAGTGGCGCGGCAGGTCCTGGCGGCAGAAGTCACATTCGCCGCAGGGATGCGAGGGGTTCATGGCGACCAGCTGGCCGATCTCCAGCCCCTCGACGCCGTCGCCCAGGGCCTCGACGCGGCCGGCGGCCTCGTGGCCCAGGATGATCGGCTCCTGCACCCGGATCGTGCCGATGCCGCCTTCGCGCCAGTAATGCAGGTCCGACCCGCAGATGCCGCCCGCCAGGACGGCGACCCGCACCTGTCCCGGACCAGGGTCTTCGGCGGGCCGGCTGTCCAGCCTCAGGTCATCCTGCGCGTGCAGGCAGACGACGCGGTTCTTGGTGTCTTGGGTCATTGGGGCCTCAGGGCATCAGCGTGTTGGGCAGCCAGGTCGACAGCTGCGGGATATAGCTGACCAGCAGCAGGACGATGATGTTGGTGATGATATAGGGGGTGATCGCGCGGATCACCGGCGACAGCGGCAGGCGGGCGATGTTCGAGGCGACGAACAGGCAGACCCCCACCGGCGGCGTGGTCAGCCCGATCATCAGGTTCAGCACCGCAAAGCAGGCAAAGTGCAGCGGGTCGATGCCCACCGCCACGGCCAGCGCCTGCAGCGGAACGAACAGGATGATCAGCGCGGCGATGGTTTCCATGAACATGCCGACGAACAGCAGCAGAAGGTTGATCAGCAGGATCACCAGGAACTTGTTGTCGGTGATCGACAGGACGCCGTCGGCCAGCATCTGGGGGATGCGCTCGGCCACCAGGATCCAGCCGAAGACATTGGCGGTGCCGACCAGGACCAGGATGCCCGCGGCGCTGATGGCGCTGTCGATGATGATCTTGGGGATGCGCCGCACCGGCAGCTCGCGATAGACGAAGAGGCCCACGGCGGCGGCATAAAGGCTGGCCACGACGGCGGTCTCGGTGGGCGTGGTGATGCCGATCAGCAGCCCGCCCACGATCAGGACGGTCATCGCGATGGCCCAGATGGCCCCGGTGAACGAGGACAGCAGTTCGCGCACGCCCTGCCAGGGCTCGCGCGGGAACTTCTGCTTGCGGGCGATGAAGTAGGTCGCGACCATCATCGCGCCGCCCAGCATCAGGCCCGGGACGGCGCCGGCCAGGAACAGCTTGCCCACCGACAGGCCCGACAGCGAGCCGACGATGATCATCGGTACGCTGGGCGGGATCATCGGCCCGACGGTGGACGACGCCGCCGTTACCGCCGCGGCGAAGGCGCCTGGATAGCCGACCTTCTTCATGCCGGGGATCATCATGCCGCCAACGGATGCGACGTCGGCCACGGCCGTGCCCGAGACGCCGCCGAACAGCATGGAGGCCGCGATGTTCGCCTGGGCCAGCCCGCCGCGCATCCAGCCGACCAGCGCATTGGCAAAGCGCACGATCCGCTCGGTGATGCCACCCGAGTTCATCAGGTTGCCCGCCAGGATGAAGCCGGGGATGCACAGCAGGACAAAGCTGTCCATGCCCGCATACATCTTCTGCGGGATGACGACCAAGGGGATGTCGGCAAAGATCAGGTAGGCCATCGAGGACAGGCCCAGGGTCACCGCCACAGGCAGGCCGATGACAAGGCCCAGCACGAAGGTGCCCAGAAGCAGGGTCAGACCCATCAGTTGTCCTCCGAGGTCGGAATGGGGCGGCCGTCATGCCGGCCGGTCAGCATCTCGGCCACGCGCATCAACGCCCAGAGCGCCAGGGTGACGAACAGCACGACCATCGCGGCATGGATGAAGTCCATCCGCCAGGTCAGCGCGGGCGCGGTCTGGCGGGCGCCGATCATGGTATAGTCCCAGGCCGCCGGCAGCAGCGCGATGGCAAAGCCCGCGGTGATGACCGCCGAGACCAGCCGAAGGATGCGGGGCAGGCGGCCGGGCAGGCTTTCGCAGACCAGGTCCACGTTGACCATGTAGCCGCTGCGCAGCGCCAGGCCCGCGCCAAGCGCGCCCATGAAGATCAGGCAAAAGCGCGTCAGCTCCTCGGTCCAGACCGGCGCGGTGCTGAGAAAGGTGCGCGAGAAGACCTGCAGCAGGACCGCCCCCATCAGCACCACGAAAGCTGCGAATACCAGAAGGCGACACAGCCCCTCCAGTCCCTTGAACGCCTTGAACATCGGTTCCTCCCGGTGGCCCTGCCCCGAAGGGCAGGACCGGACATGGTCACTGGGCAAAGATCTCTTCGGCCAGCGGGCGGATTTCCTCGGCGACGGCGCCGATCACGGCCTCGCGGGCGCCTTCGGCAAAGGCGGCCTGGTCGACGTCGTGGAAGGTCACGCCGCGGCCCTCCAGATCGGCCACCAGTGCCTCCTCATCGGCCAGGAACAGCTCGCGCTCATAGGTCTGGGTGCGCTCGGCCGCCTCCATCAGGGCTGCCTGGTCCGCCTCGGACAGACGGTCCCAGCTGCGCTCCGAGATGGCCAGGTAGATCCAGGACCGCACGTGCTCGGTCCGGTTCACGACCTTCTGCACCTCGTAGAAGCCGCCCGACTTGAACAGCGCCAGCGGGTTTTCCTGACCTTCGATCGTGCCGTTCTGCAGCGAGGTGAAGACCTCCGAGAAGGCCATCGGCGTGGGGTTCGCGCCCAGCGCCTGCCATGCGGCCACGAACAGCGGCACATTCGGCACGCGCAGCTTGAAGCCGTTCAAGTCGGCGGGGGTGGTGATCTCGCGGTTGGCCGACAGGTTGCGCGGGCCGCGGGCGAAATAGGTCAGCGGGCGGATGTCGGCCTTTTCGATGATCTCGGCCTCGATCTGGTCGCCGATCTCGCCCGAGGCGACCTCGTCCATGTGCTCCAGCGACTTGTAGGCATAGGGCAGCGCCAGCAGCGCGGCCTTGGGCGCCCAGTTCTGCAGGCTTTCGCCGGTGATGGTCATGTCGGCGGTGCCCAGCTGCATGCCGTTGATCAGGTCGATCTCCTTGCCCAGCGATTCGTTGGGATAGACCTCGACCGCGACGCGGCCCTCGGTCAGGGTCTCGACCTCTTCGGCGAACTTGACGGCGGCCTTGTGCCAGATGTTCTCCTCGTTCGCGAGGTGGCCCAGCTTCAGCGTGACCTCCTGCGCCAGGGCGGCGCTGCCCATCAGGGCCGCGACGGTGCAGGATGCAGCCAGCTTGGCGATCTTGGCAAATGTCATTCTATCCTCCTCCAGGATGTTTTGCGCCGGGCGGACCGGCGTCACAGAAAATACTCGGGGCGTTCCTGCCGGATGACCGGCAGATCGGACAGGATGCCCTTCAGGTGCAGCCGAATGGCGGCTTCGGCGGCATGCGCGTCCCCGGCGGCGATGCCGCGGACGACGGCGCCGTGCTGGGTGATCAGGCGCTCGACCGGAAAATGCAGGCTGGACAGGACCCGCACCCGGTCCATCTGCGCCTTCATCTCGACCAAAACGCGCCAGGCATTGCCCTTGTCGGCGCCTTCGGCCAGCGTCCGGTGAAAGGTCTCGTCGGCCTCGATGAAGTCGCGGGCCGAACCGCCGATCAGCGTCCGCTGATGCGCCAACTGCGCGTCCAGGTCGGCGATCAGCGCCGGGTCGGGCGCGGCTGCCAGCAGCTTGACGATGTCGGCCTCGACCGCCTCGCGGACAAAGCGCGCATCCATGACCTGGGGGATCGAGATCTTGGCCACGAAGGTCCCGCGCTGCGGGCGGATCTCCAGCAGGCTGTCGTTCGACAGCTTGATGAAGGCCTCGCGCACGGGCTGGCGGCTGACGCCGTAGCGGACGGCCATCTCCGCCTCGGACAGGCGGGTGCCGGGGACCAGGATGTTGTCGATGATCGCCGCGCGCAGTTCCGCACAAAGGCGGTCGGCCACGCTGACATGCACCGGCTGCAGATGAATCGGCTTTGTCATCACGTCCCCTCCTGATGACAGCCTATACCATACTACCATACACTTCAAGCCGCCGTTGTGGGACATGTTCGGCCCCACGTCACCGCGACATCATGAACAGGAACCGGAAAAGACACCGCGCGTTCGGCGCGACAGGGATCAGGAAGAAGATGAGCAAGCGCATCGCGATCGTCGGCACCGGACCGACCGGCATCTATACCTTTCAGCAGCTGATGGCTCTGGGAGAGCCGCTGTCGGTGACGCTGTTCGAAAAAGGCGATCGGGCCGGCATCGGGATGCCCTATTCCCCCGAGACCGCCAGCCGGTCGATGCTGGCCAATATCGCCAGCATCGAGATCCCGCCCGTCGTCATCCCCTATCTGGACTGGCTGGAGGAGCAGGCCCCGGCACGGCTGGCCTCCTATGGGCTGGACGCCGAGGATCTGGACGACCGGCAGTTCACGCCCCGGCTGCTGCTGGGCGAGTATTTCCGCGACCAGCTGCTGTCGCTGGTGGAACAGGCGCGAGGCGCGGGCCACCAGGTGGAGATCCGCGAGGCGACCGAGGTCCACGACATCATCGCGGCCGAGGCGGGCCTGATGCTGCCGACCTCGGCCGGAAACGACGCCGGCCCCTATGACCGGGTCGTCCTGGCCACAGGCCACGACTTTCCCGACGAGGACGAGGCGACGCGCAGCTATTTTCCCAGTCCCTGGTCCGGCCTCATCGACGCGCATATCCCCGCGGTGCGGGTGGGCATCATGGGCACCTCGCTCAGTTCGATCGACGCGGCGATGGCGGTGGTCAACCAGCACGGGCGCTTCCGCCGCAAGGAGGGAGAGCTGCGGTTCGACGGGGCGCCCGACGGCCTGCACATCACGCTGATGTCGCGGTCGGGCATCCTGCCCGAGGCGGATTTCTACTGCCCGATCCCCTACGAGCCGCTGGCCGTGATGACCGAGGCGGCGGTGGCAGCCTGCCTGTCCCAGCCCGAACCGCTGGATGCCCTTTTCGAGCTGGTGCGGGCCGAGATCATGCAGGCCGATCCCGCCTTTGCCCTGCGCATCGGTCTGGGCGGGCTGGATGCCGACAGCTTTGCCGACTCCTATTTCGCGGCGCGCGAGGCCGCCGATCAATTTCGCTGGGCGCGCGGGAACCTGGACGAGGTCGAGCGCAACAAGGCGCAGCGGATCACCGTTCCTTGGCGCTATGCGCTGCTGCGCATGCATGAAAAGGTCGAGGATATCGTGGCGGACCTGTCGGACGCGGACCGAGAGCGGCTGGACAAGGGTCTCAAGAAGGTCTTCGTGGACAACTATGCCGCTGTTCCCTCCGAATCCATCCGCCGCCTGCTGGCACTGCGCGACGCGGGCCTTCTGTCGGTGCTGGCCTTGGGCGAGGATTACGATCTGGACCGCCAGCAGACCCGGACGGTCATCCGGACGGGGCATGAGACCCATGTCTTCCCCGTCTTCATCGACGCGCGCGGCCAGAAGGCCCTGACCAGCAAGGACCTGCCCTTTCCCAGCCTGCGCGCCGCCCTGCTGGCGGCCGACCAGGAGATTCCCGAAGTCTCCGAGGATTACGGCCTGGTCGATGTGCCCGGCTATGCGGGGCGGCTGTCCCTGGGGTCGATCCCCTACCTGATGCACGACCGCCCCTTCGTGCAGGGGATCACCGCCTGCGCCGATATCGGCGCCGCCATCGCCAGTGGCGTCGCGACCCGCCGCCGCCGGCGGCTGGTATCCTGAGAACCGCGATGAAAAGGAACTGTCGATGCCGAAATTCGTGATCGCCTTGGGCGCCGCCCCGCATATGAAGCTGTCGCGGACGGGCACGGAATTCTCTGCCACGCTGGTGCCCATGTCCTTTGACAGCCATGACGGTGCCTATGCCTATGTGCTGGACCACACCGAACAGCCGCCGCTGCAGGGGGTCCGTGCCGAGATCGTCGAGGACATGTCGCTGGAGGAAGGCCGCCCCTAGTCCCCGCACTCCTGCGCGGCAAGGCGGGCGATGCGGGCGACGTCCCGGCTGAGGGTGCCCATGCGGTCCAGGTCCTGCAGCGCGATCCAGCAGGCATCCAGCGCATCGTCGGCGGCCTGCGGCTCTCCGCCCTGCCAGCGGCAGAGCACCGCCACCAGCACGAAATGACGCAGCAGGCGGCCATCCCCCGACCTCTCATGGACATCGACGGCGGTCAGGACCCGCTGCGCGACGGCGGCGACGCCGGTTTCCTCCTGCAATTCCCGCAAGGCGCCATCCAGCAGCGTTTCGCCCGCCTCCAGCTTGCCGCCCGGAAACCCCCACAGGCGCGCATCCGGCGGATTGGCGCGCTGCACCAGCAGCACCTGCCGGTCGCGGATCACCACGGCCAGGACGGCGCAGATCAGTGGGGGCGGGGCAGGTTCCATGCCGGCCACGCTAGCCCGCGCGCGGCCCCTGCGGCAAGGGATCGTCATGACCGGCGGCGATGCGCTAGGCTGGGGCGTCAGCCATCGAAAGGAGTGCCCATGCCCCGTTCCGACCTGCCGGATGACCCGGGCGCGCTGGACCGTTTCGTCCGCGCCCAAGAAGACAGCTTTCCCATCGCCCTGGAGGAACTGAAGCGGGGCCGCAAGCAGAGCCACTGGATGTGGTTCATCTTTCCGCAGCTGCGCGGCCTGGGACGCTCGCAGATGTCGCATCATTACGGCATCGCCGACCTGGACGAGGCGCGGCGCTATCTGGCCCATCCGGTGCTGGGGCCGCGGCTGGTCGCCGCCGCCGAGGCGGTTCTGGCCCATCGCGGCCAATCGGCCGAGGCGATCCTGGGTGGCATTGACGCGGACAAGCTGCGCTCATCGGCCACGCTTTTTGCGGCGGTGGACCGGAGGGATGGCGTCTTTGCCCAGCTGCTGGAGGCATTCTTTCAGGGCCAGCCCTGCGACGTCACACGGGCCCGGACGCGGTAAGCTTGGGCGATCCTGGCCAGGTTGGACATCGCCATCCGAAATGCCTAGCTGATCGAAAATAAGAAAATCGTTCCGTTTCATGATGTTGTCCGATCATGAGCAGAATTTGGCCCATTTTTCAGGAACATTGGCCGCATGTCGCTGTTCTTGGGGCCACCTTCACAGCAAAGGAGAACAGGATGAAACGCCATTTGACAGGATTGTTTGCAGCATCCTTGCTTTCGACGACGGCAGTGACGGCCATCGCCCAACAGACCGACGCACCGGCGGCCGATGCCGACATGGCCGAGGCCTGCCAGCAGCTTGATCAGATCGTCGCCGACAACAGCGATCGGTTCCAGCAGGTCTGGCTGGACGAAGCCGGCGCCGTGGCCGAGCGGGGCGAGGATATGGATTGCGCGCCCTATGTCCGTCAGGCCCAGGCGGTCGAGGCCCAGGGTGCCGATGCCCAGCAGATCGAAGGCCGCATCGTGGTCAGCCAGCCGCCCCCGAACGTCAACGTTCAGCAGCCGGCCCCCGAGGTGAACGTCTCGCAGCCCGAGCCGACCGTTTCGGTGACCCAGCCGCAGCCCGAGATCATCGTGCGCCAGGCGCCCCCCACCATCCGCATCGAGATGCCGGACCCGGTGGTGACCGTCGATCAGCCGCAGCCCGAGATCATCGTCCGCATGCCCGACCCCCAGGTCAACGTGCAGACGGCCGAGCCGCAGATCGAGGTGAACCAGGCAGAGCCCACGGTCAGCGTCGAGCAGGGTGAGCCGCAGGTCGACCTGGCCGTCCAGGACACGCCCGAGGGCGAGCAGGAAGCGCAGATCCAGGTGGATCAGCAGACGCCGCAGGTCCGCCTGCAGCAGAACCAGTCCGATCCGCAGGTCAATGTCGAGCAGGCCCAGCCCAAGGTGACCTATGAATCGGCCGAGCCGAAGGTCGAGTTCTCGGGTTCCAGCGAGCCCCAGGTGCAGTACACCGAAAGCGGAGAGGCGAACGTGTCCTTCGTCGAAGGTGGTGCCGAGGGCGAAGCCCAAGTTCAGCAGCAGGAAGGCGAGCAGCCCATGCCGGTGGAGGGCGAAGCCCAGGCCACCGCGCAGACCGACTGGCGCGGCGAGCGCCAGCCGCTGACCCCGCCGCAGATCGAACGCGAGGGCTATCAGCCTGCCGACCCGAGCACCATCTCGGTCGACACGCTGATGGGTGCGGACGTCTATAGCGAGACCGACGAGAACATCGGTTCGGTCGAGGACGTGATGCTGTCGAACGACGGCCAGGTCGAATTCTTCGTCATGGATGTCGGCGGCTTCCTGGGCATCGGCAGCCACACTGTTGCCCTGGGTCTTGACGAGGTCACGGTCATGCAGGCCGAAGGCGACGAGTTGCGCGTCTTTGTCAGCGCGACCCGCGAGCAACTGGAGCAGGCGCCCGAATACGAAGGGTAAGCCCGCCTCCTGAACCCATGAAGGGGCGCCCCCGCGGCGCCCCTTTTTCACATTGTCCGCTTCCCGGCCCCGCTCAATTTTCGCAGGAGGATCCCATGCAGACCTTTGCCCTTCCCCTTGCCGCAGCCCTGGTCGCCTTGGCAGGCCCTGCCTTGGCCCGCGACTGCCCTGCGGCTGTGCCCTTTGGCCCGGGCGACAGCCTGGCCCAGCTTTCGGCACGCTGCGGCGTACCGGCCGAGCGGATCCTGCGCGCCAATGATGTGGTCGACGAGGAGGCCCTGCGCCAGGCCGGCGCCGTGGCCGTTCCCTTGGCGGGCGACGAGCCCCCGGCTTCGGAACCCGAGGCTGCCGGGCTTCTGGACCGCGCGCAGGATCTGGCGCGGGACACCGCGCGCGAAGCGGGCGGCGTCGCAGCCGAGGCCGGCGAGGCGGTCTCGGGCTATCTGTCGCAGAACGACCCGGCCCGCGATCTGCTGGAACTGGGCAAATCCGCCGGCGTTCCCGGGATCGAGGCAGAGCCGCGTCGGGGTCCCGATCTGGCGGCGACGACCTTGGAGGGTGACCGCCTGCGGATCGCCGCCACAGGCCTGCCCGGCAACCGCAAGGTCCAGCTGTCACTGATCCACGACGGCCAGTCGATCCCGCTGACCGAAGCCACCACCGACGGCGACGGCGTGTTGATGTCCGAGGTCCGGATGCCCGATCTGTCGCCTGCGGGCGAGGCCAGCGTCGCGCTGGAAACGGCGGAGGGCAACCTGCGCATCACGTCGGACCCGCTGGATCTTCGCTGATCCCCCGGCCCTCATGCGGCGATGCGGCGCTTGCATGAGGTTGCGTCCAGCGATTAGCCTTGGAACATGATGACACCCGCGGGGCCCTTGCGGCTCGCGTCCTGACCCGGCCCCGCCCGTTTCTGCATCGCCTGCGGTTGCGGGCACCGCCCCACGAGGCTTCGCCATGTTCGATACCGCCGACGCCGTGCTGCTGGCCCGCATCCAGTTCGCCTTCACCGTCAGCTTCCATTTCCTGTTTCCCGCGTTCACCATCGGGCTGGCCAGCTTTCTGGCGGTCCTGAACGGGTTGTGGCTGTGGACGAAGGACCACCAGTACCTCGATCTCTTCCGCTACTGGGTCAAGATCTTCGCCTTGGCCTTTGCCATGGGCGTCGTGTCGGGCATCGTCATGTCCTATCAGTTCGGCACCAACTGGTCGGTCTTTTCCGATCGCGCGGGTCCGGTCATCGGCGCGCCCATGGCCTACGAGGTGCTGTCGGCCTTTTTCCTGGAGGCCGGCTTCCTGGGCATCATGCTGTTCGGCCGCGAACGCGTCGGCGCCACGCTGCACATGATCGCCTGCCTGGCCGTGGGGGTCGGCACTGCGATCTCGGCCTTCTGGATCCTCAGCGTGAACAGCTGGATGCACACGCCGGCAGGCTTCGAGATCGATCCCGACACCGGCCAGTTCCTGCCGACCGACTTCTGGCAGGTGATCTTCAACCCCTCCTTCCCCTACCGGCTGATGCACACGGTCACGGCGGCCTACCTGACCACGGCCTTCATCGTGGGCGGGGTGGCGGCGTTCCACCTGCTGCGCCACCGGCACCGTCCCGACCTGGTCAGCCCGGCCACGCGCACGATGTTCTCCATGGCCCTGTGGATGGCCACGATCTTTGCCCCGGTGCAGATCTTTTTGGGCGACCTGCACGGCCTGAACACCCTGGAGCATCAGCCCGCCAAGGTGATGGCGATGGAGGGCCATTTCGAAAGCCACCCCGAGGGCGCGCCGCTCTACCTCTTCGGGTTGCCCAACCAGGATGAGCAGCGGCTGGATTACGCGGTGGGCATCCCCAAGCTCAGTTCGCTGATCCTGAAGCACGACCTGAACGCGCCCCTGGACGGGCTGGACACCATCCCGCGCGAGGATCAGCCGCCCGTGGCCATCGTCTTCTGGTCGTTCCGCATCATGGTGATGATCGGCTTTGCGATGCTGGGGCTGGGCCTGTGGTCGCTGGTCGCGCGGGTGCGGCGCCGGCTTTATGACACGCCGTCCCTGCACCGCGCCGCGCTGATCATGGGGCCCTCCGGGCTGATCGCCGTTCTGGCCGGGTGGGTCACTACCGAGGTCGGCCGCCAACCCTTCACCGTCTATGGCTTCCTGCGCACGGCCGACAGCGCCGCGCCCCTGGCGGCGCCGGCGGTCGGGGCCTCGTTGATCGCCTTCATCGTCATCTATTTCGCGGTGTTCGGGGCGGGGACCTACTACATCCTGCGCCTGATGGGCCGCGCGCCTGAACCGGCCGAGGCGCGGTACAAGGATGTCACCGACAGCCCGATCCGCACGGCAGGCACCACCCCCGTCCAGCAGCACGCCGCCCGCAAGGGCCGCCCCGCCCAGCCCGGAGTCTGACCATGCCCATCGCCGACGGAGTTTCCTTCGACCTGACCGTGATCTGGGCCTTCGTGATCGCCTTCGCGGTGCTGGTCTATGTGGTGCTGGACGGCTTCGACCTGGGCTTGGGCATGCTGTTCGCGGTCGAGCCCGAGGGCCTGGACCGAGACGTGATGATGAACTCGGTCGCCCCGGTCTGGGACGGGAACGAGACCTGGCTGATCCTGGGCGGCGGCGGGCTGTTCGCGGCCTTTCCCCTGGCCTATGCGCTGATCCTGCCCGCGCTTTACGCGCCGGTCATCGCCATGCTGCTGGCGCTGATCTTCCGGGGCGTCGCCTTCGAGTTCCGCTGGCGCACGACGCGCTGGCGGCGGGTCTGGGACATCGCCTTCATCGGCGGTTCGGCCGTGGCGGCGCTGACGCAGGGGATCGCCCTGGGCGGGTTGCTGCAGGGCATCCAGATCGACAAGGCCGCCCGCAGCTATTCGGGCGGCTGGTGGGACTGGCTGACGCCCTTCACGCTGATGGTCGGGGTGGCCGTCATGGTCGGCTACATGCTGCTGGGGGCGACCTGGCTGGTGATGAGGACCAGTGGCGAGCTGCAGGCCAGGATGCGCAACCGGGCCTGGGTCCTGGGCCTGGCGACGATCGGCTTCATGGGCATCGTCAGCCTGTGGACGCCCTTCCTGCAGGACGGCTATTACAGCCGGTGGTTCGGGGGCCTGAACATCCTGCTGGCGGTGGGCGTGGCGGCGGCCGTGCTGGCGCTGGCCTTCGGCATGTTCCACACGCTGCGGGTCCGTCACCACGATTACTGGCCGTTCCTCTGCTCGCTTGGCATGTTCGTGCTGGGCTTTGCGGGGCTGGGCTATTCGATGTTCCCCTATATCGTCCCGGTCCAGATCACCATCTGGGAGGCCGCCGCCCCGCGGAACAGCCAGATCTTCATGCTGGTCGGCGCGGCCGTGCTGATCCCGATTATCCTGGCCTATACCGCGCTGTCCTATTGGGTGTTCCGCGGCAAGGTCGATCCCGACGCGGGCTATCACTGATGCAGGCGCTGCGCCGTCTGGCCTGGTTCGTGGCGCTGTGGCTGGCCAGCGTGGCCGTGGTCGGCACGGTGGCCCTGCTGATCCGATGGTGGATCGTCTAGCGGGTCAGCCCAGATAGGCGCGCAGGCCCGGCGGCGGGTTGTCCAGCAGCGGCCCTGTGGGGCGGGGCGGATGGACGCGCCCCTCCTCGACCAGCACGGTATCGGGGGCAAAACTGCGGGCATCGGCCGGATCATGCGTGACCATCAGCACCGTGGCTCCGGTGTCAGCGGCGATGCCCGACAGCAGCGCCAGCATCTCGGCCTTCAGCGCCGGGCCAAGCGCCGAGAAGGGTTCATCCAGCAGCAGCAGCGGCCGCGCGCGCAGCAGCACCCGCGCCAGCGCGACGCGGCTCTGCTGCCCGCCGGACAGGGCAGCGGGGCGGCGATCCTGCATTCCCCCCAGCCCGACCTGGTCCAGGACCTGTGCCACCCGTTCCTGTTGGATGCGGTTCAGCCGCAGGTCCGGCCGCAAGCCCATTCCTACATTTTGTATTACCGTCAGGTGCGGAAACAAGTTGTGGTGCTGGAACAGCATCGACACTGGCCGCTGTCCCGGGGCAAGATCGGTGATGTCGTCGCTGTCCCAGAACAGCCGGCCCCGGTCCGGCCTCAGGAACCCGCCCAGCAGCGACAGCAGCGTGGATTTGCCCGACCCGGAGGCCCCGATCACGGCATACCGCCCGCCCCGCGCCAGCGACAGATCCGCCTGCAGCTGGAAGCTGCCTTGGCGCAGCGCGATGTCCCGGAGTTCAAGCGTCAAGACGGCCCCCTTGGTCGAACAGCCAGAACAGGGCAAAGCTGAGGCCCATCAGCAGCACCGCCGCCGCCGCGGCATCGGCCATGCGATAGCTGTTCATCAACTGATAGAGCTTCAAGGGCAGGGTCGGCTGGTCGCTGGCAAACAGCGTGATCACGCCAAGATCGCCCATCGCCAGCGCCGCCGCCAACCCGGCGGCAAAGCCCAGGGGCCGCGCCAGCCGTGGCAGCGTCAGGTAGCGCAGTCGTGCCCAGCCCTGCAGGTCCAGTGCTGCGGCCAGGCGCCCGTAATCCTGCTGCAGGGCCTGCGCCGCCGGGATCAGCGCCCGCAATCCGAAAGGCAATGCCATCGCGGCATTGATTGCGACCGTCACCGGGAGGGCCATCTGCTGTGGGCTGACAGCCCCGCGCAGCAGGATGAACAGCCCGGTCCCCAGAACCAGGGGCGAGGCGATCAGCGGCAGCATCCCCACCGCCTCGACCCACTGTCCCGCACCGCGCGCGATGGCAAGCGCCAGGGCCAAGCAGGCGCCGACCGCCAGCAGGGCCGAGGAAACGGCCATGACCAGCGACCGCAGCGCCGCCTGCCAGACCTCGGCCGGCAGCGAGGGGATACGCGGCAGGCCGGTTCCCACGACCGCCATCATCGGCCACAGCAGGAACAGGGCAGCCAGCGTGATCACCAGGGCATCGGCGCCGCGCCGCCAACCGGCGGGAGCCGCCGGCCCCTCGCCCCCGTCCATCCCGGTGCCGAAGGCCTGCGGCACCACGATCCGGCGCGCGGCCAGCATGGCCCCCACGCACAGCCCGATCTGCAGCAGCCCCAGGGTCGCCGCCCGCCCCAGGTCGAAATCAAAGCGGAAGGCCTGATAGATGGCCAGTTCCACCGTGGTGGCGCGCGGCCCGCCCCCAAGCGCCAGCGCGACGGTGAAGGAGGTCAGGCAGACCAAAAACACCGCCAGCCAGGTTCCCGGCAGCACCGCCCGCAGCATCGGCCGTTCCAGATGCCGGGCGATGTCGCGGGGCGCAAAGCCAAGCGAGGCCGCCAACCGAAAGCGTTCGGAGGGGATCGCCTGCCAGCCCTGCAGGATCAGCCGCACCGACAGCGGCAGGTTGAAGAAGACATGCGCCAGGATCACGCCCTGCCAGCCATAGATGCCGATCTCGGGCAGGCCCAGGGCGCGCAGGCCCTCGTTCACGGCGCCATTGCGGCCGAAAACCGCGATCAGGCCCATGATCGCTACGATCACCGGCAGGATGAAGGGCGCGCCCAGCAGCGTGACCAGCAGGCCGCGCCCGCGAAAGCGCCGCCGCGCCAGTGCGCGGGCCACGGGCACCGCCAGCACCGCCGACAGCGTGGCCGACAGCGCCGCCTGCCAGAGCGTGAACCACAGCGCCCGCCAGTCCCATTCGGTCAGGCCGCCCAAGCCCCCGGCCAGCCAGGCCACCGCCGCCAGGGTGCCCAGGATCAGCGTCGCAAGGGCCGCGGCGACCAGATGGCCCAGGCTCAGCGGAAGGCCCGCTGCCATTCGTCCAGGGCGGGCTGGCGCAGGGCCTCGGCCTCGTCCTCGGAATAGAACAGGGTGGTGTCGGGGCGGGGCAGGTCGCGCATCACCTGCGGCCAGTCCGCCTGCGGCAGCTTGGCGGGAAGGGACCAGTTGGCCAGCGGGATGGCGGCCTGGAACTCGGGCGTCAGGATCCAGTCCATGAACTGCTGTGCCAGTTCGGGCTGGTCGGTCGAGGCGACCTGCGCCGCCAGCTCGGTCATGAAGTAATGCCCTTCGGGAAAGATCGCGGCCGTCTTGGTGTCATCATCCTCGGCCGCGATGTGATAGGCGGGCGAGGTCGTATAGGACAGCGCCATGTCGGCCTCGCCGCTGGTGAACATGCCATAGCTTTCCGACCAGCCGCGCGTGACGGTCAGGACCTTGGGCGCCAGCTTGGCCCAGGCCTCGGGCGCGTCGTCGCCATAGACCTTCTTGACCCACAACAGCAGCGCCAGCCCCGAGATCGAGCTGCGCGGGTCCTGGATCACGATCTTGAGGTCGTCGGGCGCCTCCAGCAGCTCGGCAAAGCTGGCGGGCGGGTTGTCCAGCCGGGTCTTGTCATAGACAAAGGCGGTCTCGCCCCAGTTGTAGGGCAGGAAGATGTCGTCGCTCCATTCGATGGGCAGCGACATGTCTGACGTGTCCTGCCCATGCGGCTTGAAGAGGCCGGATGCGCGTGCGCGCGCCGTCACGTCGGTGTTCAGGCCGAAGACGATGTCGGCCTGCGTGCCCTCACCCTCCATCAGCAGGCGGGGCAGGATGTCGCCGGTCACGAATTGCAGGTCGCAGTCGCAGAAGGCCTCGAAGCCTTCCTCGATCTTGGGGCCGGGGCCCCATTCACTGGCGATGTAATCCTCGGCATAGACGGTCAGGACGCGGTCCTGCGCCAGGGCAGGGCTGGCCAGCAGCAGGGCAGGGATCAGGACGTATTTCAAGGCGGCCTCCTTTCGTTCAGGGTTCGAAAGAAAGGACAAGCCGCACCTTCCCTCCGCCGGTGACAAGCCGGATCAGGTTCAACGGGTCCGCAAAAGCGTCTCAGCCGGTCAGGCACCCCGAGGTGCGGCTGAATGTAGTGGTTTCACAGCCCCGCGCAAGCGGATAGAACCGCGCGCAAGACGAGGGACAGGACATGACCGACCAGCCCACCCCGATGATGGCGCAGTATCTGGCGATCCGCGAGGCGAACCCCGGCGCGCTGCTGTTCTATCGCATGGGCGATTTCTACGAGATGTTCTTTGACGATGCCGTGGCCGCCGCCGCCGCGCTGGACATCGCGCTGACGAAACGCGGCACGCATGAGGGCCAGCCGATCCCGATGTGCGGCGTGCCGGTCCATGCGGCCGAAGCCTATCTGCTGACGCTGATCCGCAAGGGGTTCCGCGTGGCCATCGCCGAGCAGATGGAGGACCCGGCCGAGGCCAGGAAGCGCGGGTCGAAATCGGTCGTGGCCCGCGACGTGGTGCGGCTGGTGACGCCGGGCACCCTGACCGAGGAGAGCCTGCTGGAGGCGCGGCGGCACAATTACCTGGCCGCCTATGCCCAGGTCCGGGACGAAGGGGCGCTGGCCTGGGTCGACATCTCGACCGGGGCCTTCCAGGTCATGGACTGCCCGCTGCCGCGGCTGGCGCCCGAACTGGCGCGGCTGGCCCCGCGCGAGGTCCTGACCTGCGTGACCGGGCTGGAGGAGCTGGTCGCCGACGCGGGCGCCGCGCTGACCGACCTGCATGCCGGCGCCTTCGACAGCGGCGCGGGCGCGCGGCGGCTGTTCGGGCTGTACGGGGTCGAGACGCTGGACGGCTTTGGCAGCTTCAGCCGCGCCGAACTGGGCGCGATGGGCGCCATCGTCGATTACCTGGACATGACGCAAAAGGGCAAGCTGCCGCTGCTGCGCCCGCCGCTGCGCGAACGCGCGGGCGGGGCCATGCAGATCGATGCCGCGACCCGGCGCAACCTGGAACTGACGCAGGCGCTGTCAGGGGGACGCGAAGGATCGCTGCTGGCGGCCATTGACCGCACCGTGACCGCGCCGGGCGCGCGGCTGCTGGAGCGGCGCATCAGCGCGCCGTCGCGCGACCTGCCGCTGATCCAGGCGCGGCATGATGCCGTGGCGGCCCTTGTCGACGACCCGCGCCTGCTGGCCGATCTGCGCGCCGCACTGGCGCGGGTGCCGGACATGGACCGGGCGCTGTCGCGCCTGGCGCTGGAGCGGGGTGGCCCGCGGGATCTAACCGCGATCCGGGCGGGGCTGACGCAAGGCGCGGCGATCGCCGCCCGCCTGCCGGGGGACGCTCCGCAGGTGCTGCGCGAGGCCGCGGGTGATCTGGTCGGCCATGAGGCGCTGATCGACCTTCTGGACGATGCACTGGTGGCCGAGCCGCCCCTGCTGGCCCGCGACGGCGGTTTCGTGGCCGAGGGGCATGACGCGGACCTGGACCAGACCCGCCGCCTGCGCGACGAGGGGCGCGGCGTCATCGCCGGGATGCAGGCCGACTACGCCGCGCTGGCCGGCGTCGGCAGCCTGAAGATCAAGCACAACAATGTCCTGGGCTATTTTATCGAGACAACCACCACCCATGCCGAACGCATGATGGCCGCACCGCTGAACCAGACCTTCATCCACCGCCAGACCACCGCGAACCAGATCCGCTTCACCACGGTGGAACTGTCCGAGCTGGAAACCCGCATCCTGAACGCCCGCGACCGCGCGCTGGAGATCGAGCGCGGGATATTCGACCGGTTGCGCGCCGCCGTGCTGGAGGCTGCGGCCCCGGTCGGGCAGGCGGCCCGGGCGCTGGCCGAGATCGACCTGGCCTGCGCCTTTGCCGATCTGGCCTCGGGCGAGGGCTGGGTCAGGCCGCGCTTGGACGACAGCCGCGCCTTTGTGATCACGGGCGGACGGCACCCGGTCGTCGAACGTGCGCTGAAGCGCAAGGCCGAAAGCTTTGTCGCCAATGACTGCGACCTGACCACCGGCGGCACGCCCGCCATCTGGCTGCTGACCGGGCCGAACATGGCCGGCAAGTCGACCTTTCTGCGCCAGAACGCGCTGATCGCCGTGCTGGCGCAGGCGGGCGCCTTTGTTCCGGCGCGCGCGGCCCATGTCGGGCTGGTCAGCCAGCTGTTCAGCCGCGTGGGGGCCGCCGATGATCTGGCGCGGGGACGCTCGACCTTCATGGTCGAGATGGTCGAGACCGCCGCGATCCTGAACCAGGCCGACGACCGCGCGCTGGTGATCCTGGACGAGATCGGGCGCGGAACGGCGACCTGGGACGGCCTGTCGATTGCCTGGGCGGTGATGGAGCATCTGCAGGCCGCGAACCGTTGCCGGGCGCTTTTCGCCACCCATTACCACGAGATGACGGCCCTGTCGGCCAAGCTGGAGGGCGTCGAGAATGCCACCGTCGCCGTGCGCGAATGGGAAGGCGACGTGATTTTCCTGCACGAGGTCACGAAGGGCGCCGCCGACCGCAGCTATGGCGTGCAGGTGGCGCGGCTGGCAGGGCTGCCCCCGTCGGTGGTGGATCGCGCCCGCGCCGTTTTGGACGCGCTGGAATCGGGGGAACGCGACGGCGCGGCCCGTCCTGCAGCCCTGATCGACGACCTGCCGCTGTTCCGCGCGGTCCCCCCTGCGCCGGCCCCCGCGCCCCGCGCCTCGGCTCTGGACGCGCGGCTGAAAGCGGTGCATCCCGATGCCCTGTCCCCGCGCGAGGCGCTGGACCTGATCTATGAACTCAAGGCCCTGACCCAGGAGACCGCCCCGTGAGCTACAACACCTTCGGCCGCGAATTCCGCTTCACCACCTGGGGCGAAAGCCACGGCCCGGCCCTGGGCGCGACGGTCGACGGCGTGCCCCCCGGTGTGCCGCTGATCGAAGACTACATCCAAGCCTTCCTGGACCGCCGCCGCCCCGGCACCTCCAAGCACACGACGCAGCGGCGCGAGCCCGACCAGGTGCGCATCCTGTCCGGCGTCTTCGAGGGCATGACTACCGGCACCGCGATCCAGCTGATGATCGAGAACACCGACCAGCGGTCCAAGGATTACGGCGACATCGCGACCAGCTTTCGCCCCGGCCATGCCGACATCACCTATCACCTGAAATACGGGCTGCGCGATTATCGCGGCGGCGGCCGGTCCAGTGCGCGGGAAACGGCGGCGCGGGTCGCGGCCGGCGCGGTGGCGCAGGCGGTGCTGGCGCGGCTCGTGCCCGACCTGAAGATCACCGGCTACATGGTGCAGATGGGGGCGATGCATCTGGACCGCGACCGGCTGGACCTGTCGGCGGTGGACGGCAACCCGTTCTTTCTGCCCGATGCGGGGGCGGTGGAGGCCTGGTCGGACTATCTGGATGGCATCCGCAAGGACCAGAACAGCGTCGGCGCGGCGATCGAGGTTCGGGTGCAGGGCTGTCCGCCGGGCCTGGGCGCGCCGGTCTATGCAAAGCTGGACACCGACCTGGCCGCCGCGATGATGTCGATCAATGCCGTGAAGGCGGTCGAGATCGGAGAGGGCATGGCCTCGGCCGCGCTGACCGGCGTTGACAATGCCGACGAGATCCGCATGGGGCCGGACGGGCCTGAATTCCTGTCGAACCACGCGGGCGGCATCCTGGGCGGGATTTCCACCGGACAGGACATCGTCGTGCGTTTCGCGATCAAGCCGACCAGCTCGATCACCACGCCGCGCCGCTCGATCAATTCGCGCGGCGAGGAGATCGAGGTCATCACCAAGGGCCGCCACGATCCCTGCGTGGGCATCCGCGCGGTGCCCGTGGCCGAGGCGATGGCGGCCTGCGTGATCCTGGACCACCTGCTGATGGACCGGGCGCAGACCGGCGGGGTGCGCGGTCAGATCGGCTGATCTGCCAGGAAGGCCTCGACCTCGGGGCGGGTGGGGATGGCATCGCCCGCGCCCGCCCGCGTGACCTTCAGCGCCGCCGCCGCTGAGGCCAGCCGCAGCGCCTGCGCCACGTCCAGCCCTTCGTCCAGACCCGCCGCGAAATAGCCCGCGAAGGTGTCGCCCGCGCCGGTCGTGTCGACCGGCGTGACGCGGAAGGCGGGCTGGTGCCAGGTCCGGCCGCTGGTCAGGTCGCGATATTCCGCGCCCTCCGATCCCTTGGTGATCAACAGCCCCGCCACCGGCAGATCGCCGGGATGGCCCGCGAACAGCTGGCGCGCCTCGCCCGCGTTCATGGCCAGGATCGTCGCATGGGGCAGGATCGCGCGGGTCGCCTCCAGATCGAAGGGCGCGGCCGAATAGATGACGCGCGCGCCCCGTGTCCTTGCGGCCTGCGCGGCGGCAACCTGGCCATTGGTTTCGTTCTGGATCAGCAGCGTGTCGCGCGGTGTCAGGGCCGACAGCGTGTCGGCCAGCGCGGCTTCATCGATGGCGCGGTTGGCGCCGGCATGGATGACGATGGCGTTCTCGGCGTCGCGGTCCAGCAGGATGATCGCATGGCCGGTCGCCTCGTCCGGCAGCCGCGCCACGGCCGAGACATCGACGCCGCTGTCGGCCAGCCGCGCCAGCACCCAGTCATCGCCCAGGGCCATCGCGCCCAGATGATGCGTGCGGGCGCCGGCGCGGGCGGATGCGACGGACTGGTTCGCGCCCTTGCCGCCCAGGCCCTGGCCATAGTTCCGCGAGGCCAGCGTCTCGCCCGGGCGGGGCAGGCTGTCCAGCCGGTAGACGTGGTCGATGTTGATCGAGCCCAGGTTCCAGATCGCCATGTCCATCTCCGTTGACCGATCCGCATCTGACCGGCCCGGCCCGGTCTTGTCCAGCCACGAAAAAACGCGCCCCGGGGTCGGGGCGCGTTTCCAAAGGCAGCGGGCCTGGGGGGTCAGTGCTTGCGCTTGACCTTGTGGTCGGCCCAGAGCCGCTTGTTGGTCAGATAGAGCAGCGCGGTCAGGACGATCAGGAACAGGACCGCGACCAGGCCGACCGACTTGCGGTCCATCAGCTTGGGTTCGGCCGTCCACATCAGGAAGGCGGCGACGTCCATCGACATCTGGTCCACGGTGGCCGGGGTGCCGTCCTCATAGGTGACGCGGTCGTCGGCCAGCGGGGGCGGCATGCTGATCCAGCCGCCCGGGAAGGCGCTGTTGCCGTAAAGCAGCGTGCCGGCCTGCTCCTGTTCTTCACCGGTATAGCCGGTCAGGATGGCGTGGATGTATTCCGGACCGCCGATGCCGCGGACCAGCTGGTTGATGCCGGTGCCGTAGGGACCGTGGAAGCCCGAACGGGCCTTGGCCATCAGCGACAGGTCGGGGCCCATGCCGGCACCCGAAACGGCCGGGAAGTGGTCGGTCAGGATGCGGGCACGCTCTTCGCCCAGGTCCTCGTCGAAGATGGGCAGAAGCTCGGCCGCATAGGCGCGGACCTGGTCCTCGGGCAGACCGGGTCCGCCTTCGTCGGCCAGCGTCCGGATCGGGACAAACTTCATGCCGTGGCAGGAGGAGCAGACCTCGGTATAGACCTGAAGGCCGCGCTGCAACTGGAACTGGTCATAGGCGCCAAAGGGGCCTTCGAAGCTGAAGGCGACATCCTCGACATGGCCATAGCCATGGTCGGCCTCGCCTTCGGCATGCTCTTCGCCGGCTTCCTCGCCATGACCGGTCACGGCCTCGACCACGCCGGTCTCGGGGGCGAAATGCTCCTCGATGGGCTCGGTGCCTTCCTGGGTCGGCACCGGGACGGCCGCTTCGCCACCTTCCTGCAGCGCGACGGCGTCAACGCCCTCGTCGCCGGTGGAGGGGGGGCTGGCGGCCGGGTTCTGGGGCGCGGCGATGGTCTCGTCCTGGGCTGCGCCCGCAGCCTCGTCCGTTGCCGCCTCGACTTCTGCCGCAGGTGCCTCGGCGGGTTCAGCCTGGGCCTGCTCGGCATCGGCCGGCGCGACGTCGACCGGATCGGCTTCGACAGCTTCGATTTCCACGGCCTCGGCGGGCTCCGCCTCGGCTTGGGCAGGCTCCGCCTCAGCAGGGGCCGGTTGCGCCTCGTCGACCGGCGTCGCCACGAAGGTCGTGCCGGTCACGGGTGCCGTGACCGGCGCGTCCGCCGGCTGCATCGGCACCGTGGTGGTGGTGCCGTCCTGCGCCAGCGCAAAGCCGGTGGCAGAGATCGTCAGGGCCGCGACAGCCGTGAGCGTCTTGGTTCTCAGGGTCATTTACGGCTCTCCTTACTCGGCCATGCGCGTGGGCGCTTCGTAATGCGCCAGGTGGTCTTCCTCGATCGTCGCGGGCATCGGCTCGGGCTTTTCGATCACGCCCAGGACGGGCAGGATGACCAGGAAGTAGGCGAACCAATAGGTCGAGGCGGCAAGCGCGATATAGGGGTAGATGCCTTCGGTCGGCATGGCGCCCACCCAGGTCAGGACGACGAAGTCCACGGCCAGCAGCCAGAACCACCACTTGAACATCGGGCGATAACGGCCCGAGCGCACGCGGCTGGTGTCCAGCCAAGGAACCAGCGCCATCACGATGATCGCGCCGAACATGGCCAGCACGCCGAAGAACTTGGCGTCGACGATGCCGAAGGACAGGAAGTTGACCAGCTGCACCAGCCAGACCTCGCTGTCGAAGGCGCGCAGGATGGCGTAGAAGGGCAGGAAGTACCATTCGGGCACGATATGGGCCGGGGTCGCCAGCGCATTCGCCTCGATATAGTTGTCGGGATGGCCCAGGTAGTTCGGCATGAAGCCGACGACGGCGAAGAAGACGACCAGGATCAGGACCAGCGCGAACAGGTCCTTCATCACGAAATAGGGCCAGAAGGGCAGCGTGTCGCGCTGCGCTTCTTCCTTGCTGGTGCGACGGACCTCGACGCCGGTCGGGTTGTTGTTCCCGGTCGAGTGGAAGGCCCAGATATGCACCAGCACCAGGCCGGCGATGATGAAGGGCAGCAGGTAGTGCAGCGAGAAGAAGCGGTTCAGCGTGGCGTTGCCGACGGCGGGCCCGCCCAGCAGCCAGGTCTGGATGGTCTCGCCCACGCCGGGGATGGCGCCGAAGAGGCCGGTGATCACGGTCGCGCCCCAGAAGGACATCTGGCCCCAGGGCAGCACATATCCCATGAAGGCCGTGGCCATCATCAGGATGTAGATCAGCATGCCGATGATCCAGGTCACCTCGCGCGGCGCCTTGTAGTTGCCGTAGTAGAGGCTGCGGAAGATGTGCAGATAGACCGCCACGAAGAACAGCGAGGCGCCGTTCGCGTGCAGGTAGCGCAGCATATAGCCGCCGTTCACGTTGCGCATGATGTGCTCGACGCTGGCGAAGGCCAGGTCCACATGCGGGGTGTAGTGCATCACCAGGACGATGCCGGTGATGATCTGCAGCGCCAGGCAGAAGACCAGGACGATGCCCCAGATCCACATCCAGTTCAGGTTCTTGGGCGTGGGAATGACCAGCGTGTCATAGATCAGGCCCGCGATCGGCAGGCGGCGGTGCAACCAGCGTTCAAAGCCCGATTTGGGCTCGTAATGGTCGTGCGGAATTCCGGCCATGAGTCCCTCCTCAGCCCAGTTGAATGGTGGTTTCGTTCAGGAACGAGGCCACGGGAATATGCATGTTCTGGGGTGCGGGACCCCGGCGGATGCGGCCGGCCGTATCGTAGTGGCTGCCGTGGCAGGGGCAGAACCACCCGCCGAAATCACCCGCGCCGTCACCGATGGGCACGCAGCCCAGATGGGTGCAGACGCCGATCTGGACCAGCCATTCGCCCGCCTCGTCCAGCGTGCGGTTCTGGTCAAGGGCAGGCTGTACACCCGGCAGGTTGGGGTTCTGGGCCGTGGGGTCGGTCAGCTGGTTCAACTCGACCGCGCGGCCGGCCTCGATTTCCTCCGGCGTGCGGCGGCGGATGAACACGGGCTTGCCCAGGAACAGCACGGTGATCTGCGAGCCGGGCGTCACGCCGCTGACATCCACCTGGATCGAGGCCAGCGCCTGAACGTCGGCCGAGGGGTTCATCTGATTCACTAGCGTCCAGGCGGCGGCCCCGGCGGCCACCGTGCCTGCGCCCGCCGTGGCATAGTAGAGGAAATCCCTCCGGGTGCCTACGTGGTCATCTGCGTGGGACACGGGTCATACTCCAATTCAGGCCGAAAGTCAGGCCGATACGACATTCCGGGCCGCGTCCGAACGCAGCCTTCGCGGGGGCGGTTCTAGCCGCCAATTCCCTGTCAGTCCAGATGATAACCCAGGCCGCAGCGACGCAAATCGACGCATCTGTCTGAATTCGGCAACGCGTTTGCGCCACCATCCGCCCGCGATGCCGCAGTGCAGCAGAGGTGCCGCCCACGCCGGGGGCGGCGCAGCCCTGGGGCGACTCAGATCAGGCCTTCCGACCGGAAGCTGAGCTCGCGGGATTTGCCGATGATCAGGTGGTCGTGGATGGTGATCCCCATGCAGTCGGCCGCCTGCGCGATGCGGGTGGTCATGGCGATGTCGCTGTCCGAGGGGGTGGGATCGCCGGAAGGGTGGTTGTGGACCAGGATCAGCGCCGAGGCGTTCAGCTCCAGCGCGCGGCGGATGATCTCGCGCGGATAGACCGGGACGTGATCGACCGTGCCGCGGGCCTGTTCCTCATCCGCGACCAGCACGTTCTTGCGGTCCAGGTAGAGGACGCGGAACTCCTCGATCTCGCGATGGGCCATGGCGGTGTGGCAGTAGTCCAGCAACGCCTGCCAGGAGGACAGGACCGGCCGGTTCATGATCCGCGCGCGCGCCAGACGCTGTGCCGCGGCCTCCACGATCTTCAGCTCGGTGACGACGGCAGGCCCCACGCCCTCCACCGCCTGAAGCCGGGCAGGCGGCGCAGACAGCACGCGGTTGAAGTCGCCGAAGGCCTCGATCAGCCGGCGTGCGAGGGGCTTCACGTCCTGACGCGGGATGGCACGGAACAGGACCAGCTCCAGCAGTTCGTAATCGGGCATGGCGGCCGCGCCGCCCTGCATGAAGCGGTCGCGGAGCCGGGCGCGGTGATCGGCCAGATAGGAGGGCGCGGCCCGACCCGGCGGAGCCGCCGCCACGTCATCTGCGGCGGGCGCGAACAGCGGCAGGGGCATTTCGCCAAAGGCACGATTCGGGTCCATGCCCGAAAGGATGGTCCCGAAGCCGTGAAAAAAGGGTTAACGCGCGATCAGCGCGTCATCCCGTCCCAAAAGCCCTTCACCTTGTCGAAGAAGCTGTCGGATTGCGGGCTGT
This sequence comes from Paracoccus sp. T5, assembly GCF_048538155.2. Classification (GTDB taxonomy): domain Bacteria; phylum Pseudomonadota; class Alphaproteobacteria; order Rhodobacterales; family Rhodobacteraceae; genus Paracoccus. Next base: position 225,623 of record NZ_CM135809.1, read on the forward strand.
TGTCCGCCTTGACCTCCTCGAACTCGCGCAGCAGCTCGCGCTGCCGGGGCGTCAGGTTCACCGGGGTCTCGACCGTCAACTCGATCAGCATGTCGCCAAAATCGCCCGCCGCGCCGGGACCGTGCCGCAGGGGCGGCATGCCCTTGTGACGCAGGCGCATCTGTCGCCCCGTCTGGCTGCCGGCGGGAACCTTGACCCGGGCGCGGCCGCCGTCGATCGTCGGCACCTCGACCTCGCCACCAAGCGCGGCAGTGGCCATGCTGACCGGCACCTGACAGGCCAGCATCTTGCCGTCGCGCAGGAAGATCGCGTGTTCCTGAACCTCGATGAAGATGTAGAGGTCACCCGCCGGTCCGCCGCGCAGCCCGGCCTCGCCTTCGCCCGCCAGGCGGATGCGGGTTCCGGTCTCGACGCCCGCGGGGATGTTCACCGACAGGCTGCGTTCGCGCTCCATGCGGCCCGCACCCTGGCAGGACTTGCAGGGGTTCTTGACGATCTGGCCAGCCCCGCCGCAGGTCGGACAGGTGCGTTCGACGGTGAAAAAGCCCTGCTGGGCCCGCACCTTGCCCATGCCGGCGCAGGTCGGGCAGGCGGCCGGCTCGGTCGCGCCTTCGGCGCCCGTGCCGTTGCATTCGTCGCAGGCGATCGAGCCGCGCACGCTGATCGTCTTCTGCAGCCCGGCATAGGCCTCTTCCAGCGTGACGCGCAGGTTGTAGCGCAGGTCCTGGCCGCGTTGGGCGCGGGATCGCCCGCCGCCACCGCCGCGCCGGCCCATCATGTCGCCGAAAAGGTCCTCGAAAACATCCGCGAAGGCTGCGCCGAAATCGCCGGGATGTCCGCCGGCGCGGCCGCCGCCGCCCATGCCGCCCTCGAAGGCCGCATGGCCAAAGCGGTCATAGGCCGCCTTCTTCTGGTCGTCCTTCAGGCAGTCATAGGCCTCGTTGACTTCCTTGAACCGGGCCTCGCAGGTCAGGTCGTCCTGGTTTCGGTCCGGATGCAGCTCCTTGGCCTTGCTGCGATAGGCTTTCTTGATCTCGTCGGTGGAGGCGCCGCGCGTAACCCCGAGCACCTCGTAATAGCAACGCTTGCCCATGTGTCGTCCCATTCAGCTGCCCAAAAAACAGGCCGGTCCGCGGCGATGGCGGACCGGCCCTTTTCGGGAAGCGGCCCTGATCAGCCGCGCTTCTTGTCGTCGCCCAGATCTTCGAAATCGGCGTCCACGATGTCATCGTCCACGTTGCGCGGCGCATCGCCCGCGTCATGGCCGGCATCCTCGCCACCCGACTGCGCCTTGTAGATCGCCTCGCCCAGTCGCATGGACGCGTCCATGACGTTCTGGATGCCCGAGCGGATCTTGCCCGCATCCTCGGACTTCAGCGATTCCTCCAACGCGCCGACGGCCAGTTCGATCGCCTCGACGGTCGAGCTGTCGACCTTGTCGCCATGCTCGTCCAGCGACTTCTTGGTCGAGTGGATCAGGCTCTCGGCCTGGTTCTTGGCCTCGACCAGTTCGCGGCGGCCCTTGTCGGCCTCGGCGTTCTGTTCGGCGTCCTTCACCATCCGCTCGATGTCCTCGTCGGTCAGACCGCCCGAAGCCTGGATGGTGATGTTCTGCTCCTTGCCGGTGCCCTTGTCCTTGGCACTGACCGAGACGATGCCGTTGGCGTCGATGTCGAAGGTCACCTCGATCTGCGGCATGCCGCGCGGCGCGGGCGGGATGTCCTCCAGGTTGAACTGGCCCAGCATCTTGTTGTCCGCGGCCATTTCCCGCTCGCCCTGGAAGACGCGGATGGTCACCGCGTTCTGGTTGTCCTCGGCGGTCGAGAAGATCTGGCTCTTCTTGGTCGGGATGGTGGTGTTGCGGTCGATCAGGCGGGTGAAGACACCGCCCAGGGTCTCGATGCCCAGGGACAGCGGCGTCACGTCCAGCAGCACGACGTCCTTGACGTCACCCTGCAGCACGCCGGCCTGGATCGCGGCGCCAAGGGCCACGACCTCGTCGGGATTCACGCCCTTGTGGGGCTCCTTGCCGAAGAACTCGGTCACCTCGGCCACGACCTTGGGCATGCGGGTCATGCCGCCGACCAGGACCACCTCGTCGATGTCCGACTTGGAGCAGCCGGCATCCTTCAGGGCGTCCTGAACGGGCTTCATGGTGCGCTTGATCAGATCGGCGACCAAGCTTTCCAGCTTGGCGCGGGTCAGCTTGACGACCAGGTGCAGCGGCGTGCCCGAATTCTTGTCCATCGAGATGAACGGCTGGTTGATCTCGGTCTGGCTGGAGGAGGACAGCTCGATCTTGGCCTTTTCCGCGGCTTCCTTCAGGCGCTGGAGCGCCATCTTGTCCTTGGTCAGGTCGACGCCGTGTTCCTTTTTGAACTCGTCGGCCAGATAGTTGACGATGCGCATGTCAAAGTCCTCGCCGCCGAGGAACGTGTCCCCGTTGGTCGATTTCACCTCGAACAGGCCGTCGTCGATCTCCAGGATGGTGATGTCGAAGGTACCGCCGCCGAGGTCATAGACCGCGATCGTCTTGGTTTCCTTCTTGTCCAGGCCATAGGCCAGGGCGGCCGCGGTCGGCTCGTTGATGATGCGCAGGACCTCGAGGCCGGCGATCTTGCCCGCGTCCTTGGTGGCCTGGCGCTGAGCGTCGTTGAAATAGGCCGGAACGGTGATCACGGCCTGGGTCACGGTCTCGCCCAGGTAGGATTCGGCGGTCTCCTTCATCTTCTGAAGGATCATCGCGCTGACTTGCGCGGGGGAATACTTTTCGCCCTTCACCTCGACCCAAGCATCACCGTTGCCGCCGTCGACGATGTTATAAGGGACCAGCTTGCGGTCCTTTTCCACGGCCTCGTCGCCGATGCGACGGCCGATCAGGCGCTTGACGGCAAAGACGGTGTTGGTGGGGTTGGTGACGGCCTGGCGCTTGGCGGGCTGGCCGACCAGGCGCTCGCCATCCGTGAAGCCGACGATCGAGGGCGTCGTGCGGGCGCCTTCGCTGTTCTCGATGACCTTCGGCTGGCTGCCGTCCATGATGGCGACGCAGCTGTTCGTGGTGCCGAGGTCGATCCCGATGACTTTGGACATGTGAATGTAACCTTCTCTTGCGGCGATATTTGAGGCTTCGGGTCCGTTGCGGCCCCCGCGGCCCGATCCCTTGGTGAATGCCGCCCGGAACCTCCGGACGTCTTCGCGGCTGTATATAGGGATGCAATTCAGCCCCGCAAGCACCGCATGCCAGCAAAATCGGCGGTGCAGGCGGGGGTTTGCGTCCTTGCGGCACTACTGCGTGGCACTCCAGCTGAGCGATTCATACTTGCGGGTGGTGAAGTTGATCAGCAGCCCCACCATCAGCGCAGCAAGCGAGAACCACAGCGGATAGAGCAGCGATGTCTTGTGCGGCGCATAGTTGATGAACAGGAAGCCCCGCTCCTGGTCGATCAGGTGGAAGAGCGGGTTCCAGGCAAACCAGGGCAGCAGGAAGTTCGGCATGGTGTTGGCCACGAAGAACTTGCCCGAGGCGAACATGTTGATCCGCTGGTAGACCGTCGTCGCCACCTTGGCGCCCTGGGGCGACCAGGGGCGCAGGCCCAGGAAGATCAGCCCGATGCAGCAGCCCGAGAACCAGGACAGCAGGAACAGCGCGGCCGCGCCCACGGGATCGTAGATCGTGATCGGCGTGACGGCCAGGTGATAGGTCGAAAGGATCACGATGCAGCTGATGACCTGACGATAGAGCGTGGCCAGCGCCGCCCCCGAGATCAGGACGGCGGCGTTCAGCGGCTCGTGCTTGGCGATCCCCGAGGAGATCGAATGGCTGGAGGACACCGCCGCCACCGTCTGCACATGCAGCATGAAGACGAAGATGCCCGACATGATGTAGAGCAGGAAGTCGCCGCGCAACGGCGAGTGCCGGATGCCGATCAGCGTGTAGGTCCCCAGGAACACGACGACGAACAGCGCGCTTTGCACGATGGTCAGGACCAAGCCCACGACCGCGTTCCGGTGTTCGGTGCGCAGGTTGTAGACCGTCTGGTGATAGATCAGGGCCAGGGTCGTCCACCCGGCCTGCGCCATGTTGGTGCTTTGCCGTTGCCTGAACAAGATGCCGACGCTCCGTCGCTGGAAAAGGTGTAGGATTGCCGCAAGCGAAACGGCGACGACAGCCCGGCGCTTGCCGTCATGCCCTTGGGGGATCATAAGGTTTGGCAGACCGCCATACAATCCGGCACTGGGCGCCGGCGTCCGGCAGGGAAAGGAAAAAGAATGCAATTCGATCGACTGACCACCGAAATGCGGCGCCTGGCCCTGCAGGCCGGGGACCGGATCATGGAGATCTATCAGGCCGACAATTTCGAGACCCGCAGCAAGTCCGACGATTCGCCCGTGACGGCCGCCGACGAGGCCGCCGACGCGCTGATCTCGGCCGGGCTGCGCGAGGCGTTCCCGGACATCCCCCTGGTCACCGAGGAGCAGGCCGAGACCCATGGCCAGACGCTGCGGACCTTCCTGATCGTGGACCCGCTGGACGGCACCAAGGAATTCGTGCAGCGGCGCGGCGATTTCACCGTCAACATCGCCTATGTCGAGGAATGCGTGCCGCTGCGCGGGGTGGTCTATGCCCCCGCCAAGGGGCGTCTTTTCTACACCACGGCCGACGGCCGATCGGTCGAGGAGAAGGGCCCCTTCGGAGAGACGCCGGGCCATGTCGAGCCGATCGGGGTGAACCCCACGCCCGACAACCGGGCGCTGATGGTGGTGGCCTCCAAGTCGCACCGGGATGCGGCCACCGACGCCTATATCGACCAGTACGGCCTGCGCGACATGACCAGCGCCGGTTCGTCGCTGAAGTTCTGCCTGGTGGCCACGGGCGAGGCGGACCTTTATCCGCGGCTCGGGCGCACGATGGAGTGGGACACGGCGGCGGGCGATGCCGTCCTGCGCGGCGCCGGCGGCGAGGTGGTGCGGTTCGACGACCACACCCGGCTGACCTATGGCAAGCCCGGTTTTGAGAACCCGTTCTTCATCGCCTACGCGCCGGGCGTGCTGCTGGTGAAGGGCTGACATGTCCACCGTCATCGTCATTCCCGCCCGCTTTGCCTCCACCCGCTATCCCGGCAAGCCCCTGGTCGAACTGCGTGGCGCCGGCGGCGAGTCCCGCAGCCTGATCCGGCGCAGCTGGGAGGCCGCCTCTGCCGTGCGCGGCATCGACCGCGTGGTGATCGCCACCGATGACGACCGCATCCGCGACCATGCGCAGGGTTTTGGCGCCGAGGTCGCGATGACCAGCCCCGACTGCCGCAACGGCACCGAACGCTGCGCCGAGGCGATCGCCAATCTGGGCCTGTCGCCCGAAATCGTGGTGAACCTGCAGGGCGACGCGCCGCTGACGCCCTCCTGGTTCGTCGAGGACCTGGTGGCGGGCCTGCGGGCCGCCCCGGAGGCCGAGGTGGCCACGCCCGTCCTGCGCTGCACCGGGCGGATGCGCGAGGACCTGATCGCGGATCGCCGCGCCGGCCGGGTGGGCGGCACCACGGCGGTCTTCGGCCATGACGGCCGGGCGCTTTATTTTTCGAAAGAGGTGATTCCCTATGCGGCGGGCAATATTGCGCCCGATGCCGCCAGCCCGGTCTTTCATCACGTGGGCGTCTATGCCTATCGCCCGGCCGCGCTGGCGGGTTACGCGACCTGGCCCGAAGGCAGGCTGGAGCAGCTGGAGGGTCTGGAACAGCTGCGCTTCCTGGAGCGGGGGCGGCATGTCCTTTGCGTCGAGGTCGAGGCAAAAGGTCGGCAGTTCTGGGAACTTAACAACCCCGAAGATGTTGCGCGGCTGCAGCAGATGATGCTGGAAATGGGCCAGAACTGACGGTTTGCAGTTTTGATGTGCGAAAGTCGGAAAAGGAATGAATAATCTTCATGTCTTTGAACTACGGCTTGGCGGTGAATTGCCTACACAATAAACTGTTAATTGAAGTTCCGGCGGTTGCGTGTAGGCGTGGCGAAAATTCGGGCGGGCATGGGTCCTGCCAAGGCATCAGAGGTAATTGAAAATGGGTCGCAAGGTCACGAAAGCCATCTTTCCGGTCGCAGGTTTGGGAACCCGCTTCCTGCCGGCAACCAAGAGCATTCCCAAGGAAATCCTGTCGCTGGTCGACAAACCCCTGATCCAGTATGCCATCGACGAGGCGCGCGCGGCCGGGATCAAGGAATTCATCTTCGTGACCTCGCGCGGAAAAGGCGCCCTGGAAGATTATTTCGATCACGCCCATGAACTGGAAGCCAACCTCAAAAAGGCCGGCAAGGACCAGCTTCTGGATGTCCTGCGCACGACCAATATGGAATCCGGCGCCATTGCCTATATCCGCCAGCACAAGGCCCTGGGCCTCGGCCATGCGGTCTGGTGTGCCCGCCGCCTCGTCAACGAGGACGAGCCCTTTGCGGTCGTGCTGACCGATGACGTGATCCAGGGCGAGCCCCCCTGCCTGCAGCAGATGATCGAGGCCTATGGCGAGACCGGCGGCAGCATGGTCGCCACGATGGAGGTCGCCCCCGAGAAGGTGTCGTCCTATGGCGTGCTGGACGTGGCCGAGGACATGGGCGCCATCGTGCGCGCCAAGGGCATGGTCGAAAAGCCCAAGAACGGCACGCAGCCGTCGAACCTGGCGGTGATCGGCCGCTATATCCTGGCGCCGTCGGTCATGACCAACCTCAACAAGCTCAAGCAGGGCGCCGGTGGCGAGATCCAGCTGACCGATGCCATCGCCGAGGAAATCGACGCGGGGCGCGACGTCTTTGGCCTGCGCTTCCGCGGCCAGCGCTTCGACTGCGGGTCCAAGGCGGGCTTCCTGCAGGCAACCGTCGCCTTTGGTCTGGAGCGTGACGAGCTGAAGGACGAATTCGCCGAATACCTTCACCAGGTCATGGCGATGCGGCGGGCTGCTGAATAATCCCATGTCCGGAAATGTTCTTGTGACCGGCGGTGCCGGCTATATCGGCTCGCATGCCTGCAAGGCGCTGGCGCAGGCGGGATTCACCCCCGTCACGCTGGACAACCTGTCCACCGGATGGCGCGATGCGGTCAAGTTCGGCCCGCTGGTGCAGGCCGACCTGATGGACCGCACCGCGCTGGACGCGGCCTTTGCCGAATGGCAACCGGTGGCGGTGCTGCATTTCGCGGCATTGAGCCAGGTGGGCGAGGCCATGGCCGAGCCCGGCAAGTACTGGCGCAACAACGTCTCGGGCTCGCTGAACCTGATCGAGGCCGCGGTGGCGGCGGGCTGCATGAACTTCGTCTTCAGCTCGACCTGCGCGACCTATGGCGACCGCGACGGCGAGGTTCTGGACGAGGAGACGCCGCAGGCCCCCCTGAACGCCTATGGCGCCAGCAAGCGCGCGATCGAGGACATGCTGGTCGACTTCGAGGCCTCGCACGGCCTGCGTCACGTGATCTTCCGCTATTTCAACGTGGCAGGCGCCGACCCCGAGGGCGAGGTGGGCGAATTCCACCGCCCCGAGACGCACCTGATCCCGCTGATCCTGGACGCGGTGGACGGCAAGCGCGCGGCGCTGACCATCCACGGCACCGACTATCCCACCCCCGACGGCACCTGCATCCGCGACTATGTCCATGTGATGGATCTGGTCGATGCGCATGTGAAGGGGCTGGAATGGCTGCAGGCGGGCCAGGGCAGCCGGGTCTTCTGCCTGGGCACCGGCGACGGGTTTTCGGTGCGCGAGGTGGTGGATGCCACGCGGCACGTCACCAACCGGCAGGTGCCGATGGTCGACGGTCCGCGCCGTGGCGGTGATGCGGTCAAGCTGGTCTGCGGCAGCCAGCGTGCCAAGTCCGAGCTGGGCTGGTCGCCCGATCGCTCGACCATGAAGCAGATGATCGCGGATGCCTGGCGCTGGCACCAGTCGGGCGACTATCAGCAGTGACCGGCCAACAGTGAGCGGGGGCGGCCTCTGGCCGGCCTGGCAGGCCTATCGCCTGCGATGGAAACGACGTGAACTGCTGTGGCGCGCCCATCGTGCCCGCCGCAGCCTTTGTCCGGTCGCCGACCGCAGCGCCATGATCGGGCCCGCCGATGTCCTGGCCGTCACCACCCTGCGCAACGAGATGCCGCGCCTGGCCGGGTTCCTGGACCATCACCGCGCCTTGGGCGTCGCGCATTTCCTGATCGTGGACAATGACAGCGACGACGGGTCGGACCGCTATCTGGCTGACCAGCCCGACGTGTCGCTGTGGCGGTGCGGCGCCAGCTATCGCGAGGCGCGCTTTGGGCTGGACTGGGCGAACGCGCTGCTGATGCGCCATGGCCATGGCCACTGGTGCCTGACCGTCGATGCCGACGAATTGCTGGTTTATCCCCATCACGACACCCGGCCGCTGCCCGATCTTGTGGCGCATCTGGACCGGCAGGGTCAGCGGGGCCTGGGTGCGCTGATGCTGGACCTCTATCCGTCCGGCCCCCTGGGGCAGGCCGATGCGCCCCCGGACCGCCCCGTGACGGAACAGCTGCCCTGGTTCGATCCCGGCCCCTATCGCCGCCAGCGCCTGCATCCTCGGCGCAACCTTTGGGTGCAGGGCGGCGTGCGCGAGCGGGTGTTCTTTGCCGATGTCCCGCGCCGCGCGCCGACGCTGAACAAGCTGCCGCTGATGCGCTGGAGCCGGCGGCAGGTCTATGTGAACTCCACCCATTCGATGCTGCCGCCGCGGCTGAACGACCTCTATGACGGGCCCGGTGACCCGCGCCTGTCCGGCGTCCTGCTGCACAGCAAGTTCCTGCCCGACATCGTGGACAGGTCCAGGATCGAGCTGGAGCGGCGCCAGCATTTCGCCGATCCCGACGCCTATGCCTTCTACCACCTGGCGATCGCGGCGCAGCCCGTCCTGCGAAGTTCCGGATCGGTGAAATACGAAGGCTGGCGGCAACTTGTCGATCTGGGGCTGATGGGAACAGGCAACTGGGACGGGAAAAGGACCGGCTGAAAGCTCTTGCCAATTCGCCCGTCGGGGCACATTGCTTAACGCCATGACGTCTTGCCTTCAGACCTTCGCCCCCGGCCGGACCGCCTGATGCCCGCGGCGCGCTTTCCCATACCCGCGCAGCTGCGGCGCCGGGCAGAGCGCCAGTACCTGATCGTCAGGGCCTTCAACCGGCGCCGCGCCCTGAGGCCAGTGGTCAACCGGACCGCGCAGATCCGCAAGGGTCACATCCTGGCCTTCGTCACGATGCGCAACGAACGGGTTCGGCTGCCCTATTTCCTGGACTACTACCGCAGGTTGGGCGTGGACCACTTCCTCTTCGTCAACAACAACAGCGACGACGGCAGCGGGCAGTATCTGGCCGCCCAGCCCGACGTGTCGCTGTGGTGGACCAATGCCAGCTACAAGCGGTCGCGCTTTGGCATGGACTGGCTGAACCGGCTGCTGATGAAATACGGTCACGGGCACTGGTGCCTGACCGTCGATCCGGACGAATTCCTGATCTATCCGCATTGCGATTCCCGACCGTTGGCGGCGCTGACCGGCTGGCTGGACGCATCGCAGCGGCGGTCGTTCCCGGCGATGCTGCTGGACATGTATCCGAGCGGCAATATCGAGGACGAGACCTACGAGGCGGACAGCGACCCGTTCCGGATCGCCAGCTGGTTCGATCCGGCCAATTACACGATCACCAAGAACGCCTATTACGGCAACCTGTGGATCCAGGGCGGCCCCCGCACGCGCGAGTTCTTTGCCATGGACCCGCTGGCGGGGCCGGCGCTGAACAAGATCCCGCTGGTCAAGTGGCACTGGCGCTATGCCTATGTCAGCTCGACCCATATGCTGCTGCCGCGTCACCTGAACCTGGTCTATGACGAAAGCGGCGGCGAACAGGCCTCGGGCTGCCTGCTGCACGCCAAGTTCCTGTCGGTCTTCGCGCAGAAATCCGCAGAGGAGCTGGACCGGCGTCAGCACTATGCCAACAGCAAGGAATACAAGGCCTATCACGCGGGCCTGCGGCGCGGGACCAGCCTGTGGTGCAGCGAATCGCGGCAATATTCCGACTGGCGGCAGCTGGAGGACCTGGGCCTGATCTCGCGGGGGAACTGGGCGTGACGCAGGACGTCCGCCTTGGGGTCGTGCTGCTCTGCCATGCCGAGCTGGATGCCGCGTCGCAGATGGTGCGCATCTGGGCGGCCGGTGGGGCGCGCGTGTCCATCCATATCGACGCCAAGGCGCCCGCCAAGGCCGTCGCGCGGATGCAGGCGGCGCTGTCCGATCTGCCGGACATCGTCTATTCGCGCCGTCACCGCTGCAACTGGGGCGGCTTCAGCCTCGTCAAGGCCACGCAGGACGCGGCGCAGCTGCTGCTGGACAGCTTTCCCGACACCACCCACGTCTACCTGGCCTCGGGGTCCTGTCTGCCCCTGCGGCCGGTGCGGGAACTGGCCGCCTTTCTGGCGCTGGACCCGGATCGCGACCATATCGAAAGCGTCAGCGCCTATGACGTCGGCTGGACAGTTGGCGGGTTGAACGAGGAACGCTTTACCCTGTTCCACCCGCTGGACTGGCGCCGCCGGCGCTGGCTGTTCGACCGCCTCGTGGCTTGGCAGCGCGCGCTGCGCATCCGGCGGCGCCTGCCCAAGGGCATCGCGCCGCATCTGGGGTCGCAGTGGTGGTGCCTGACGACCGCCACGCTGCGTGCGATCCTGGAGGACCCGCGCCGCCCGGAATTCGACCGGTTCTTCCGCTACAGCTGGATCCCGGACGAAAGCTATTTCCAGACCCTGGCCCGCCGCCACGCCGGGCGGATCGAGAGCCGGTCGCTGACGCTGGCCAAGTTCGACCATGACGGGCGGCCCTATCAGCTCTATGACGACCATATCCTGATGCTGGAGGAATCGCGCTGCTTTGTCGCGCGCAAGTTCTGGCCGGGTGCCGAACGCCTGCTGGCGCATTTCCCGCGTCCGGGGGCGCCTGAAACCGGCGCGCCGCAGCCCCAGCGGTTCGAACGGCTGATCAACCGCACGGTCCGCCGCCGTCTGCTGGGCCGGCCGGGCCTCTACATGCAGAGCCGCTTTCCCCGCAAGGATGCCGAGAACGGCAAGACCTCGGCCCCCTATGCCGTCTTCCAGGGATTTTCCGACCTCTTCCCCGATTTCGAGACCTGGCTGGGCGACCTGGTGGAGGCCGATGTCCATGGTCACCTGCTGGGCCCGGAAATGGCGGAATTCGCAGGCCGTCCCCAGATCGGGCCGGGCGCGATCTCGAACAGCACGCTGACCCGCGACCGCGACCCCCTGGGCTTTCTGACGGCGGTGATCCGCATCTCGCCGCGCATCCAGATGTTCCAGTTCAGCCCGCGCGACAACCAGGCCCTGAACTGGTTCATGGCGACCGACCCGAACGCGCATCTCCATGTGATCACCGGGGCATGGATGCTGCCCCTGCTGGAATCGGGCATGCCCTTCGATGACATCCGGCGCGTGACGGCGCAGCTGCAGCGGGCGGAGCTGGCGCAGCTGGACGTGCTCAATTCGGTCTGGGTCAAGGCGCGGGTCCATGTCCACGAGCTGACCGATTTCCTAGCGCGCCCCGAGGCGATCCTGATGCAGACCCTGCAGCAGCTGCCGGTCACGCCCGCCGCAGCAGGGGGCATGCCGAAGATGCGCAATCCGGGCGGCCTGGCTGACCTGCTGCGCCGGCTGCGCAATTCCGGGCTGCGTCCGCGCCTGTCCGGCGACGGGCTGCCGCTTCCCGAAACATCCCTGTCTGAAAGGACCGCCGCAGAATGACCGCACCGTTTCGCAGCTTTGTCATCTTTGCCGAGATGCGCACCGGGTCGAACCTGCTGGAGGCGACGCTGAACGCGCTCAAGGGCGTCACCTGCTTCGGCGAGGCGTTCAACCCCTACATGATGGGCTGGCCCGACAAGGACGAGCTGCAGGGCATCACCCGCGAGGAGCGCGAGGCGGACCCGATGCGGCTGTTGCGCAAGCTGTTCGACAAGCCGGGGCATCTGCCGGGTTTCCGCTATTTCCACGACCACGATCCGCGGGTCTTCGACGCGATCCTGGAGGACCGGCACTGCGCCAAGATCATCCTGACGCGCAATCCGCTGGACAGCTATGTCTCGACCTGCCTCGCGCGTGAGACGAACCAGTGGAAGCTGAACGAGACCGAGACCCCGATCCCCGCCGCCGTCACCTATGACGGCCCCGAGTTCCGCGAGATGCTGTCCGCGATCGAGCAGTTCCAGCAGCGCGTGATGCACCGGCTGCAGGTGACCGGGCAGAGCGGCTTCTGGCTGGGCTACGAGGACCTGCGCGACCCCGAGGTGATGACCGGGCTGGCGCATTGGCTGGGCCGAACCGACATTGCGCGCGTCGATCCCGCCCGCGACCAGGTGCCCCAGAACCCGCGAGAGCTGGCCGACAAGGTCCGCAACTTTGACCAGATGCAGGCCGACCTGCAGCAGATCGACCCGTTTTCCCTGCGGCGCATCCCCAGTTTCGAGCCGGGCCGCGGCCCGGCCGTGCCCAGCTTTTGCGCGACCGAGGCGGGGCACGGCCTGCTCTACATGCCGGTGCGCGGCGGTCCGGACAGGCAGGTGCGGGACTGGATGGCGGGTTTGGGGCGGGCCCAGTCCGATTTCACCCAATCCACCCTGCGCCAGTGGAAGCGCAAGCATCCCGGCCATCGCAGCTTTGCGGTGCTGCGCCACCCGCTCTACCGGGCATGGACGGCCTTCCAGCATCTTCTGACCGACGCCTCGGCCGACCTGCGCCAGCTGATGCGCGACGTCCACCGCGTGCCGCTGCCCGCCGACGAGGCGCTGGCCGGGCTGTCGCAGGACGCGCAGCTGTCGCTTTTCGCCGATTTTCTGGGCTTCCTGCGGCGCAACCTGAACGGCCAGACGACGCTGCCCACCCGGGCGGGATGGGCCAGCCAGACCGAAGTCATCGCCGGTTTTTCGCGCTTTTCCAGCCCCGACATGCTGATCCGGGAAGAGCGGCTGGCCGAGGAGATGGCCGCCCTGGCCGCCGCCGCCGGTATCCCCATGCCGGGGCTGCAGGACCTGACACCCCCGCAGATGCCGGATTTCCTGCGCGACAAGGCGCTGCTGGAGGCGGCGCGCGGCGCCTATCTGCGGGACTATGTCACCTTCGGCTTTGGCGATCCGGCCTGAACGAAAAAGGCCGCGCCCCATGGCGCGGCCCCTGATCGTGATGCGGGGGGTCAGCCCTTCAGGATGGCTGCCAGTTCGGCCTTCTTTTCGGCCACCAGGGCCGCGTCGCCATCCGCCTCGACGTTCAGGCGAACCACCGGCTCGGTGTTCGACTTGCGCAGGTTGAAGCGCCACGTGCCAAAGTTCAGCGACACGCCGTCCAGATCGTCGCGGCTGTCGGCCTTGCCCTCATAAGTCTCGATCAGCCGCGCGATGGCCGCATCCGGATCCTCGATCGTGTAGTTCGTCTCGCCCGAGGACGGATAGAGCCGCATCCGCTCGGACAGCAGCTCGGCCAGGGTCTTGCCCTTGCGGGACAGCAGTTCGATCATCAGCAGCCAGGGGAGCATCCCGCTGTCGCAGTAATAGAAGTCGCGGAAATAATGGTGGGCCGACATCTCGCCGCCATAGATCGCGCCGACATCGCGCATCTTGCGCTTGATGAAGGCATGGCCGGTCTTGCTGACCACGGCCTCGCCGCCGGCCTCCTCGATCATGGCGCGGGTGTTCATGATGACGCGCGGGTCATGCACGATCTTCTCGCCCGGCGACTTTTCCAGGAAGGCGGCGCCCAGAAGGCCCACGATGTATTCGCCCGGAATGAAGCGGCCGTTCTCGTCGAAGAAGAAGCAACGGTCGAAATCGCCGTCCCAGGCCACGCCCAGGTCGGCCTTCTCCTCGATCATTTTGGCGACGGTGGGGGGCTGGTTCTCGTCCAGCAGCGGGTTGGGGATGCCGTTCGGAAAGCTCGAGTCCACATCATGGTGCATCCGAACAAAGGTCAGCGGCGCGCCGCGGCGTTCCAGCTCGGCCGCGATGGCGTCGAAGGTGGGACCGGCGGTGCCGTTGCCGGCATTCACCACGATCTTCATCGGCTTCAGGGCTGCCACATCCACGAAATCCGCCATGCGGCTGGCATATTCCGCGCGGGCATGGCTGAAATCGGTGACGCTGCCCTTGCTGGCCGGGGCAAAGTCGCCGCTGGTCGCCAGCTCCACGATCGGCGGCAGTTCCGTCGCCGGGTCCAGCGGCGCCGAGCCGCGGCCCACGATCTTCATGCCGTTGTAGTTGATCGGATTGTGCGATGCCGTGACCTCGATCCCACCATCGGTGTCCTGGTTGCCGGTGTGGAAATAGACCTCCTCGGTGCCGGCCAGGCCCAGGTCCAGTACGTCGGCGCCGCCATCCGTCAGCCCCTCGATCAGCGCCTTGGCCAGTTCGGGCGAGGATTCGCGGCTGTCGCGGCCGACCACGACCCGCTTTGCCTGGCGGGCCTGCGCAAAGGCGCGGCCGATCCGGTAGGCCACGTCGGGGTCCAGGTTCTTGCCCAGCTCGCCACGCACGTCATAGGCCTTGAAGCAGGTGATCTCGCGCCTGCCCAGCTGATCTTGTCCGGTCATTGGGTTCTCCGATTTATTTGCATCAGCGCTAGCAGGTTCAAGCCGGAATTCAAGGCATGGCGCCCCCTGATCGGCAGCCTGCAACCTTGGGCGGAGGTGACGGCCGGCGAATTTGGCGCTAGAGACATGCCACTGCCAAGGAGAGACCGATGGACGCCAAAGCCCTGATCGCCGCCTATTACGATGCCTTCAATGCCGGGGACACCGACCTGATGCTGGCCATGGTTCATGACCAGGTCGAGCATCACGTGAACGAGGGCCAGATCCGCAAGGGCAAGGACCTGTTCGCGTCCTTCAACGCGCATATGACCGAAAGATATCGCGAGAACCTGACAGACATGGTGATCTTTGCCAACGAGGCCGGCGACCGCGCCGCGGCCGAATTCGTGGTCAACGGCACCTATCTGAAGACCGACGAGGGCCTGCCCGAGGCCAAGGGCCAGACCTATCGCCTGCCGGCCGGCGCCTTCTTCACCATCCGCGACGGCAAGGTCGCCCGCGTGACGACCTATTACAACCTCGCGGACTGGATCGCACAGGTCAACGCATGAGCGTGACGACGCGCGTCCTGACCGGCGATGCGCTGGCCGCGGCGCTGGACGATGTCGCGCGTCTGCGCATCTCGGTCTTTCGCGACTTTCCCTATCTCTATGACGGAGATGCGGATTACGAGCGCGATTACCTGAGGGCCTATCAGTCGCCGGGCGCCGTGGTCGTGGCGGCGCTGGACGGCGACCGCATTGTCGGCGCCGCGACCGGCGCGCCGATGTCCGACCATGCCGCCGATTTTGCCGCCGCCTTCGCGGACCGGCCCGAGCCCTTGGACCAGATCTTCTACTGCGCCGAATCGGTCCTGCTGCCCCAGTATCGCGGGCAGGGCATCGGGCATGCCTTTTTTGACGCGCGCGAGGCGCATGCCCGCGACCTGGGGCTGCGCCATTCGGCCTTCTGCAGCGTGATCCGCCCGAAGGACCATCCCGCGCGGCCCGAAGGCTACCGCCCCCTGGACGAATTCTGGCGCAAGCGCGGCTATCAGCCCCTGCCGGGGGTGATAGCCCAGTTCGCCTGGAAGGACCTGGGCGAGGCCGAGGAAACCGACAAGCGCCTGCAATTCTGGATGAGAGAACTGTGAAGATTGCCGCCGCCGCCTATCCCATCGACTGGTTCGAGGATTTCGACGCCTATCGGGCCAAGCTGACGCGCTGGGTGCAGGACGCGCAGGGCGCCGACCTGCTGGTCTTTCCCGAATACGGGGCGATGGAACTGGCATCCCTGGGCGGCCCTGCGGTGGCCGGCGACCTGGAGGCCAGCCTCCATGAGGTCGCACGCCATTGGCCACATGTCGAGGACCTGCACCTGCAGCTGGCCCGCGACCACGGCTGCCATATCCTCGGCGCCTCGGGGCCGGTCTTCGAAGGCGGGCGTCCGGTGAACCGGGCGGTGCTTTACGGTCCGGACGGGCGCATCGGCCACCAGGACAAGCAGATCATGACCCGGTTCGAGCGTGAGGATTGGGACGTGACCGGCGCGCCGGGCCTGCGCATCTTCGACACGGCGCTGGGTCGGATCGGCGTCCTGATCTGCTACGACAGCGAGTTTCCGCTGCTGGGGCGGGTCCTGGCCGAAGCCGGGGCCGAACTGCTGCTGGTGCCCAGCTGCACCGATACCGTGGCAGGGTTTCACCGCGTCCGCATCGGCGCGATGGCCCGCGCGCTGGAAAGCCAATGCGTCGTGGTCCAGGCCCCGACCGTGGGGGCCTGCGACTGGATGCCCGCGCTGGACGAAAACCGCGGCCGGGCCTCGGTCTATGGGCCGCCGGACGGGTTCTGGCCCGAGACGGGGATCATCGCCGAAGGCGGGATGGACCAGCCGGGATGGGTCTTGGCCGAAGTGGATCTGGCGCGCGTCCGGCAGAGCCGGACCGAAGGCGCGGTGCTGCCCTATGCCCATTGGCCGGAGCAGGAACGCAGTCGATTGGTCTAGGGCACAGCCGGAATTTACCAATCATTAACCCGATTGTGCTTTAACCGGCTGCACAAGCGCTCATATCCTATGGCCATGTTGTATATCACCGACACCATCGCCATTGAGGAATGGGAGCTGTCCGAACAGTTCACCCGGTCACAGGGACCGGGCGGGCAGAACGTGAACAAGGTCGAGACCGCGGTCGAGCTGCGGTTCGAGGCGGCGCGCTCTCCCAACCTGACGGATGCGGTCAAGCGGCGGTTGCAGCGGCTGGCCGGGCGGCGCTGGACGCAGGGAGGCGCGGTGCTGATCCTGGCGCAGGAAACGCGCAGCCAGGCCCGCAACCGCGAACTGGCGCGCGAGCGGCTGGCCGAGCTGATCCGGCAGGCCCTGTCGGCCCCCAAGCGCCGGATCGCCACGCGCCCGACCCTGGGCAGCCAGCGGCGGCGGCTGAAGGCTAAGACCGTGCGGGGCGAGGTGAAAACCCTCAGGGGCAAGGTAGATGACGCCGAATGAAGCTGTGGCGCCGATCCCTCCAGATGCTGCTGGGTCGCCGGCCGGCGGCGATGCAGGTGGGTGCCATCTGCCGCGACCCGGTCAGCGGGCAGGTGCTGTTGATCACCAGCCGTGACACGGGACGCTGGGTGATCCCCAAGGGCTGGCCCATGGAAGGCCGCACCCTGGCCGGCGCCGCAGCCCAGGAGGCCTGGGAAGAGGCCGGGGTGCGCGGCCGGATCGCGGACCAGGAACTGGGCCGCTACCACTACGACAAGGCGCAGGAGCAGGGCTTTTCCGTCCCGGTCGAGGTGCGGGTCTTTCTGCTGTTCGTTGACAGCCGCGCCGCCAATTTCCCCGAGGCTGACCAGCGCCACGCCCGCTGGTTCACGCCCGCCGAGGCGTCCGACCAGGTGGCCGAAGCCGGCCTGAAGCGCATCCTGATCTCGCTGGAAGATCTGCCCCTGCCCGACCCCTCGCGGCCTGCATGAGCGGCCGCGCCACTTTCCGCACGCTCGACAAGGACCTCGGCCGGATCACCCATGCCGAGGTCGCGCAGATGCACGCCTTTCGCCCGGTCTGGCGGCTGGGCCTGTCGGTCCTGTGCCTGGTGGGCGGGCTGCTGCTGATCATGGCGCTGTCGGACGCGGCCCCCGCCATGCTGACGGTGGGTGCCGGGCTGATCGTCGCCGGCTGGCTGGGGATCGCGATCGGGTCGAACGACGTCGCCAACTCTCTGGGACCTGCGGTGGGGGCGGGGGCCATTGGCCTTCTGCCCGGCCTGATCCTGGTGGCGCTGGCCGGGCTGGCGGGTTCAGTCCTGGCGGGGGACGAGGTGACGGACCGGCTGGCGCGGGGGGTGGTCGAACTGGCGCCGCTGTCCGGCGCGGCAGAGATCCCGATGGTGATGCTGGCCGCGCTGATCGCCGCGGCGACCTGGATCACGCTGGCGACCGGCATCGGGCTGCCCGTCAGCACCTCGCACTCGATCGTGGGGGGCATCGCGGGGGCGGGCGCTGCGGCCTTGGGCCTGCAGGCCGTGGCCTGGGGAACCCTGGGCATGATCGCCTCGGTCTGGGTGGTGACGCCGATCGTGGCGGGCGTGCTGGCCGGTGGCCTGCTGATGCTGCTGCGGCTGAAGGTGCTGGAGGCCGAGGATCGCGGCCGTGCCGCGCTGCGCTGGCTGCCGGCCCTGGTGGCGGCGATGGGCGGGCTGTTTGCGGCCTATGTCATGCTGCTGCTGCGGCTGCCGTCGCTGGCCTTGCCGGTCGCGGCCGCCGCGGCCGCGGCCAGCTATGCCAATACCCGGCGGAACGTCCTGGAGGAACTGGCCCAGCATCCGCGCAAGCCGGGGGTCAAGCGCCTGCTGCGCCCGGCGCTGCTGACATCTGTTGTCATCATGGGCTTTGCCCACGGCGCCAATGATGTCGGCAATATCGCAGGCCCGCTGTCGGTGATTTTGCGGGGGCGCGTGATCGAGGGGCAGATCGGCCTGGTGCCGACGCTGGTCCTGATCGGCGCAGGCCTCTCTATCGCCGCGGGGACGCTGTTCTTCGGGCGGCGGCTGGTGAACATGGTCGGCAGCGGCATCACCCGGCTGAACACCGGGCGCGCGTTCTGCGTGTCGCTGGCGACGGCGGTCACGGTCCTGACCGCCTCGGGCTTCGGGCTGCCGGTTTCGACCACCCATGTGGCGGTGGGCGGCATCTTCGGCGTGGGCTTTGCGCGGGAATGGCTGGACCGCCGCAGGGACCGCCGCCCCGAGGCGCTGCCGGCCGAGGAGACCCGCCGCCGCATCCTGATCCGGCGCAGCCACGTGGTCACCATCATGGCGGCGTGGCTGGTCACCCTGCCGATCACCGGCCTTCTGGGAGCGCTGACCAGCGTGCTGGTCCTCTGGGTTGCGGCGCCCTGATCAGACGGTGACCGGTTCCGCCGCCTGCTCGCCCACGCCGAAGACCCGCTTGTAGCGCGCGATTTCGTCGGCCGGGCCGGTGGCCTTGGCGGGATTGTCGGACAGCTTGACGGTGGGACGGCCGTCCGCCGCGACCGCCTTGCAGACCAGGCTGAAGGGCGCCAGCCCGTCGCCCGGCACCAGCCCGCGAAAATCGTTCGTCAGCAGCGTTCCCCAGCCAAAGCTGACCTTCACGCGGCCGTGGAACTGCCGGTGCAGCGCCATGATGCGCTCGACGTCCAAGCCGTCGGAAAAGATGATCAGCTTGCTTTTGGGATCCTCGCCCCGGTCCTGCCACCAGCGGATGGCGGTTTCGGCGCCCGTGGCCGGGTCGCCGCTGTCGATGCGGATGCCCGTCCAGCCGGCCAGCCAATCCGGCGCCCCGGCCAGGAAGCCCTCGGTGCCATAGGTGTCGGGCAGGATCATGCGCAGGTTGCCGTCATGCTCCTCGTGCCAGTCGGCCAGGACGTCATAGGGCGCGCGCCGCAGCGCTGCGTCGTCATCGGCCAGCGCGGCATAGACCATCGGCAGTTCATGCGCATTGGTGCCGATCGCCTCGATGTCGCGGCGCTGTGCGATCAGGCAGTTCGACGTGCCGATGAAGCGCTGGCCCAGGCCCTCCATCATCGCCTGCACCGCCCAGTCCTGCCACAGAAAGCTGTGCCGCCGGCGGGTGCCGAAATCGGCGATGCGCAGGTCCGGCAGGACGCGCAGCGCCTCGATCTTTTCCCACAGGCGCGTCATGGCGCGGGCATAGAGGACCTGCAGCTCGAACCGGCCCAGGTCGCGCAGGACAGCGCGGGACCGCAGCTCCATCAGGACCGACAGGGCCGGGATCTCCCACATCATGACCTGCGGCCAGGGGCCCTCGAAGGTCAGCTCGTACTGGCCGTCGCGCTTTTGCAGGTGATAGGGCGGCAGGCGCATCCCCTCCAGGAACTCCATGAAGTCCGAGCGGAACATCTGGCGCTTGCCATAGAAGGTGTTGCCGCGCAGCCAGGTGCTTTCGCCCCGCGTCAGGGACAGGCTGCGCACATGGTCCAGCTGTTCGCGCAGCTCGCCCTCGTCGATCAGGTCGGCCAGGCGGACCGAGGGGCTGCGGTTGATCAGGCTGAAGGTCACCGACGTGTCGGGCCGGTTGCGGAACACCGACTGGCACATCAGCAGCTTGTAGAAGTCGGTGTCGATCAGCGACCGGACGATCGGGTCGATCTTCCATTTGTGGTTGTAGACGCGCGTGGCGATATCGACCATCTGTGCTGATCCTTCGGCATTTTTCCCTTGGTGCCCGGATCGGACAGGGGGCGCAAGCCCAGGGATCAGGCCAGATCGACCCCGGCCTGCCGCATCGCGTCACGCGCCGCGGCCAGGCTGCCGTCCAGGTCGATCGCCCGGCAGGCCTCTTCGACAACCCGTGCCCGGAACCCCAGCCTGGCGGCGTCAAGCGCGCTCCAGGCCACGCAAAAATCATGGGCCAGCCCCACGAAGCTCAGCTGCTGCAGGTCGCGGTCGCGCAGATAGCCGGCAAGGCCGGTGGGGGTCGCCTGATCATTCTCGAAAAAGGCCGAATAGCTGTCGATGCCGGGACGAAAGCCCTTGCGCAGGATCAGGTCGGCCCGCGTCACGTCCAGGTCGGGATGAAAGCCCGCGCCCGCCGTGCCGATCACGCAATGCGCGGGCCACAGGACCTGCGGGCCATAGGGCATCTGCACTTGGTCAAAGGGCTTTGCGCCCGGATGATTGGGGGCAAAGCTGGCGTGATCCGCGGGATGCCAGTCCTGGG
Organism: Paracoccus sp. T5; assembly: GCF_048538155.2. Taxonomy (GTDB): domain Bacteria; phylum Pseudomonadota; class Alphaproteobacteria; order Rhodobacterales; family Rhodobacteraceae; genus Paracoccus. Next base: position 246,440 of record NZ_CM135809.1, read on the forward strand.
TCAGGATGACCGCATCGAAATCGCCCATCATGGCGTTGATCGGGGTGACCAGCTGATCGCCGCCCCCGACCGCCAGCGCGCCACCGGGACAGAAATCGACCTGCATGTCGACGACGATCAGGGCATGGGGCATGGCAGTCTCCGGCAGGGTGGGTGCCAGTAAGGCAAGCCGGGCGGGGCAGGGTCAAGTCCCGTGATGAAAATCTCGGGCGCGGCCGTGGCGGCGACTGCGCCGGTGCGATAAGTGCAACCAATTCTGCGCAGCCAAGGAAAAGGACGCATCCGATGGGCATCAAGGACGATCTGCACCATCCCGTCGAGCATGACGAGAACGAAGCCCCCCTCCGGTCCGCCGCGATGACCTGGGGCCTGCGGGCCCTGGGCCTGGTTCTGGCGGGGCTGGTCTGGTGGCTGCTGGGCGGGCAGCAGGATCTGTCGCCGGATGCGCGGGTCGTGGCCGCCATCGGCACGCTGATGGCGGTCTGGTGGATGACCGAGGCGATCCCGCTGTCGGCCACCGCGCTGTTGCCCATCGTGCTGATCCCCGCCCTGACAGAACGCACCGTGGGCGAGACGACGCAGCCCTATGCCAGTTCCATCGTGTTCCTGTTCCTGGGCGGCTTCCTGATCGCCATCGCGATGGAGAAATGGCACCTGCACACGCGGATCGCGCTGCTGACGCTGCGCAAGGTCGGCGTGGCGCCGCGCCGGATCGTGCTGGGCATGATGCTGGCCACGGGCTTTCTGTCGATGTGGGTGTCGAACACGGCGACCACGCTGATGATGCTGCCCATCGGCCTGTCGGTCCTGTCGCTGGTGGTCGAACGCGGCTCGCGCCAGGACGGCGCGGCGGCGGGCGAGGCGATGGCGGGCGGGGCGGCGATCACCGATGTGGTGCGCGACCCCGATATCAGCGCCTTCGGCGTCTGCCTGGTGCTGTCCATCGCCTGGTCGGCCTCGATGGGCGGCCTGGGCACGCTGCTGGGCAGCCCGCCCAATGCCATCGTGGCGGGCTATGCCGCGGATGAACTGGGCCGCAACATCGGGTTTCTGGAGTGGATGATGCTGGGCACGCCGCTGGCCTTCATCTTCATCATCCTGGGCTGGCTGCTGATGACCCGCGTCCTTTACCGTTTCGACCTGCCCGAGATCCCGGGCGGGCGCCAGATGATCGAGGAGCAGGTCCGCGACCTCGGCCCCCTCAGCCAGGGCGAGCGGATGGTGCTGGCGGTCTTTCTGGGCGCGGCCTTCCTGTGGGTCGTGCCGGGGCTCCTGACCTCCATCCCCGGCGTGGGCGATGCGGCCCCCTGGCTGGACAGCTTTGACGACACCGCCATCGCCATCGGGGCAGGCCTCGTGATGTTCCTGCTGCCGGGGCGCGGGCGGAACCAGATGGTGCTGGACTGGAAGGATGCCGAACGCGGACTGCCCTGGGGCGTGCTGCTGCTGTTCGGCGGCGGCCTCAGCCTGGCCTCGGCGGTCGCGTCCTCGGGCCTGGACAGCTGGTTCGGCCAGCAGGTGACGGGTCTGGGCGCGCTGCCCATCGTGCTGCTTGTCGCGGCGGTGGTGACGATCATCCTGTTCCTGACCGAGGTGACGTCAAACACCGCCACGGCGGCCACCTTCATCCCGATCCTGGGCGGCGTCGCGCTTGGCATCGGCGTGGACCCGATGACGCTGCTGATCCCGGCCGCGCTGGCGGCGACCTGCGCCTTCATGCTGCCGGTGGGCACGCCTCCGAACGCCATCGTCTTTGGTACCGGCACGGTCACGATCGCGCAGATGGCGCGCGGCGGGGCGGTGCTGAACGTGGTCGGCGTGGTGCTGATCACGCTGCTGACCTGGCTGCTGGGCGGGCTGGCCCTGGGCCTGACCTTCTGACGGCGGGTCTTGCCTGCCACGGCGCGGCCCGCTAAGGCCGCGCCCATGCTGACCGTTGCCGCACTGTATCATTTCGCCCGTCTTCCCGACCCCCAGGCTTGCCAGGGGCCGCTTCTGGACCTGTGCCGGGCGCAAGGCCTCTGCGGCACGCTGCTTCTGGCGCCCGAGGGCGTGAACGGCACCATCGCGGGGTCGCAGGCAGGGATCATGACGGTGCTGGACCACATCCGCGCCTGGCCGGGCTTTGCCGCGCTGGACTGGAAGGAAAGCACTGCCGAGACGCCGCCCTTTGCCCGGATGAAGGTCCGGCTGAAGCGCGAGATCGTGACCATGGGCCAGCCCGACGTGGACCCCACCGCCGCCGTCGGCCGCTATGTCGCCCCCGCCGACTGGAACGCGCTGATCGAGGCGCCTGATGTGGCCGTCATCGACACGCGCAACGATTACGAGGTGCAGATCGGCAGCTTTCAGGGCGCCGTCGATCCGGGCACTAAGAGCTTTCGCGACTTTCCGGCCTGGTGGCAGCAGAACGCCGAGCGATTCCAGGGAAAGCGTATCGCGATGTTCTGCACCGGCGGCATCCGCTGCGAGAAATCCACCAATTACCTGATCTCGCAGGGCGTGGAGGAGGTCTATCACCTCCAGGGCGGCATCCTGAAATACTTGGAGGAGGTTCCCGCCCAGGACAGCCGCTGGCAGGGCGAGTGCTTTGTCTTCGACCAGCGTGTCAGCCTGACCCATGGCCTAAGCCAAGGGCGGCACGGGTTGTGTCACGCCTGCCGCCGCCCCTTGGCGCCCGAGGATCGCGCACGCCCCGAATTCGAGGAGGGCGTCTGCTGCCATCGCTGCGCGGAGGAATATTCCGCCGACGACCGCGCCCGTTTCCGCGAGCGCCAGCGCCAGTTCGACCGCGACGCCTGATCAGTTCTGCGCGCCCACGCCGCCCGCCGCGATGGCCGCCATGTTCAGGATGTCGCTGACGGTGGAGTTGGTCGAGCAGATCTGGATCGGCCTGGACACGCCCGTCAGGATCGGCCCGATGACCGTGGCCCCCGCCATCTCCTGCATCAGCTTGACCGAGATCGAGGCCGAATGCCGCGCCGGCACGACCAGCACGTTGGCGGGCGCAGTCAGGCGGCTGAACGGGTAACGCGCGGCGGCCTCGGGGTTCAGGGCGACGTCGACGGTCATCTCGCCCTCGTATTCGAAATCGGCACCACGGCGGTCCAGCACCTTGGCCGCCTCGGCCATCTTGATCGCGCGTTCGCTGACCGGATAGCCGAAGTTCGAAAAGGACAAAAAGGCCACGCGCGGATCGAGACCCAGGCCCCGCGCCACGGCCGCGCCGCGGGTGGCGATGTCGGCCAGATCCTCGGCTTCGGGCCATTCATGGACCAGCGTGTCGCCGATCAGCACGATCCGCCCCCGGTGCAGGACGGCCGTGATGCCCACCGCCCCGTCCTGGGGCCGCACGTCGAAGACATGGCCGATCTGGGCCAGCACCGGCGCGTTCTTGCGCGTGGCCCCGGTCACCAGCCCGTCGCCATGGCCATGCGCCAGCATCAGCGCCGCAAAGATGTGGCGATCGCGGTTGGCCAGCTTGGTCGCGTCCTCGCGGTCGACACCCTTGCGCTGCAGGCGCTGGTAGAGGAACTGGTGATAGGCCTCCATGTGGCGGCTGTTGGCGGCGTTGATCACGCTGATCTCGCGGAACGCATCGCCCATGCCCAGTGCCTGAAGCTCGGCCTTGACCTCGGCCTCGCGGCCGACGACGAGCGCCTGGCCCATGCCGCCGCGCTGCCAGGCGACGGCGGCGCGCAGCACGCGCGGGTCGTCCCCTTCGGCAAAGATCATCCGGGCCTGTTTCTGGCGCGCGCGGGCATGGATGCCCTGCAGGATCGCCGCCGTCGGGTCCATGCGGTTCTTCAGCGACTGGACATAGCCCTCCATGTCGATGATCGGGCGCCGCGCAACGCCCGTGTCCATGCCCGCGTGGGCCACGGCGGGCGGCACGACATGGATCAGGCGCGGGTCGAAGGGCGTCGGAATGATGTAGTCGCGGCCGAACTGCAGCTTGCGGCCATAGGCGATGGCGACCTCGTCGGGGACATCCTCACGCGCCAGCCGGGCCAGGGCCTCGGCGCAGGCGATCTTCATCTCGTCATTGATGGCGCGGGCATGGATGTCCAGCGCCCCGCGGAACAGGTAGGGAAAACCCAAAACATTGTTGACCTGGTTCGGGTAATCGCTGCGGCCCGTGGCCACAATGGCGTCGGGGCGGACGGCATGGGCATCCTCGGGCGTGATTTCCGGGTCGGGGTTCGCCATGGCGAAGATCACCGGGTTGTCGGCCATGCTGGCGACCATGTCCTGGGTCACGGCCCCCTTGGCGCTGACGCCCAGGAAGACGTCGGCGCCCTTCATGGCGTCCTCCAGGCTGCGTGCGTCGGTCACGACCGCATGGGCCGATTTCCACTGGTTCATGCCCTCGGTCCGGCCCTGGTAGATGACCCCCTTGGTGTCGCACATGATGCAGTTCTCGTGCCGCGCGCCCATGGATTTCAGCAGCTCAAGGCAGGCGATGCCCGCAGCCCCTGCGCCGTTCAGGACGATCCGCACGTCCTCGATCCGCTTGCCTGACAGTTCCAGCGCGTTCAGCAGGCCGGCGGCGCAGATCACCGCCGTGCCGTGCTGGTCGTCATGGAAGACCGGGATGTCCATCAGCTCCTTCAGGCGCTGCTCGATGATAAAGCATTCGGGCGCCTTTATGTCCTCCAGGTTGATGCCCCCGAAGGTCGGGCCCATCAGCTTGACGGCGTTGATGAATTCGTCGGCGTCCTCGGTGTCCAGCTCCAGGTCGATGGCATTCACGTCGGCGAAGCGCTTGAAGAGGACCGCCTTGCCCTCCATCACCGGCTTGGAGGCCAGCGCGCCCAGATTGCCCATCCCCAGGATCGCGGTGCCGTTCGAGATGACGGCGACCATGTTGCCCTTGGTCGTATAGTCATAGGCGGTTTCCGGTCGGTCGGCGATGGCCTGCACCGGCACCGCGACGCCCGGCGAATAGGCCAGCGACAGGTCGCGCTGCGTGGTCATCGGGGTGGAGGCGACGATGTCGTATTTCCCCGGCCGCGGCTCCATGTGATAGGCCAGCGCCTCTTCGGGGGTGATGCGGGTGCGGCTGGTCTTGTCGGTCATGGGGTCCCCCGGAACTGGTCTGGGGACTGCTTAACGCGACGGTCCCGGTGCGGCAACGCGCATGGGGTCGGAGAGGCACCAAAAACTCCCGGAAATGACCGGCCGCGCCGTCAGATCGTGACCTTGACGAAGCTGTCGCGCAGGGCGGCGGACCAGGCGGCGCTCATCCGGGCGAAATCGGGGTCGCCGTCCAGGATGCGCCGCCGCGCGGTCACGCGGCAGGCGTCGCGCTCGATCACCGCCAGGTCCAGCGGCATGCCGACGGACAGGTTCGACCGCAGGGTCGAATCCATCGACAGCAGCACCGCCTTCTGCGCATCGGCCAGGCTGGTCGCGGGGGTTACCACCCGGTCCAGGATCGGCTTGCCATACTTGTGCTCTCCGATCTGCAGGAAGGGCGTGTCCTCGGTCGCCTCGATGAAGTTGCCCTCGGGATAGATCAGGAACAGGCGCATGTCGCCGCCGCGTCGCTGGCCCCCGACGATCATGCTGGCCGAGGCCTGCTGTTTCAGGTCGCGGAACTGGTCGGCGATGTCGCGGCGGGTGCGGGACAGGGTGTCGCCGATGATCGTGGCCACGCGCAGCATGGTCGGCGCCTTGAGGATCGAGGTCGTCTCGTCCGCCAGGTCGTCCTCGATCGCCTCCTCCAGGCGGGCGATGGTGGTCTGGGTGACCGAAAGCGAGCCCGCGGTCATGATGGTGATGACGCGTTCGTCCCGGTTCCCGAAGAAGAACATCTTGCGGTAGCACGAGATGTTGTCCAGCCCGGCATTGGTGCGGGTATCGGACAAAAGCACAAGCCCGGCATTCAGTTTCAATCCGACGCAATAGGTCATTGCCAGGTCTTCCCGTTCCATGTCCGGCAGGCAGGCTAGGGCCTGCGCGCCGGGGCTGCAATCGGTTGTTTGGGGACAGGATCGGGCGCGGCGGCTACTGGGCCATTTCCTCGACCCGGACGCTGACATCCAGCTGCTCGGACCCGCTGCCCAAGGCCACGCCGCGGATGGGCGCGGCCTCGGCCGCATCCAGACCCGATCCCAGCCGCACATAACGCTCATCGGGGCAGCAGCGGTTGGCGGCGTCGAAACCGACCCAGCCCAGGCCCTCGACATGGATCTCTGCCCAGGCATGGGCGGCGTCATGGGCCTGCCCGTCCACCGTCGAATGCAGATAGCCCGACACATAGCGCGCGGGCATCCCCCGCAGGCGCGCCAGCGCGGTCAGCGCGTGGCTGTGGTCCTGGCAGACGCCTTCGCCCAGGGCCAGCGCCTGCGCGGCGGTGGTGCCGGACTGCGTGACGCCCGGGCGAAAGGCGATGTGGTCGCTGATCAGCGCCGACAGCCGATGCGCCAGGTCCAGCCTGTCCGCAGCCCCCGTCACGGAACGGGCCAGTTCGCGCAGCGCCGGGTCGGGCATGGTCGGAGCCGTGTCGCGCAGATAGGTCAGCGGGTGGATCGCCTCGCGATGGCCGCGCAGGACGCCGGCCATGTCCCGGGTGTCGATCCGGCCCTCGACCCGGACCGTCACCTGGTCCACCGGCCCGCGCACGGTCCAGCCCTCGATCCAGTCGCCCGCCCCGTCGCGGAAGCCGGGGCCCCGGACGCCCCCCGACACGCCGATCTGCCAGTCATGGGTCTTCTGCCCCTCGAAGACCGAGGGCGTCAGGCGCAGGCTCTGCACCAGGTTCCGGATCGGGCGGTCATAGCGATAGACGGTCTCGTGGCTGATCCGCAGCTTCATGGCTCATGCCCCCCCAAGCAGGTAATCCTGGTGCACCAGGTTCGACACGGTGCCCAGCTCGTTGATGAACCAGCTGAGGAACTCATGCAGGCCCTCGTCGAAAATCATGTCGATCTGGCGCGCCTGCAGGCCGGTCAGCACCTCGCGCGCCTTGTCGCGGGCGCTGGTCGGCACCCCGTCGCCATACCGGCGCACCAGCCCGTCCAGGTGCCAGACCGCCTCATAGAGCGAGGTGATCAGCGACCGCGGGCTTTCGCCGTTCAGGATCAGGAAATCCGCCACCTGGCCCGCCGTGATGTCGCCGCCATAGGCCCAGTGATAGGCCCGGTGCGCCGACAGCGCCCGCAGGATCACCTGCCACTGATAGGTGTCCAGTCCCGATCCCACGAATTCGATCCGCGGCAGCAGGACAAAGTATTTCACGTCCAGAAGGCGCGCCGTCGCGTCCGCCCGTTCCAGGCCATAGCCCAGGTTCATGAAATGCCAGCCGTCGTTGCGCAGTTGCGTCGCGTTGATCGCGCCGCGCACGGTGGAGGTGTGGCCGGTGGTGAAATCCGTCAGCGAGGCCGTGTCCAGTTTCGCACGCGGCATGCGCTCGATGCGCCGCAGCTCCTGGTAGGAGACGTTCAGCGCGTCCCAGACCTGGCTGGTCAGCGCCGTGCGCACGATCCGCCCCGCCTCGCGCGCCTTTTCCAGGCAGCTGGCGACCGAGGAAGGGTTGTCGCGGTCGAAGAAGATGAATTCCTCGATCTTCTCCTGCGTGATCTCGCCGTATTTCTGCGCGAACAGCGACGCGGTGCCCGACGCCTGCAGCAGCGAATTCCACTCGTTCTGGTAGCCGGCCTCGGTGTTGGGCAACAGCGTGATGCGCTGGCCCACGTCCAGAAGGCGCGCGGCGGTTTCGGCGCGTTCCAGGTGGCGGCCCATCCAGAACAGGTTCGAGGCGGTGCGGCTGAGCATGGTGTTCCCCCCTCTCATTCCGACAGGACCCAGGTGTCCTTGACACCCCCGCCCTGCGACGAGTTCACGACCAGCGACCCCTCGCGCAGCGCCACGCGCGTCAGGCCCCCCGGCACCAGCTCGATCCGGTCGCCGCAGAGGCAATAGGGGCGCAGGTCCACGTGGCGCGGCGCGATGCCTTCCTCCACGAAGGTCGGGCAGGTCGACAGCGCCAGCGTGGGCTGGGCGATATAATTCGAAGGGTTGGCCTGGATCTTGGCGCGAAAGGTCTCGATCTCCTCCCTGGTCGACTTGGGACCGACCAGCATGCCATAGCCGCCCGATCCGTGGACCTCCTTGACGACCAGCTCGCCCAGGTGCTCCATGACATAGCGGTAATCGTCGTCCTTCCACAGCGTCCAGGTCTGGACGTTGTTCAGGATCGGCTCCTCGCCCAGATAGAACCGGATCATCTCGGGGACGAAGGTGTAGATGGCCTTGTCGTCGGCCACGCCTGCGCCCGGTGCCGAACAGATCGACACGCCGCCCGACCGATAGACATCCATCAGCCCCGGAATGCCCAGCATCGAATCCGGGCGAAAGCACAGCGGGTCCAGATAGGGGTCGTCGATCCGGCGATAGATCACGTCGACGCGCTTGGGCCCGGTGGTCGTGCGCATGTAGACGAACTCTCCGTCCACGAACAGGTCCTGCCCCTCGACCAGCTCGACCCCCATCAGGTTGGCCAGAAAGCTGTGCTCGTAATAGGCGCTGTTGTAATGGCCCGGCGTCAGGATCACGCAGGTCGGCCGGTCGCTGCATTTCGCGGGCGCCACCGATTCCAACGTGCGGCGCAGCAGGTCGGGATACTGGTCCACCGGCTCGATCCGGTTCTGGCGGAACAGCTGCGGGAACATGCGCATCATGATCTCGCGGTTTTCCAGCATGTAGCTGACGCCCGACGGCGTGCGGCAGTTGTCCTCCAGCACGTAGAATTCGTCCTTGGCGGTGCGGACCAGGTCGATGCCGATGATGTGGGAATAGACGCCGCGCGGGGGCACGAAACCCACCACCGCCTTTTCATAGGCGTCGTTCTGATAGACCAGGCGCGCGGGGATGCGGCCGGCCCGGATGATCTCGCCCCGGCCATAGACGTCCCGGAGGAAGGCGTTCAGCGCGCGGGCGCGTTGCTTGATGCCGCGCTCCAGGCGGCGCCATTCGGCCTGTTCAAAGACGCGGGGCATCATGTCGAAGGGGATCAGGCGGTCAGGATCGCCCCCCTCGCCATAGACGGCAAAGGTGATGCCGATGCGGCGGAACAGCGCCTCGGCCTCGGCCTGCTTCATCTGGCGGAAGTCGTCGGGCATGGTCTCGACCCATTCGCGAAGCCGCGCATAGGGCTCACGGACGCGATCGCCCTCGAACATCTCGTTATAGCAACTCATCATCCCCCCTCTGCTTGGCGCATTATTATCCGGGTCGTCCCGCCCGATGATCCGGGAGCGGTTGCGCGAAGTCCACTGCAGAACCGCCGCCCTTGCCCGATAGTTTCGCAATCGCGGGGGCAGGCGCGCCCTGATCTGCCCCGAAAGCAGGCCGGGTGCCGCATTCGCAGGCAGCCCCCGCGGCGTCGGCGGTGCGGGCATCGCTCAAATGCGCGGCTTTTCCGGCCCTGCACGCGCGGCCCGCGCTTACGGGATCGTAACGAATTCGGGCTAGTCAAGGCAAGGAAGCGCAAGGAAGGTTTGATCATGCAGTTCATCGTCGAGGATGCCGAGACCCATCTCAACATCAAGGTGACCGAGCCCCGGATCGATGCCGCGATTGCGACCCTGTTCAAGGACAAGCTGCGCGAGATCGTGGTCAAGAACCGCAAGCCCGTCCATCTGGACATGGCCTCGGTCGATTTCATGGACAGTTCGGGCCTGGGCGCCATGATCGCCGTCCGCAAGAGCCTGCCCGAGAACCTGGCCTTGGTGCTGTGCGCCCTGACCCCGAACGTGGAGCGCGTCTTCCGGCTGACGCGCATGGACAGCGTCTTCGACATCCGTCCCACCCCTGCTCAGAAGGAGCCCCTGTGAATGACCCCGACCAGTCGATCAGACCCCGGCCTGGGCAACCGCCCTTCGGCCCAGACCCAGCCCATGTTCCACAGGATCCTGAACGCCCATCCGATCACCGTGCGCGACACGCTGCAGGATGTGCGCCATCGCTTTCGCGACGAGGTCAGCGAGGATACCCTGGGGCGGCTTGAGCTGGTCTTGGCCGAGGTGATGAACAACGTGGCCGAACATGCGCCGATCTGCGACGATCCGCAGCTGATGGGCGCCGGGCGCCTGCCGGTGATCCACCTGTCGATCGTGCGCCACAAGTCCGGCCTGGCCTGTGCGCTGACCGATGACGGGGTGTCGCTGCCCGAGGAATGCCTGCTGCCCCGCAGCCTGCCCCCGCTGCTGCCAGACGACCTGCCCGAGGGCGGCTTCGGCTGGTTCCTGATCCAGGACCTGACGCAGGCGCTGTGCTATTACCGCGAGGGCAGCCGCAACTATCTGGCCTTCTGCATTCCCTTCGCCCAGTCCTGACGCGCCTCAGTTGACAGGCGCCACCAGGTCATAGCGCCCGTCCTGGAAGGCGCCGAACATGTCGCCCACCTCGGGGTGATCCAGCGGCTCTCCGGAACAATCGGGCTCGAGGTTCTGCTCGGAGACATAGGCCACGTAATAGGTGGCCTCGGTCTCGGCATAGAGATGATAGAAGGGCTGGTCCTTGTCGGGCCGGCAATCCTCGGGGATCGACTCGTACCATTCCTCGGTATTGGCGAATTCGGGGTCGACGTCGAAGATGACGCCCCGGAAGGGACGGCTCCGATGCCGCACCACCTGTCCCAGGCTGTACTTGGCGTGGCGGCTTTGGGCCTGCATCCGGATGATGTCCTCTTGCTTCGGAAATGCGAGAAATCAGCGCGCCTTTTAGGGGGTGCGGGCGATTCTGTCCACCGCTCCCCAACCGCCGCCGTTCCGCGTCAGCCGCGCGCGGCCTCCAGCGGCACGCGCCCCTCATTCGTCAGCAGGTGCACGGCGCCCGGCTCGATCACCACCGCCGTCAAGGGGCGCCCATAGGCCGCGCCCCCGTCCAGGTTCAGGCGGTTGGAATAAAGCCTCGGCGCCTCCAGCGCGGTATGTCCATGCACGACCAGCGGCCCGAAATCGGCGCCACTTTCCAGGAACGGGCCGCGGATCCAGACCAGATCATCCTCGACCTGTCGCTGCAGATCGACGCCGGGGCGGATCCCCGCATGCACGACCAGCGCCAGGGGATGCAGGTGCCACAGCGGCAGGGCGGCCAGGAAATCGGCATGACTGGCAGGGACGGCCCGTCGCGCCTCGGCCAGCAGGGCAGGACGCGGCTGGTCGGGGTCGATGCCATAGGACTGCAGCGTCGCCGCCGCCCCCAGGCCGGGATGGTCCACCCAGTGCTGCCCCGACGACAGGCCGGGGTCGATCCAGTCGGCATCGCGCAGAAAGGCCGGCAGGAAGCGGTCGTGATTGCCGCGCGTGACGATCCAGGGGCGGCCGGCGCGCTGTCCCCGCATCAGGTGGTCCACCACCCCGCGCGAATCCGGCCCCCGGTCGATCAGGTCGCCCACATGCGCGATCGGCGCGTCGCGCCCGCCATCGCGAAAGATCCGCTCATGCGCGGCCTTCAGCAGGTCCAGATGTCCGTGGATGTCGCCGATCGCGTAAAGTCGCATCCTGTCGTCCTTGCCGTGGCGCGGGCTGGTCAGGCGGGGCCGCGCGCCCTTGGGTAAGGGCGCGCGACTGCGAGGTCAAACCTCGAATTGCAGCCGGCGGGCCTGCAGGAACTTGCCTGTGGATTCCAGGGCGGCCAGGGCCTCGTCGCCGATCGCCTCGTCCAGGTACAGGATCGCGATCGCCTCGGCCCCGCTGGCCGAGCGGCCCAAGGTAAAGTTCGCGATGTTCACGCCCAGGTCGCCAAGCGTCATCCCCAGGGCGCCGATCACGCCCGGCACGTCCTTGTTGCGGGTATAGAGCATGTGCTGGCCCACTTCGGCGTCCACGTTGATCCCGCGGATCTGGATGAAGCGCGGCTTGCCGTCGCTGAAGACCGTGCCCGCGATCGACCGCTCGCGCGTGCCGGTCACGCAGGTCAGCTTGATATAGCCCTCGAAGACGCCCGCCTTGTCCTGCCGGGTCGTCGACACCTGGACCCCTCGCTCCTTGGCCATGACCGGGGCCGAGACCATGTTCACGTCCGGGTTCGTGGCCTTCATCACGCCCGCGATGACGGCCGCGTTCAGCGCGTTCAGGTTCATTTCCGACACGACGCCGTCATACAGCACGTTGATCGCCTTGATCGGCTCATCCGTCATCTGGCCCACGAAGGCCCCCAGATGCGCGGCCAGCTTGATCCAGGGACCCATGACCGCGGCCTCCTCGGCGGTGACCGAGGGCATGTTCAGCGCGTTCTGCACCGCGCCGGTCAGCAGATAGTCCGACATCTGCTCGGCCACCTGCAGGGCGACGTTCTCCTGCGCCTCGGTCGTGGAGGCGCCCAGGTGCGGCGTCACCACGACGTTCGGCAGGTTGAACAGCGGGCTGTCTGTGGCCGGTTCGACCGCGAAGACGTCGAAGGCTGCGCCTGCCACGCGACCGTCCTTCAGCGCCTCGGCCAGCGCCTCCTCGTCCACCAGGCCGCCGCGGGCGCAGTTGATGATCCGCACGCCCTTCTTCAGCTTGGCGATGGCGTCCCGCGACAGGATGTTCTTGGTCTTTTCCGTCAGCGGCACGTGGAAGGTGATGAAATCCGCCCGGCCCAGCAGGTCGTCCAGCTCGACCTTGACGACGCCCAGCTCCTTGGCGCGCTCCTCTGACAGGAAGGGGTCAAAGGCCAGCACCTTCATGTGCAGCCCCAGGGCGCGGTCGATCACGATCGAGCCGATATTGCCCGCCCCGATCACGCCCAGGGTCTTGTTGAACAGCTCGACCCCCATGAAGCGGTTCTTCTCCCACTTGCCGGCATGGGTCGAGACGCTGGCCTCGGGCAGCTGGCGTGCGACCGCGAACATCATCGCGATGGCATGTTCTGCCGTGGTCACGCTGTTGCCGAAGGGCGTGTTCATCACGATGACGCCCTTCTTGCTGGCGGCCGGAATGTCCACGTTGTCCACCCCGATGCCGGCGCGGCCGATCACCTTCAGGTTCGCGGCCTGCTCCAGCAGCTTCTCGGTCACCTTGGTCGCGGACCGGATCGCCAGGCCGTCATACTGCCCGATGACCTCGGCCAGCTTTTCCTTGTCCTTGCCCAGATCGGGCAGGTAATCCACCTCGACGCCGCGATCGCGAAAGATCTGGACGGCGGTTTCCGACAGCTTGTCGGACACGAGAACCTTCGGCATGTCATTCATCCTTGTCTGGGAACGTCCGGGCCTGGCCACGCTGACGTCCTGCTTCTTCGTTGAAAATATCCGGGCTGTCCGGGGGCTGGCCCCCGGCGTGGTCGCTTACTGCGCGGCCAGTTCGGCGCGATAGGCCCATTCGATCCACGGCATCAGCGCCGCGACATCGCTGGTTTCGACCGTCGATCCGCACCAGAGGCGCAGGCCTGCGGGCGCGTCGCGATAGGCACCGGCATCCAGCGCGACGCCTTCCTTCTCCAGCCGCTTGGCCACGGCCTTGGCGAAACCCGCGCCGTCCCTGATCGTCGGATCGGTGAATTTCAGGCAGACGCTGGTGGTCGATGCCGTCGCCGGATCCTCGGCCAGATCGGCGATCCAGTCCTTGTCCGCGATGAAATCGCGCACCGCGCCCGCATTGGCATCCGCCCGCGCGATCAGCGCGGACAACCCGCCCAGGCCTTGGGCCCATTTCAGCGCAACCAGGTAATCCTCGACCGCCAGCATGGAGGGCGTGTTGATCGTCTCGCCCTTGAAGATGCCCTCGATCAGCTTGCCGCCCTTTGTCATGCGGAAGATCTTGGGCAGCGGCCAGGCGGGGGTATAAGTCTCCAGCCGCTCGACCGCGCGCGGGGACAGGATCAGCACGCCATGCGCGCCCTCTCCGCCCAGCACCTTCTGCCAGCTGAAGGTGACCACGTCCAGCTTGTCCCAGGGCAGGTCCATGGCAAAGGCCGCGCTGGTCGCGTCGCAGATGGTCAGGCCGTCGCGACCGTCGGGGATCGCATCGCCGTTCGGGACGCGCACGCCGCTGGTGGTGCCGTTCCAGGTAAAGACGACATCGCGGTCGAAATCCACCTCGGCCAGATCAACGATCTTGCCGTAATCGGCCTTGCGGACGGTGGCGTCCAGCTTCAGCTGCTTGACCGCGTCGGTGACCCAGCCTTCGCCAAAGCTTTCCCAGGCCAGCATTTCGACCGGGCGCTGGCCCAGCAGCGACCACATCGCCATCTCGACCGCGCCGGTATCGGAACCGGGGACGATGCCGATGCGGTAATCGGCCGGCACGCCCAGAACCTCGCGGGTCAGGTCGATGGCCTCGGCCAGCTTGGACTTGCCGATGGCGGCGCGATGCGACCGGCCCAGGGGCGCGTCCGACAGCATGTCCAGATTGTAATGGGGGATCTTGGCGCAGGGGCCAGAAGAAAAACGCGGATTGGCCGGCCGCGCGGCCGGGATCGGATGATCGTTCATGTGGCTAGCCTTCCAGCTAAAAGCCCCTCGTTGGGGAGGGGTGTCCCACGGACCAAGGTAAAGCCCTGCCGTCTCTGGCGCAAGAAAAATCTTTGGCTTACACCCCACATGTCGACCAAAGGATGACCGTCCCATGTTCACCGTCTCGCTGATCGCCTCGCCCGCCGCCGCCAACCTGGACGGCGACCTGCCGGGCGGGCTGGCCAGCCGCTGGCAGGGCAGCGCCCCGCGGGTTCTGGCGCCGGGGATCGCCGCCGAATTCGACATCGGCCCCGTCCCCGCCGATGCGGACCAGGTCTGGTCGGACCTGCAGCGGATCGGCATCGACCTGGCCATCCAGCCGACCGAGGGGCGGCGCAAGCGGATCCTGATCGCGGACATGGATTCGACCATGATCAACCAGGAATGCATCGACGAACTGGCCGATTTCGCAGGTGTCGGCGCCCGGGTGGCCCAGATCACCGCCCGCGCCATGAACGGCGAGCTGAACTTTCACGAGGCGCTGATCGAGCGCGTGAGCCTGTTGGCGGGCCTTTCCGAGGAGGTGATCGGTACCGTGCTGCGCGACCGCATCACGATGGCCGCGGGCGGGGCAACCCTGGTGGCCACGATGCGCGCGCATGACGCCTATACCGCGCTGGTTTCGGGCGGCTTCACGGCCTTTACCGCGGCGGTGGCGGATCGGCTGGGCTTTCACGAACACCGCGCCAACACGCTGCTGGCGGAGGATGGCGTGCTGACCGGCCATGTCGCCCTGCCGGTGCTGGGCCGCGAGGCCAAGGTCGAGGCGCTGCAGCAGATCGCCGCGCATCTGGGCACCACCGCGCAGAACGCCATCGCCGTGGGCGACGGCGCCAACGACCTGGGCATGATCCAGCTGGCGGGGGCGGGCGTCGCGCTGCATGCCAAGCCGGTCGTGGCCGCGCAGGCCCAGATCCGCATCAACCACGGCGACCTGACGGCGCTGCTGTACCTGCAGGGCTACGGCGCGGACGATTTCGTGACGCCCTGATCGGGGCGGCCCCCTCTCACAGACATGTTGCAGGGCGCCATGCCCGTTCCTGCGGAGCGATGCCATGATCGACCTCGGCCTTGACCTGTTCCTGCTGCTGATCGGGGCCGCCTTTGCGGCGGGCTTTGTCGATTCGATCGCGGGGGGCGGCGGGCTGATCACGCTGCCGGTGCTGATGCTGGCGGGGCTGTCCCCGGCGCAGGCGCTGGCCACGAACAAGGTGCAGGGCGTCTTTGGCGCGGGCACGGCCGCGCTCAGCTATGCGGCGCGCGGTCTGGTCGATCTGCGCAGCCAGTGGGGCTCGGCGCTGCTGGCCGGGGCGGCGGGCGCCGCGGGGGCGGTGCTGGTCAGCGCGATCCCGACGGATGGCCTGCGCCTGGTCCTGCCGGTGATCCTGATCGGCATCGCGCTGTTCTTTGCCTTCAAGCCCGGCCTGAACGACCTGGACCGGACGCGGCGGCTGACACCCGCGGTCTTTGCCATGACGGTCGTGCCCTTCATCGGCTTTTATGACGGGCTGATCGGCCCGGGCGCCGGGGCCTTCTACATGATCGGCTTTGTCACGCTGGCGGGATACGGCGTGCTGAAGGCGACGGCGCATACCAAGCTGTTGAACTTCGCCTCGAACCTGGGCGGGCTGGGGGCCTTTGCGCTGGTCGGGCAGCCGATGTGGCTGCTGGGCATCGCCATGGGCGCGGCCCAGATCGCCGGCGCGATGCTGGGGGCCCGGCTGGCATCACGGGTGGGCGCGCGGCTGATCAAGCCGCTTCTGGTGACAACCTCGACCGTGCTGGCGCTGCGGCTGATCTGGCAGATGATCTGACCCTGCTGCCGGCGCCCGCTCTGCCAAGGGGCACCGGCTTGGGACAGGCGGGCAAATGGGAACCGGCCCACGGCGGCAATGAAAGCAGGGTTGCGCGTCGTTGTCGTGACGCTGGGGCGGCCACCCGCAGGTTCAGGCAGGAAACCCCGATGCGCAGCGCAATTCGCCGGTCTTCAGGCCGCGCCAGTTCAGGATCGGACCGTTCAGGTAACGCTGCGCGACCGGGTCCGCGGCCTCCAGAACGCCCAGGTGGATCAGCAGCGCGGTGATCGCGGCCTCGCTGGCGCGGGTGGCGCCGTCGCTGATCTTCAGCGCGACGCCCAGGCCCTGCTGGGGCAGGATCGCGACAAAGACCGCCTCGGCCCCGGTCTTGACCGCCACGCCGCCGCCCATGGCGCGCATCAGCGCCGTGCAGGACCGACCTTCGCCCGCCACCATCTCGGGGTGGGCGCGCATCGCGTCTACCAGCCGCCGCATCGCCTCGCCGCGCCGGTCCGTGCCGGGATTGGCAAAGCGCGCCATCGCCCGCGCCAGACCCTCCAGCGAACTGGCCCAGTTCGGGGCCGAGCAGCCGTCGATCCCGTAGCCGGGGCTGGTCTCTTCGGTGACCTCCTCGAAGGCAGCCTTGACGGCCTGCTGCACCGGATGGGCCGGTTCGACATATTCCGGCCCGCCCTGCAGGTGCCGGTTCAACGTCAGGAACCCCGCATGCTTGCCCGAGCAGTTGTTGTGCAGCTGGCAGGGCGCCGCGTCTGAACACAGCAGCCGCCGGTATTCGGCCGGGTCGCCGGGCATGTGGCTGCCGCAGCGCAGGTCGCCTTCGGCCATGTCCAGCCCGGTCAGCCATTTGTCCACCGCGCGCACATGCATGGCCGATCCGGAATGGCTGGCGCAGGCCAGGGCCAGCTGCCGGTCGGTCAGCCCCGCCGCATCCGCCGCGCCGCTTTCGATCAGCGGCAGGGCCTGGATCATCTTGCACGAGGACCTGGGAAACACGATCTGCGAGGGCTTTCCCCAAGCCTCGACCACGCCATGGGCATCGCAGATGATCGCATGGCCGCGATGCAGGCTTTCGCGCATGTCGCCGCGTCGCAGTTCGATCATCTCGGCAGACCGCATCGTGATTTTCTCCCTGACAATTGCGCGATTTCGCTTGCGTGCCCTTTCTCGGGCGGCGATTTTCGCTATTCTGGCGGCAGATGGTTGAAAAGACCACAGCAATCGCGGAACAACGCCGCACAAGTGGCGAAACGAATGGCAGGAGGCCAGAGCATGATTACCACCACGCTGCGCGGCATCGGCGCAGGCCTTGTCCTGATTGCCGGACTGGGTACGGCGGTCGCGCAAGAATCGAACAACGTCGTGGCGACCGAGGGCGACTGGACGGTATTCGCGGCGGACAACCCGCGCGAGTGCTGGGCCGTCTCGCCCCCGAAATCGACGATCAACACCCGCAACGGCCAGCCCACCGAGGTGGCGCGCGGCGACATCCGGCTCTATGTGGCCTATCGTCCGGGCCAGAACGGCGAAGTGTCCTTTACCGGCGGCTATCCCTTCGCCCCGGATTCGACCGTCGAGGTCGATGTGGGCGGGCGCAAGTTCAACCTGTTCACCGAAGGCGAAAGCGCCTGGACCGGCAGCGCCTCGGATGACGATTCCCTGATCGGGGCCCTGCGCGGCGGATCCTCGGCCGTGGTCACCGGGCGTTCGGCCCGCGGGACCACCACCAAGGACACGTTCAGCCTGTCGGGCATCACTGCCGCGACGAACACGGCACGCGCGCGCTGCCAGTAAGGCCAAGCGGATGGGGGGCGGTGCCCCCCGTCACCTGCCCCGTCACCTCGGGGTGACCCTTTCAGAACATCCACCCCATTCCAGAACATCCGGCCAGGGGCCGTTCGGGCGAGGCCGGTTGATTTCCGGCCTCGCCTGGCCTATCTGCAGGTCTTCACGCAGAATCCCGGTAGGCTCATGACCGTCCTTCTTCCGCAGGCCGCAGGCGCGGCCCCGATCACGCAAGACGTGCTGACCATCCCGCGCAAGCTGCCGGAAGGTGGGCTCGTGAACATCGTGGGCCTGACGCGCGACCAGTTGCGCGAGGCGCTGATCGCCGCCGGCACGCCGGAAAAGCAGGCCAAGATGCGCGTGGGCCAGGTCTGGCAGTGGGTCTATCACTGGGGCGTGCGCGATTTCGCCCAGATGACCAATCTGGCCAAGGACTATCGCGCCCTTCTGGCCGACCGGTTCGAGATTTCCCTGCCCGAGATCGTGACCCGCCAGGTCAGCGCCGACGGCACCCGCAAATACCTGCTGAAGATCGCCGGCGGCCACGAGGTCGAGGCGGTCTATATCCCCGAAGAAGGCCGCGGCACGCTTTGCGTCAGCAGCCAGGTGGGCTGCACGCTGACCTGTTCCTTCTGCCACACCGGCACGCAGAAGCTGGTGCGCAACCTGACCGCCGGCGAGATCGTGGGCCAGCTGCTGGTCGCGCGCGACGACCTGGGCGAATGGCCCGTGCAGGGCGCGCCCAAGGACGAGACGCGCCTGGTCAGCAACCTGGTGCTGATGGGCATGGGCGAGCCGCTCTACAACTTTGAGAACGTGCGCGACGCGATGAAGGTGGTGATGGACAACGAGGGCCTGTCCCTGTCCCGCCGCCGCATCACCCTGTCGACCAGCGGCGTCGTGCCGGAGATTGCCCGCACGGCGCGGGAAATCGGCTGCCTGCTGGCCGTCAGCTTCCACGCCACGACCGACGAGGTGCGCGACCGCCTGGTGCCCATCAACAAGCGCTGGAACATCGAGACGCTGCTGGCCACGCTGCGCGAATACCCGCGCCTGACCAACAGCGAACGGATCACCTTCGAATACGTGATGCTGGCCGGCGTCAACGACAGCGACGAGGATGCCCACCGCCTGGTGCGGCTGATCGAGGGCATTCCGGCCAAGATCAACCTGATCCCGTTCAACGAATGGCCCGGCGCGCCCTACAAGCGCTCCAGCAACAACCGCATCCATGCCTTTGCCGACATCATCCACAACGCCGGCTATGCCAGCCCGATCCGTACGCCGCGCGGCGAGGATATCATGGCTGCCTGCGGCCAGCTGAAATCGGCCACCGAACGGGGCCGCAAGTCGCGCGCCCAGATCGAGGCCGAGGCCGGCTGATCAGGGCAGCACCGCCCCCAGCCGTTCCAGCAGCGCCTTCAGCCCGACGCGCTCCTCGGCCGTCAGGCCGGCCAGCAGCCGCGTCTCATTCGCGGCATGGGGCGCGATGGCGCGGTCGATCAGCGCCAGCCCGCCTTCCGTCAGTTCGACCAGCGTGCCGCGCCTGTCCTGCGGATTGGGCAGGCGCCGGATCAGGTCGCGCCGCTCCAGCCGGTCCAGGCGGGCGGTCATGCCGCCCGAACTGAGCATCGTCGCCTCGTAAAGCGCGGTGGGCGTCAGGCGAAAGGGCGCACCGGCCCGGCGCAGGGTCGCCAGCACGTCGAATTCGCCAGCCTGCAACCCGAACTCGTCAAAGACCGTCTGCAGCTGGCGCGACAGCAGGGCTGACAGCTCGTTGAGGCGGCCGATGATCTCCATCGCCTCGACATCCAGGTCGGGACGCTCGCGGCGCCAGGATTGTGCGGCCCGCGCGGCGCGATCGGCAGAGCTCATTTATCTTTCCATAAAGATTGTTTATGGTAAGATATTAGCAGGTCGATCGGGGCAGGACAATGAACGACAATCACGGATCGCTGATGATGCTGGGCTGCCTGGTGACCGCCGGGGCGGCGCTGGCGGTGACGATCCTGATCTCGCGCATCGCCTCGGACAGCGGGGCGCCGATGATCTGGTTCCTGGGGACGGTGCTGGCCGGCGGCGGCGCGGTGCAACTGCTGCTGGCGGCGGTGCTGGGCCAGTTGCGGGGCGCGGCACGGATGCTGCCCTATGCGGCGGGGGCCGGGGTGCTGCTGGCGGGGCCGATGGCCTTGGGTTACCTGGCCGTGGCGCATGTCGGGGCCGGCTACATCGCGCTGACCTTTGCCTTTCCGATCCTGCTGACCTGGGGGCTGGCCCGCCTGCTGGGGCTGGAGCGTGCCGATCCCCGCCGCACGCTGGCGGTGGTGCTGGGACTGGCGGGCGGGCTGATCCTGGCGCTGGCCAAGCTGACCGAATTGCCGGCGCAGGCGACCGCCTGGCTGATCGCCGCGACCGCGATGCCGGTGGTGATCGCCCTGGGCAACATCTATCGCAGCCGCTATTGGCCCGCCGGGGCGCGCCCGTTGACGCTGTCGGCGCTGACTCTGCTGATGGCGGGACTGGCCTGCGTGCCGCTGGCCCTGGTCCTGGAGGCGGGGGCGGGGCCGCTCTGGCACCAGCCGGGGCTGCGGTCGCTGGTCGGCCTGGATATCGCGATCTTCGTGATCCAGTACCTGGCCTTCTTCCAGCTGCAAAGGCTGGGGGGGCCGGTGACGCTGTCGCTGCTGGGCCCGGTGGCGGCCGTGACCGGCGCAGCCGGCGCGCTGTGGCTGTTCGCCGAGCCGCTGCCGCAGGCGTTCCTTTTGGCGGGGCTGCTGGTGGGGGCCGGCGTCCTGCTGATGCTGATGCGCCGCCCCCAGCCGGCGGGCCCCGCCTAGAAGTCCGGCTTCGGCCAGCTGTCGATGATCTGCACCGCGTCTTCGGCGGTTTCGACATAGCGGATCAGTTCCAGGTCGCTTTGGCTGATCGTGCCCGCATCCGCCAGGGCCTGCCAGTTGATGATGCCGTCCCAGAAGGCCGCGCCGAACAGCAGGATGGGGATGCGTGCCATGCGCCCCGTCTGGATCAGCGTCAGCGTTTCGAACAGTTCGTCCAGGGTGCCGAATCCGCCGGGAAAGACGGTGACGGCGCGGGCGCGCATCAGGAAATGCATCTTGCGGACGGCGAAATAGTGAAAGTTGAAGCACAGGTCCGGCGTCACATAGGCATTGGGCGCCTGTTCGAACGGCAGCACGATCCCCAGGCCGATGGACACGCCGCCCGCCTCGGCCGCACCCTTGTTGCCGGCCTCCATGACACCGGGACCGCCGCCGGTACAGATCACGAACTCCCGACCCTTGGCCGCGAGGCTGCGCTCGGTCATCCGGTGGGCAAAAAGGCGGGCCTGTTCGTAATATTCCGACAGCTCGGCCAGGGCGGTGGTGCGCGCCGTCCGGATCCCGTCGGGCGACGGAATGCGGGCACCGCCGAACATCACCACGGTCGATTCGATGCCGTATTCGTCCATGATCATCTGCGGCTTCAGCAGTTCCAGCTGCAGCCGGACGGACCGCAGCTCTTCACGCAGCAGGAACTCGCGGTCGGTGAAGGCCAGGCGATAGGAGGGGGCACGGGTCTGGGGCGTGTCGGGGACATGGCCGGCGCGGGCGACGTCCTCATCGCTGTGGGGCAGGGTGTGGACGCGGTCCTCTTCGGGCAGGTCGTCGTTCATCAAAGCCTCATAAGCGCCCTTGCGCGGATTGCGCGGGCTTTCCCCGACGCATATAGCCCGGAACGGAGATTTTCCACCCACCCGCCTGCCCGAGGAGAGGCCGCCATGACCCAAGCCCTGGAAACCGCCATCGAAGCCGCATGGGAAGGCCGCGCCGACATCACCAGCGCCACCCGGGGCGAGAGCCGCGAGGCGGTCGAGGACACCCTGCGCCAGCTGGACAACGGCACCCTGCGCGTGGCCGAAAAGCGCGGCGCGGACTGGCATGTGAACCAGTGGGCGAAAAAGGCCGTGCTGCTGTCCTTCCGCCTGAACGACATGGAAGAGATGTCGGGCGGGCCGCAGGGGTCGAACTGGTGGGACAAGGTGCCGTCCAAGTTCCACGGCTGGGGCGACAATCAGTGGCGCGAGGCGGGCTTCCGCGCCGTGCCGGGCGCCATCGTCCGCCGCAGCGCCTTCATCGGCAAGGGTGCGGTGCTGATGCCCTCCTTCGTGAACCTGGGCGCCCATGTGGGCGAGGGCACGATGGTCGACACCTGGGCCACCGTGGGCTCCTGCGCGCAGATCGGCCGCAACGTCCACCTGTCGGGCGGCGTCGGCATCGGCGGCGTGCTGGAGCCGCTGCAGGCGGGACCGACGATCATCGAGGACGACTGCTTCATCGGCGCGCGCTCCGAGGTGGTCGAGGGCTGCATCGTCCGCGAGGGCTCGGTCCTGGGAATGGGCGTCTATATCGGCCAGTCCACCAAGATCGTCGACCGCGAGACGGGCGAGGTGACCTATGGCGAGGTTCCGGCCGGTTCTGTCGTCGTCTCGGGCACGCTGCCGTCGAAGAACGGCGTGAACCTGTACTGCGCGGTGATCGTCAAGCGGGTCGACGCGCGGACGCGGTCCAAGACCTCGATCAACGAGCTGCTGCGCGACTGATGACCACGCTCTACATCGATGCGGATGCCTGCCCGGTCAAGGCCGAGGCCGAGCGGGTGGCCGTCCGCATGGGTGTGCCGATGGTGCTGGTCTGCAATGGCGGGCTGCGGATGCCCACGCATCCGCTGGTCCGGCTGCAGATCGTGGCCGCGGGCCCGGACGAGGCCGACAAGTGGATCGCCGACAGCTGCGGTCTCGGCGACTTGGTCGTGACAGGCGACCTGCCGCTGGCCGATCGCTGCATCAAGGCGGGGGCCATGGTGCTGACCCATGCCGGAGAGGTGCTGGATGCCAGGAACATCGGGCCGCGCCTGGCGACCCGCGACCTGATGGCCGACCTGCGGGCGGCGGACCCGTTCCGGCAGGGCGGCGGCGCGGCGTTCGGCAAGGCCGACCGGGCGCGGTTCCTGCAGGCGCTGGACCGGCTGCTGACGGCGGCCAGGCGCACGGGCTGAGGCGAAACCCTGGCGCGCGGCCCGCGTTGGGCGGCGCAGATGCAGGAGCAGGCGATGCCCGACGACCAGATCATCACCAACCTGATCGGCCGCGTGCGCGGGGCGGCGGATGACGACAGGGTCAGCGTCCAGCGTGTCGTCCAGGCCCTGGGCGAGGATTCGCTGCCGCCAAACCTGATGATCCCGGCACTGGCGGTGGTGTCGCCCCTGTCGGGGGTGCCGCTGTTTTCCAGCATCTGCGGGATGCTGATCGCGCTGATCTCGGCGCAGATGCTGATCGGGCGCCACCACGTCTGGCTGCCGGGCTTCCTGATGCGGCGGAAGGTGCCCGGGTCCAAGATGCGGACAGCGCTGGACTGGATGGAACGGCCCGCGCGGTTTCTGGACCGGGTCACGGACAAGCGGCTGACGGCGCTGGTGCGCCGCCCGATGCGCTGGATCGTGCAGGCGGTCTGCCTGTGCTGCGGGCTGGCGATGCCGGTCCTGGAGCTGGTGCCCTTCACCTCGTCGCTGATGGGGATCGTGGTCAGCCTGCTGGCCTTCGGCCTGCTGGCGCGGGACGGGATCTTTGTCCTGCTGGGCTTCCTGGCGATCGGCGGGATTGCAGGCCTGGTCCTGTTCCTGCTGCCCTGAGCCCCGTTCTAGCGGGCGGCCGGGGCATCAAGCCCCGGCCGCCCGCTGCCCCCCTGCCTGCCGGCAAAACAGGCATGGCGCCCCTAGTCGACCGGCTTGATCCGGGCCGCCGTCCCGTCGGCAAAGGCCGCCAGCCGCTCGCGCGCGGCGTCCTGGGTATTGACCATCCCGGCCACGACCGCTTCGGCATAGGCGGCGTCCAGCGCGCTCATGTTCTGCATGTGGCTGATGGCCGAGCAGATGGCGAAGTTCGACAGCGGCGGGTTCTGTGCGGCCGCGCGCGCGATCTGCAGGGCGCGGGCCTCGGCATCCTCCTCCAGATACTGGCACAGGCCGACATCCACCGCCTCCTGTCCGCGATAGAGCCGCCCCGACAGCATCATGTCGATCATCCGCGCCTTGCCGATCAGGTCCGCCACGCGGATCGTCGCGCCGCCGCCGGTGAACAGGCCGCGCTGGCCCTCGGGCAGGCCGAAATAGGTGTCCGGCCCCGCCACCCGGATATGCGCCGCCGCCGCCAGTTCCAGCCCGCCGCCCACGACCGCGCCCTTGAGGACCGCGATCACCGGGACGCCGCCGTATTCCATCTTGTTGAACGCCTCGTGCCAGCGCAGGCAGACCTGCATGAACTCCGCGGCCGAGCGGTTCTGGCGGTGATGTTCCACCAGGTCCAGACCGGCGCTGAAATGCGGCCCGTTCGCCCGCAGGATCGCCACCCGGACCCCGGCCCGGGGCAGGGTGGTGAAGATGTCCACCAGTTCCTCGATGGTGGCCAGATCCAGCGCGTTGCGCTTGTCCGGGCGGTTCAGCGTCACGCTGGCGATGCCGTCGTCGTCGACCTCCAGCAGGATGTTCGACAGCTTCAGGTCCCCGATGTCGCGCATGACGGTCTCCTCCCCTTTTGCACATGACGCAATCGGGATAGCCCGCGCATCGGCCCGGGTCGAGGGTCAGAAGGTCGAGGGTCAGAAGGTTGAGGGTCAGAAGGTCGGGGGCGTGCAGGCGCTGACGGCCTCGACCGGTTCGGGGCCGACGACGCGAAAGCGGTGGGGCAGTTCGCTGGGAAAGGCAAAGGAATCGCCGGGTCCCAGGATCTTGCGCTCGCCGTCGACGGTGATCTCCAGTCGGCCGGACAGGATCACGCCTGCCTCCTCGCCCTTGTGGGACAGGGGAACCTTGCCGGTGTCGGCGCCGGGCTGCCAGGTCTCGCGCAGGACCTGTAGCATGCGCCCGGTGCCGGGCACGCCCACCTGCCGCAGCGCGATGCGGCCGCGGCCCAGGTCCGGCATCTCCTCAGCGGTGAAGAAGAACTTGCGCGGCGCCTGCGGCTCGAAGGCGAAGAACTCGGCCAGGCCGACCGGCAACCCGTCCAGGATGCGCTTCAGCGCCCCGACCGAGGGATTCATGGCATTCGATTCGATTAGCGAGATGGTGGAATTGGGCACCCCCACCCGCCGCGCCAGCGCCCGCTGCGACAGCTTGCGCGCCAGCCGCAGCGCCCGCAGCCTGCCCCCGATGTCGATCTCCATGAGGTCCCCGCTGTTGTGCATGTTCATCATAGACAAACACCCGGTCCCGGGCCACGCTGTTTCAGGGACTTGGCCGCAGCGAAAAACAGAATTGTCAGGCCTGCGACAAGACGCCACCCTGACGCGCGACAGGACCGGCCCTTGCCGTCCGCCGCAAAGGAGAGACCGCGATGAAGGACCTGACCCAGAACAACGAGACGCTCGCCACCCGCCGCCGCGCCGCCATGGCCCGTGGCGTGGGCGTGATGACCGACCATTTCGCCGCCCATGCCGAGAACGCGACCGTCACCGATGTCGAGGGCAACCGCCTGATCGATTTTGCCGCCGGCATCGCGGTGGTGAACACCGGTCACCGCCATCCCCGCGTGATCGAGGCCGTGCGCGCCCAGCTGGACGCCTTCACCCATACCTGCCACCAGGTCCTGCCCTATGAGAACTATGTCCGCCTGGCCGAACGCCTGAACGACAAGGTGCCGGGCGATTTCGCCAAGAAGACGATCTTTGTCACGACCGGCGCCGAAGCCTGCGAGAACGCCGTCAAGATCGCCCGCGCCGCCACCGGCCGCAACGCGGTGATCGCCTTCACCGGCGCCTTTCACGGCCGGACCTTCATGGGCATGACGCTGACCGGCAAGGTCGTGCCCTACAAGAAGGGCTTCGGCGCGATGATGCCCGATGTCTTTCACGCGCCCTTCCCCTGCCCGCTGCACGGGGTGACGACCGACGACAGCTTTGCCGCGCTGGACAAGCTGTTCAAGGCTGACCTGGACCCCGCCCGCGTCGCGGCCATCGTCTTTGAACCCGTGCAGGGTGAGGGCGGCTTTTACCCCGCGCCGACCGATTTCGTGGCCCGCATCCGCGCGCTTTGCGACGCGCATGGCATCGTGATGATCGCGGATGAGGTGCAGACCGGCTTTGCGCGCGCCGGCCGGCTGTTCGCGATGGAGCATCACGGCATCGCCGCCGACCTGACCACGATGGCCAAGGGCCTGGGCGGCGGCTTTCCGATCGCCGCCGTGACCGGCCGGGCCGAGATCATGGACGCGGCCGAACCGGGCGGCCTGGGCGGCACCTATGGCGGCAACCCCCTGGGGATCGCGGCCGGCCTGGCCGTGATGGACGTGATCGAGGACGAGGACCTCTGCGCCCGCGCCGAAACCCTAGGCGCCAAGCTGCGCGACCGCCTGGCGGCCCTGCAGCCGCGCGTGCCCGAGATGGCGGATATCCGCGGCCCCGGCTTCATGGTCGCGGCCGAGTTCATCGGCACCGACGGCACGCCCGACGCCGCGATGACCAACCGCATCCGGCAGGAGGCGCTGGCCCGCGGCCTGCTGCTGCTGACCTGCGGCGTGCATGGCAACGTGATCCGCTTCCTGGCGCCGATCACCATCCCGGACGACCAGTTCGCGCAGGCGCTGGACATCCTGGACGACGCGATCCTGGCGGCGCGGGCCTAGGCCCCGATCAGCAGGATCAGCGCGGGGATGGTCAGGATGCTGGCCGCGGTCGAGATCAGGATTGCGGTCGACACCCGCTGCTGGGCCACGCCGAAATGCTGGGCCAGGATATAGACATTGCCCGCCACGGGCAGGCCCGCCGCCACCACCATGACCCCCGCCGCGACCGGATCGACGCCAAAGCCCCAGGCCGCCAGCCCCACGGCGGCGGGATGCAGGACCAGCTTGGCCCCCGACAGCCAGGCCGAAGGCGCCAGCCGCGCCAGCCGGCGCCCTGCCAGGCTGGCGCCGATGGCGAACAGCGCCCCGGGCGTGGCGGCCGCCCCCAGGATCGTCAGGAACTCGTCCACGGGTTCCGGTAGGGGCAGGGCCAGCCCGCCCCAGGCCAGGCCCGCCACCATGGCCAGGATCATCGGGTTCGACGCCACCCCGCGCAGCACCGGCACCACGGCGGCGGGCCGCAACCCGCCCTGGCGCGCGGCGTGAATGATCAGCGTGATCAGCGTGGAAAAGACCAGCATGTCGATGGTCAGCACCATCAGCACCGGTCCAATGGCCGCGGGCCCCAGCAGCACGACCAGCATCGGCACCCCCAGAAAACCGGTATTGCCGATCATGCAGCATTGCGCCTCCATCGCGGCCTCGGCAATGCCGAGGCCGCGTGCGCGGGCGACGGTGATGCCGATTGCCCAGACCGCGCCCGATCCCAGCAGATAGGCCAGCACAAAGCGCAGGTCGAACAGTGCAGCCATGTCCAGCCCCGCCGCAAAACGGAACAGCATCGCCGACAGCGCGAAATAAAAGACGAATCGCGTCAGCCAGACCGCGCCCTCGGCCGGAAAGAACCGGATGGCGGCGGCGCCCCAGCCCAGCCCGATCAGGGCAAAGAAGGGCAGGGTCTTCAGCAGGATCTCGGTCATCGGCCCCCCAAAGGGGCCCGTCAGCCCGATCCGATCAGCACCCCAACGGCCAGCACCAGACCACCGCCCACCACGACTTGCAAGGTGGCCCGCCAGAACGGCGTCTGCATCCAGCGGTTCTGGATCCAGGCGATGGCCCAGAGCTCGACAAAGACGACCAGGATGGCCAGGGTGGTCGCGGTCCAGAAATCGGGGATCAGGTAGGGCAGGGCATGACCCATGCCCCCCACCGCCGTCATCACCCCCGAGGCCAGCCCCCGCTTGAGCGGCGAGCCGCGCCCCGACACCACCCCGTCATCCGAGGCGGCCTCGGTAAAGCCCATGCTGATGCCCGCGCCGATGCTGGCCGCCAGGCCGACCAGGAAGGTCGTCCAGGGGTCCTGCGTGGCAAATGCCACCGCGAAGATCGGCGCCAGCGTGGACACGCTGCCGTCCATCAGCCCGGCCAGCCCCGGCTGCACCCAGGTCAGCACGAACTCGCGATGGGCGACCGCGTCCTCGTCGGCGCGGGCGGCGGGGTCCAGATGCTCGGTCGCCAGCTCATGGGCCCGGTTCTCGTGGCCGCGCTCGGCGGCGGCCAGGTCGCCCAGCAGCTTGCGGGTGCCGGCATCCTGGCTGTACTGCGCGGCGCGCGCATAGAATTCGGCCGCGTCCCGCTCCATCCCGGCGGCCTCGCCCCGGATCGTCTCCAGCGACAGGTTCTCCATCATCCAGGCGGGGCGGCGGGTCAGGTAGCCGGCGACATGTTCGCGCCGGATGACCGGGATCGCCTCTCCGAACCGGGCCCGAAAGGCCTCCAGCAGCAGGCGGCGGTGGCCATCCTCCTCCAGGCTCATGGCATCGAAGACCGCGGCCGTCGCCGGATAGTCACCGCGCAGCGTCTCGGCCCAGTTGCGATAGATGCGGGCGTCGTCCTCCTCCGAGGCGATGGCCAGCGCCAGGATCTCGCGTTCGGACAGTTCCGACAGGCGCTTTCGTGCAGGCAGAAAGGGCAGGGTCATCTTCGTTGCTCAAATATCCTCGGGGGTGAGGCCGCCTGCGGCCGAGGGGGCAGAAGGCCCCCTGTGCACCGTGAATTCCAGCGCGCCCTCGTCCAGCTCGCGCATGGCCACCATGGCATGCCCGCCCTGCCGGCAGAAATGCGGCACATCGACCGCAGCCATCGGATCAGTCGCGATCAGCCGCACGATTGCACCCGCCGGCAGCTCCAGCAGCACCTTTCGCAACCGCAGCACCGGCAGCGGGCAGAGCAGCCCACGCGCATCCACCCTCCGCTCGATCGTCATGGGACGTCCGCGAATCGGCCCAGGCACCACTCCGCCAAGTCGGCGGGCGCGACCTGCACCGCCAGATCGCCCGCGAAATCCAGGAACGCCTCGCGCTGCTGGCGCGGCACATAGAGGACCACCGGCAGGCCTGCGGCCGCGGCCTCTGCGATCAGACTGCGAAAGCCCCGGCCGATGGCCTCCTGCCGGCCGAACTTGGGCACGACGACGACATCCGCGCCCCGCAGATGCGGCGCCGCCCGCGCCACGGCCTGTTCCAGCGCGCCCGTGTCCAGCCGACACCCCGACGCGCCCGGCCCTAGGGACTGAGAGATGCGGATCGGCGCGCCCTCGTCCCCGATGACGATCATGTCCATGTCGCAGGGGCTGTCCGGCCCGATCTCCAGGTTGCGCTGGACGGCGCCGGCCAGCCGCAGCCCGCGTGCCTGCAGGGCGCGGGCCACATCCTCGACCAGCCGGTCGGCTTGGCCGGGGGCGGCGGTCTCGTCCATGGTGAACCATGCCAGCATGGGGATTCCCTTCCTTCAGACGCCGCTGTCCAGCGCGAATTTCATCAGCCCGTTGATGCCGTCCACGCCCAGCTTCTTCTTCAGCGCGGACGAGGTATTGGCCGCGGTCTTGTAGCTGACGCCAAGCCGGTCCGCGATGGTCTGCAGGCCGTGGCCCTGCCCGATCAGGGTCAGGACCTGCCGCTCCCGGTCCGACAGCGCGCCCAGGGGATCGTCGGCCGCCCCGGCCCGCAGCGTCGCCAGCGCCATCGCCTGCTTGGGCGCCAAGTAGAATTCGCCAGCCTCCAGCCTGCGAACCGCCTCGCGGAAATCGGCGGGCGGCGCGTTCTTGGACAGAAAGCCCTGTGCCCCGGCCTGCAGGGCTCGGGCGGCAAAGCCCGTCTGGTCGTTCATCGAAAAGATCAGGATGCGCCCCGCCGGCGCCGCGGCCTTCAGGGGCGCCACCAGGTCCAGGCCCCCGGTGCCGGGCAGGCTGATGTCCAGGACGATCAGGTCCGGCGCGGGGTCCGTGGCCAGCTGCGCCAGCGCCTCCTCGCCCGACATGGCCTGGCCCACGGGGTCATAGCCTAGGTCGCGCAGCAGGCGGCTGGCGCCCAGGTGGGTGATCGGGTGGTCGTCGATGACCAAGGCGCGTTTCGTCACGTCGTCGTCCTGTTCCTCTCCGCCGCCCGGCGCGGCAGCCGGGCCAGCAGGCGCGTTCCCCCCCCGTCCGACTGCACGGCCAGATCCCCGCCCAGCAGGGTGATGCGTTCGCGCATCCCCGTCAGGCCCGTCCCCTCGCGCCGGTCGGGGGCGATGCCCTGGCCATCATCGGACAGGATCATGCGCCAATGCGCCGGATCGGTCCAGAGCCGGATCGTCACCGACCGCGCCGCCGCATGGCGCAGGGCATTGGTCGTCCCCTCCTGCAGGATGCGGAACAGGGTCAGGGCCGTCGCCTCGTCGGGTTCCGGCAGGCCCGAGGCGATCTCCAGCGCGAACCGGGTGTCGGGAAAGCGGCGGTTCAGGTCGTCGACGTAATCGGCCAGCACCGTGGGCAGGGGCAGCTGGCCCACCGCCATGGGGCGCAGGTCGTTCAGCAGCGCCCGGTTCACGCGGGCGATCTGTTCGGCGATGGCCGCGATCTGGGCGGCGGATTGGGCGGTGGCCGCGTCCGGGGCCGCCTCGCGCAGCGCATCCGCCTCGACCCGAAGGCCAAAGAGACAGGGGCCCATCTCGTCATGCAGGTCGCGGGCGATGGCCATCCGTTCGGCATCGGCGCGGGCGACGATCTGCTGCTGCAGCCGGCGGCGGTCGGCCTGGGCCTGTTCCAGCGTCTCGGCCAGCCGGTCCACGTGCCGGGCCAGCGGCGCCAGTTCGGGCTGGGGCAGGGGGCCGATGCGGGTTTCCAGGTCGCCCCGGATCAGGTCGGACAGGCGCGTGGCGATGGTGCCGACCGGGCGCAGCGCCTGCCGCACCGCCCAGGCAATCAGCAGCGCCTGCAGGATCGCGGTGGCCAGCGCCAGGGTCATCAGGTCGCGCATGTCGCGCCAGGCGCGGGCGATCTCGGCCGCCGGGTCGCCGGTGATCAGGACATAGCCGCGCGGGCGCCCGCCCACGACCACCGGCAGGCGCATCTCCTGCGGATCGGGCGCCACCAGGGCCGCGAACCAGTCCGGCCGGCGCAGGGCCGGGTCCGGGGGGCCGGGCGGCTGGCGCAGCGTCCCGTCCAGCGCGTCCACGACGCCGATGCGGGCATGGTGCGGCTCGGTCAGACGCTCGGGCAGCAGCGCCATGATCCGGTCGGGCGGCACCGCCCCCTGCATCGTGCCGATCGTGGCCAGGACCAGGTCGCGGGCGGTCTGCGCGCCCATGCGGGTCTCGGTCGCGATGTCGCGCCTCAGCCGGTCCAGGCTGCCGGCCGCCAGAACGCCGATCAGCAACAGCTGCATGGCTAGGATCACCAGAAGGATGCGGGTGCGAAGCGTCATGGCGCCAAACTGGCCCCGCGCGCGGGCGGCGGCAATGGGCGACGTGCCTGGCCCTGGGTTCAGGACCCATTTCGCCGCTTTCCTGTCCCGCCGGCCACGGCTAGACAGGGGGAATGAGCGATTATGACGATCTGGCGGCGCGCATCCGCGCCCTTTGCGACGGCGAGACCGACGAGGTCGCGCTGATGGCGACCGTGGCCTGCGAGCTGCATCATTCCGACGACCGGTTCGACTGGACCGGCTTCTATCGCGTGGTGGGCCCCGACCTGCTGAAGATCGGCCCCTATCAGGGCGGTCACGGCTGCCTGGTGATTCCCTTCTCGCGCGGGGTCTGCGGGGCGGCCGCGCGTACGCGCGAGGTCCAGATCGTTCCCGATGTCGAGGTCTTTCCCGGCCATATCGCCTGTTCCAGCAGCACCCGGTCGGAAATCGTGCTGCCCGTGCTGGGCCGGGACGGGCGGCTGATCGGCGTGCTGGACATCGACAGCGACCGGCCCGACGCCTTCGATGCGCGCGACGCCGTGGCCCTGGGCGCGATTCTGGAGGAGGTTTTCGGTGGCACATGAGGTCAAGGGGCACTGCCTGTGCGGTGCCGTGCAGTTCAGCGGAACCTGGGTGGATGATGCCCTGCGCGCCTGCCATTGCGGCCAGTGCCGGCGCTGGTCAGGCCATGTCTGGGCGGCGGCCGGGGTCCGGGACCTGCAGGTGCAGGGTCCGGTGCGCTGGTTCGCCTCCTCCGAGGCGGCGGAGCGCGGTTTCTGCACCGAATGCGGCAGCGCGCTGTTCTGGAAGCGCCGCGACGGGACCGAGGTCGATGTCGCGGCCGGCGCCCTGGACCAGCCGACCGGCCTGACGCTGGAGGCGCATATCTTTGTCGCGGACAAGGGCGACTACTACCCGATCGGGGACGGCCTGCCGCAATGGCCGCAGGAGGCCCCCGAATGATCTGGGACACGTTGGCCAGCATTCCCGCAGGCCAGCTGATGGCCTTTGTCGCGGGCGGGCTGGTCCTGAACTTTGCCCCCGGCCAGGACGTGTTCTTTGCCAGCGCCTGCGGCATCCAGGGCGGGCCGCGCGCCGGGGCCTGGGCGGGGTTCGGCGTGGGCCTGGGCGTGCTGATGCATGTGACCCTGGCGACCGTGGGCCTGGGGGCGCTGGTGGCCGCCCATCCCGAGGCGCTGCGGGCGATCAAATACGCGGGCGCCGCCTATCTGCTGTGGCTGGCCTGGAAAAGCTGGCGGGCAGGCGATGTCGACCCTTCGGCCCGCGGCAGCGTCCGGGTCTGGAACATCATCCGGCGGGGCTTTCTGTCCAACGCGCTGAACCCCAAGCCGGTGCTGTTCCTGCTGGCCTTCCTGCCGCAGTTCACCAACCCGGCCTGGGGTCCCGTCTGGCAGCAGATCCTGGGGCTGGGGCTGATCTTTGCCTTTACCGGGACGCTGGTCACCATGGGCTATGGCATCGTGGGCGGCATGGCGGGGCATGTGATCGGCAAGCGCCTCGGGCTGGTCAACAAGATCGCGGCGGTGATGTTCGCGGGGCTTGCCGTCCGCCTCGTGGCGAAATGACCGAATTCGTCTATGCCCCGCCATCCTATGCGCCGGTGGTCATCCATGCCGATCACGAGGTGCTGGTGGTGGACAAGCCATCGGGCCTGCTGTCGGTGCCCGGGCGCGGCGAGGATCGGGCCGACTGCCTGATCGCGCGGTTGCGCAATGCCTTTCCCACCGTGCTGCTGGTCCACCGGCTGGACCTGGACACATCGGGGGTGATGGTCTTTGGGCTGACCCCGCATGCACAGCGCACGCTGTCGCGCCAGTTCGAGGAGCGGGTGGTGAAAAAGGCCTATGTCGCCCGCGTGGCCGGGAAGTTGGAGCCAAAGACGGGAAGGGTCGATCTGCCGCTGATCGTTGACTGGCCCAACCGCCCCCGCCAGAAGGTCGACCATGTCGAGGGACGCCCGGCCCAGACCGACTGGCGGGTGATCCGCGCCAATGATGACGAGACGCGGGTGCGGTTGATGCCCGTGACCGGCCGCAGCCACCAGCTGCGCGTGCACATGGCCCAGACCGGCCACCCGATCCTGGGCGATCCGCTTTATGCGACAGGGGCTGCGGCGGATTATCCGCGCCTGATGCTGCATGCCGAAAGCCTGCGCTTTCGCCATCCCGACAGCGGCGTGCAGATCGGCTTTTCCGCGCCGGTTCCCTTTTAGGCGCAGCCGCTCTAGGCTTGGGCAGAGGGTCCGCGCATGCGCCGCGCCAGCCAGCGGGCGATCCAGGGAAAGACCGCCAGCACCGCGACGATGGCGATGATGCGCGGCCCCGCAATCTCGGCGATCTGGTCGATCTCGGCCAGTTCAGTGCCGGCGGCGGACAGGATCACCTTGTTGGGCAGGACGCCCAGGGCGCTGATCGCCGCGAACACGCCGATCCGCATGGAACTGAGGCCCGACAGCAGGTTCAGCAGGAAGAAGGGCAGGGCCGGCGCCAGCCGCAGGCTGAGCAGCGCCAGCGCCCCGTCGCGTTCCACCATCCGGTCCAGTTGCGCCACCCTGCGCCCCAGCAGGCGTCGCACCCGGCCGGTCAGCAGGTGGCGCGCGGCCAGAAACGTCAGCAGCGCGGCCGCGATCGTGCCCGACCAAACCAATGCCAGCCCCAGCCAGAAACCGAAGAAGGCCCCGCCCGCCAGCGACATCGCCACGACGACCGGCAGCGGCAGCGCGCCCCCCACCGCCAGCAGCGCCAGGAAGGCCAAGGCCGCCAGCCGGGGGTTGCGGGCGCGCCATCCCTGGCCCTGCTCGATCAGGTCATGCAGCGCGCCCAGATCCGACTGCAGCGCCGGCAGCGAGGGCCAGAGCCACAGCGCCAGGGCGGCCAGCCCCAAGGCAGCCAGCGCCGCCAGGATGATCAGGCGGCGCCGCCGCATGGCTTGGGCTCAGCTGTCGGCTTCAGGATACCACTCGGCCGCCACCACCTGGGTACCAGAGCCGCCTTCGGCCACCAGGCGGGTGAACTCCTCCAGGTCGCTGTCACGGTGGTGATAGGGATAGACGACGTCCGGGGCAAAGGCGGCGACCGCCTCGGAGGCCTGCTCCACGGTCATGGTATAGGGCAGGTTCATCGGCAGGAAGGCCACGTGGA
Source organism: Paracoccus sp. T5 (assembly GCF_048538155.2). Classification (GTDB taxonomy): domain Bacteria; phylum Pseudomonadota; class Alphaproteobacteria; order Rhodobacterales; family Rhodobacteraceae; genus Paracoccus. The sequence goes on from NZ_CM135809.1 coordinate 280,984, forward strand.
TGTCGGTCAGCGCCCGCAGTTCCGGCGTGTCCTCGGTGTCGCCCGCGATCAGGAAGCGCTTGCCGCCCAGGGTCAGGATATAGCCGTTGTCGCGCCCCTCGGGGTGATACTGCAGGCGGTCCTCGGTGATGTTGTAGGCGGGGATCGCCTCGATCTGGATGCCAAGTGCCTCCTGGCTGTCGCCATTGGCCATGACCGTGCTGCGCGACTTCATGGCGTCGGGCAGCATGTCGTGGACGGCTTGGTTGGCGATGATCGGCACCTCGGGCAGGGCGTCCAGCGTGGGCTGGTCGTAATGGTCGCCGTGTTCATGCGTGATCAGGATCAGGTCGGGCGCGGGAAAGTCGGCATAGGCCTCGGCCCCGCCTACCGGATCGACCAAGATCACCCCGGCCGGGGTTTCCAGCACCATGCTGGCATGGCTGACGGGATGGATGACCACTTCGCCGCCCTCGACCGGGTAGCGGTGGTCCTGGGGCGCGTCCTGTGCCTGGGCCAGGGCGGGGATCAGCGCGCTGCCCATCAGGGCGGCGGCCAGCTTCAGTCCGGTGCGGCGGTTCAGTCGCATGGGAAATCCTTGTGCCGAGGGGTGGGTAACAGCACGGAACACGGCGTGCCGCGCGCCGGTTCCCTTTCTTGCGGCCTGCGTTTTCGTGACCTACACCTGCAGGCGACAGGGGTCGCAAGGAGGTGGGGATGACACATCTGTGGGTCAGGGCGGAAAGCCGTCCGAACGAGGATCGCGTGGGCATCACGCCCGCGGGCGTGTCGCGGCTGATCAAGCAGGGCATGACCGTCACGGTCGAGGAAAGCCCGCGCCGGGTCATCCCGACCGAGGCCTATGCCAAGGCCGGCGCCGCCATCGCGCCCGAGGGCAGCTGGCCCACCGCGCCGGACGACGCGATCATCTTCGGCCTGAAGGAGCTGCCCGAGGACGGCACCCCCCTGCGCCACCGTCACATCATGTTCGGCCATGCCTTCAAGGGCCAGCCCGCGGGCAAGGCGCTGCTGCGCCGCTTCAAGGACGGCGGCGGGACGCTTTATGACCTGGAATACCTGACGGATGACGCGGGACGGCGGCTGGCGGCCTTTGGCTATTGGGCGGGCTATGCAGGGGCGGCCGTGTCGCTGGACTGCTGGGTCGCGCAGCAGTCGGGCGGGATCTGCGGGCCGGTCGGCGCCTATCCGGACAAGCATCACCTGCTGGACGCGCTGCGGGCGCATCTGGACGCGACCGGCCGTCCGCGGCCCCGCGCCATCGTGATCGGCGCCAAGGGCCGGGTCGGGTCGGGCGCATGCGACCTGCTTTCCCAGATGGGGGTGTCGGTGACCAAGTGGGACATCGCCGAGACGGCCCATGGCGGACCTTTCCCCGAGGTGCTGATGCACGACATCTTCATCAACGCGATCCTAGCCCAACCCGGCGCGCCGGTCTTTGTCCCTGCCGATGCCACCGGGCCGAACCGGGCGCTGACCGTGATCGGCGACGTGGCCTGCGATCCGACCAGCGACTTTTCCCCGATCAAGGTCTATGACCGCACGACCAGCTGGGACCAGCCGGCGCTGCGGGTGGCCGAGGTGCCGCCGCTGGACGTCGTGGCGATCGACAACCTGCCCTCGATGCTGCCGCGCGAAAGTTCCGAGGATTACGCAGCCCAGCTGCTGCCGGTGCTGGAGGGGCTGGATGCGCCCGAGACCGGCCCCTGGGCGCGGGCGGGCGCGCTGTACCACGACCATGCGAAAGAGGTCTGAGATGAACATCCACTGGGTCGGAACCGGTCTCAGCGCGATCCCGGGCCTGCGCCGCCTGATCGATTCGGGCGCGCCGGTCTTTGTCTGGAACCGCACGGTCGAAAAGGCCCGCGCCGAGGTCGGCGACCTGACCGGCGAGATCCGCGAATATTCCCCCGAGGCGCTGGAAGCTGTCGTCAGCCGGGGCGATGTGGTCGTGTCGATGCTGCCCGCGGACCAGCATGTGCCGCTGGCGCGCATGGCCATCGCCAAGGGGGCGCATTTTGTCAGCTCCAGCTATGTCTCTCCGGAAATGGCGGCGCTGGACGCCGAGGCCCGCGCGGCGGGCGTGGCCCTGGTGAACGAGGTCGGGCTGGACCCGGGCATCGACCACCTGATGGCCCATGACCTGGTGGATGATTACCGGCAGGTCGCGCAGCCGGGCGACGTGGTGCGCTTTACCTCCTATTGCGGCGGTGTGCCGGCAAAGGCCAATTCCTTCCGCTACAAGTTCAGCTGGTCGCCCTTGGGTGTGCTGCGGGCGCTGCGGTCGCCGTCGCGGTCGCTGCGGGGCGGGGCGGTGCGCGACGTGGCCCGGCCCTGGCACGCGATCGAGGCCTATCAGGCGCCGCTGCCCGAACCGGAGACCTTCGAGGTCTATCCCAATCGCGACAGCCTGCCCTTCGTGCGCCAATACGGTTTCGACGAGGCTTGGGACGTTCAGGACTTCGTTCGCGGCACCATCCGCCTGCAGGGCTGGCAGCAGGTCTGGACGCCGGTCTTTTCCGAGATCGAGACGCTGGAGGGGCCGGCCGGCGAGACCCGCCTGCGCGAGATGGCCGACCAGTTCTGGCGCGAGAACAGCTATGCCGAGGGCGAACCGGACCGTGTTGTGCTGTTCGTGGCGCTGCGGGCCGAGCGCGGCGGCCAGGTGATCTGGGACAAGGAATGGGTGCTGGACGCGCAGGGCAATGACCAGGGCAGCGCGATGGCGCAGCTTGTCTCGGTGCCCGTGGCCCTGGCGGTCGAGACCCTGCGGGAGGGGCGCCTGCCCACCGGCGTGCAGGCCGCGCCCCATGATCCCGCGCTGGTCCGCGACTGGCTGGACAAGGTGGCAGGCATCGCCCAGCACATGGACAAGGTCGATCACCTGGCGTGACGGCTTTGCCACCCCCGCCCCTGACGTGTTCGTGACGCGGGGGCGGGGAACGTCGGCGCGGCTTGGGGATTGTGAGGGCACAATCCCTGACCAGACCCGAGAGGACGACACAGATGCCCGCATTGCGCCGCCCGACGACAAGCCTGATCACCCTTGCCGCCACCGGCCTTCTGGCCTCTCTGGCCTCGGCGCAGGATTTCAACGCGACGCCGCCGCATGGCGCGGCCTATGACCAGACCCCCGCCTTCGAGAACCAGACCCGCGCCCCGGCGCTGGAGGGCGACATCGCCCTGACCCGGACGGTGCTGGCCGAGGGGCTGGAGCATCCCTGGGGGCTGGTGCAGCTGCCCGATGGCGACTGGCTGGTGACGGAACGGCCCGGACGGATGCGGATCGTGTCAGCTGAGGGGCAGCTGTCCGACCCGATCGAGGGCCTTCCCGAGGTCGACAACCGCGACCAGGGCGGCCTGCATGACGTGTCGATCGCGGATGATTTCGCCGAAACGCGTCGCGTCTGGTGGACCTATGCCGAGCCGCGCGGCGACGGCAAGAACGGCACCGCCGTGGCCACCGGCATCCTGTCCGAGGACCGGACCCGGCTGGAGGATGTCCAGCGCATCTGGCAGCAGCAGCCGGCCTGGGCCTCCACCAAGCATTTCGGCGCGCGCATCGTGCATGACGGCGAGGGCCATATCTTCGTGGGGCTGGGAGAGCGTTCCGACCCCGAGCCGCGGCAGTATGCGCAGGACCCGCAGGCGACCTTGGGCAAGATCATCCGCATCGACGCGGTGGACGGCACCCCGGCAGGGGCCGGGATCGAAGGCGCGCTGCCCGAGATCTGGTCCATGGGCCATCGCAACATCCAGGGGGCCGCGATGGGTCCCGACGGACAGCTGTGGATGAATGAACACGGCCCCAAGGGCGGCGACGAGCTGAACCTGATCGAGGCCGGCGGAAATTATGGCTGGCCGGAGGTGACCTATGGCGTCGACTACAGCGGCGACGAGATGGGCGTGACCCAGAAGGAGGGCACCGTTCAGCCGGTATATTACTGGGACCCTTCGCCCGCCCTCAGCGGCATGGTCTTCTATGACGGCGACATGTTCCCCGACTGGCAGGGACAGGCCCTGCTGGGCGGGCTGCAGTCCCAGGATGTGATCCGCCTGAAGATTGCAGATGAAAAGGTCACCGGCGAGGACCGTCACCTGCAAGGCATCGGCCGCGTCCGCGACCTGGAGGTCGCGCAGGACGGCGCCCTGGTCCTGATCACCGATCACGAGAACGGCCAGATGGTCCGCATCACCCCGGAAGGGTAGGCGCGGCCCCGGCCCAGACTGTTGTGTCAAGAGTAGTCGGGGCGGCCTTCGGGCTGCCCCATTTTTTTGTCCTCAGACCTGCCGCTGCAGGTCGTTCTCAATCTCGCCCGGAGAGATGCCCAGGGCCTCCAGCCCGGCCTCCAGCAGATCGGCCAACCGGGGTTCCCCCATCAGGTAATCCTCGGTCGGGATGCTGCGTTCGACGCGCGCGGTGTCGATCGCCTCGGACAGTTCCTCGGGCTCAAAGCTGTCGCGGCCGATCCACATCACCGCCACCAGGCTGGCCTGTTCGTCCTCGTTCAGGTTGGCGATGAAGTCGTGCAGCTCGGTGCGGGTGCCATGTTGTCGGCCGCTGCCCTGGTGCGCCCAGGCATTGACGCCGCTGTCATAGTCGCGGGCACGGATGATGATATGGGCAATCTTGTCGGCGGCGATCTGCAGCATCGGTCCTTCCCCCGTTGGAACCTGCACGCCAAGCATCGCGCTGCCCGGGGCCCTGCGTCAAGCGGCGGCTGTCAGCCCTGCCTGCCGAACAGGCGCTCGATATCCGAAAGCCGCAGCTTGACCCAGGTCGGCCGCCCGTGGTTGCACTGGCCGGACCGGGGGGTGCGCTCCATCTCGCGCAGCAGGGCGTTCATCTCCTCAGCGGTCATGCGCCGCCCCGACCGGACCGAGCCGTGGCAGGCCATCGACGACAGGACCGCATCCAGCCGCGCCCGCAGCCGGTCCGAACTGCCCTGATCGGCCAGGTCGTCCAGGATGTCGCGGATCAGCGCGGCCGCGTTCAGGCGGGTCAGCATGGCCGGCGCCTCGCGCACCGCCACCGCCCCGCCGCCAAAGGGCTCGATCACCAGACCCAGCCGGGCCAGATCCTCCGCGACGGACAGGATGCGGTCGGCATCGGCCTGCGGCAGCTCGACGATCTCGGGGATCAGCAGGACCTGGGAGGCGATACCCTTGGCCTCGGCCTGCGCCTTCAGGCGTTCATAGACCAGCCGTTCATGGGCGGCATGCTGATCGACGATCACCAGCCCGTCGGGTGTCTGCGCGATGATATAGTTCTCGTGGATCTGGGCACGGGCGGCGCCCAGGGGCGCCTCCTCGGGCGCGCTGTCCTCGACGGCATCATAGCGGGCCGAGGGTGCCTCGGCGAAACCGGCTGTCGGGGCCTGCAGGTCCAGCGCGGCGCGGATGGCCGGACCCGAGGGCGTCTCGGGCCGCCAGGCCGGGGCGGCCGGTGCCGGCGGTCCGGGCCGGAGCGCCTCCAGCGTCGCCTGGCCCAGGGTCTGCGAGGCGCGATGCCCCGCATGCGCCATCGCGTGGCGCAGCGCGCTGACCAGCAGGCCCCGCGCCGCCTGCGGATCGCGAAAGCGGACCTCGGCCTTGGCCGGGTGCACGTTCACGTCGACCAGCTGCGGATCGCAGTTCAGGAACAGCACCACCGCCGGATAGCGGTTGGCCGCCATCACATCCATATAGCCCGCCCGCAGCGCCCCGGTCAGCAGCTTGTCACGTACGGGCCGGCCGTTGACGTAAAGATGCTGGGCGACCGCCGCCCCGCGCGAATAGGTCGGCAGCGCCGCAAAGCCGGTCAGCGCCAGGCTGTCGCGTTCGGCATCGATGGGCAGGGCGTTGTCGACGAACTCGCTCCCCATGATGCGGGTCAGGCGGGTGGTCAGCGCCCCGAACAGCTCTCCCTGCTCGGCATCGGCGCGAAAGACCTCGCGCCCGTCGGCGGACAGGCAGAAGCCGACATAGGGTTCGGCCATGGCCAGGCGGCGGACCACCTCGGCCACGGCCTGGGTCTCGGCCCGTTCCGTGCGCAGGAACTTCAGCCGGGCGGGCGTGGCAAAGAACAGGTCGCGCAATTCCACGACCGTGCCGCGATTGGCGGCGGCCGGGCGCGGCGGGGTCAGGCGGCCGCCCGTGACGGCAATGACCGCGCCTTCGCCCCCCTGCACCCGCGAGGTGATCGTCAGGCGCCCGACCGCGCCAAGCGAGGGCAGCGCCTCGCCGCGAAAGCCGAAGCTGGTGATCGCCAGCAGGTCCGAACCGTCGATCTTGCTGGTGGCATGGCGCGACAGGGCCAGGGGCAGGTCCTCGGGGGTCATGCCGCAGCCGTCGTCACTGACGCGGATCAGGCGCTTGCCGCCTTCCTCGATGCAGATCTCGATCCGGGTGGCGCCCGCGTCCAGCGCGTTCTCGACCAGTTCCTTGACCGCCGATGCCGGGCGTTCCACGACCTCCCCGGCCGCGATGCGATTCGCGGTGGCCTCATCCAGCTGCCGGATGACCGGCCGTATGTTGGGGGCGTGGCTGTTCATGGCCCCAAATCTAGCAGGCCCACGCCGCCGCCGCCAGAGATTCGGGGGCGTCCGACACGACCGCGCCGCGCCCCGTCGGGGCGCGGCGCCTGTGGCATCCCTGGCTGCGCCTCACTCGGCGGCGGGTTCGGCCGGGGTCTCCTCGATCCCCTCGGGGCGGCCCACCAGCACAAAGCGCAACTGGTCGGTGTCCAGCATCTCTCCGGCCACGCGCGCGACATCCTCGGCCGTCACCGCCTCGACCTTCTCGTTGCGGGTGTTAATATAGTCGATCGGCAGCCCGATCAGCTGCATCCCCGACAGGATCGAGGCGATGCGCCCGTTCCCGTCAAAGCGCAGCGGATATTCCCCGGTCAGGTAGGTCCTGGCATCCGCCAGCTCCTGCTCGGTCACGCCCTCGGACATGCGGCTCCATTCCTGCCGGATCAGGTCGACCGCCTCGGCAGTCGTGGCGTTGGATCCCGCCATGCCGCCCTGCCAGGTCTGGCCGTAAAGCCCCGAGGCCAGGCTGGTGCCCACGCCATAGGTCAGCCCGCGCTTTTCGCGGATCTCCGCCATCAGGCGCGAACTGAACCCGCCGCCGCCCAGGATGTGATTGGCCACGAAGGCCGCAAAATAATCGGGATGGTCGATGGGCAGGCCGGGCCCGGCAAAGGACACCACCGTCTGCGGGCTGTCCCAGTCGATCACCGTCACGCCGCCGGTCAGCTGCAGCTCTGCCGGCTCGGGCAGGGGGGCCGTCGCCTGTTCGGGCAGCCCGCCCAGGATCCGGTCCAGCAGCGGCCCCAGTTCCTCGGCGCTGATGTCGCCCGCGGCCCCCACGATGACCCGGTCGCGGGCCAGGGTGCGGTTCTTGGCCACGACCAGGTCCTGCCGTCCGATCGAGGCCACGCTTTCGCGCGTCCCGTTGATCGAGGTCGCATAGGGATGGTCGCCCCAGGCCTGCTGCGCCATCTCCTTGGCGGCGATGCTGTTGGGATCATTCGCCTCGGACCGGATGATGGCCTGCACCTGGGCGCGCACCCGCTCGACCGCCTGATCGTCAAAGCGCGGCTGCGTCAGGGCCTGGGCCAGCAGGTCGGCGGCCTGGTCGCGCGTCTCGCTCAGCGCCTGAAATCCGACCGAGATGGAATCGTCGCCGGCCTCGAAGGACAGCCGCGCGCCCAGATCCTCGACCGCCTGCGCGAATTGCGTAGCGTCGCGGGTGCCGGCGCCCTCCTCCAGCAGGCCTGTCATCAGGTTGACCGCACCCCGCTTGCCCGATGCGTCCATGCTGGCGCCGCCCTTGAACTGGATGTCCAGCGCGACAAAGGGGATGCTGTCATCCTCGACCAGCCATGCCTGGATTCCGCCCGGAGAGGTGACCTCCTGGATCTCGATGGCCTGGGCGGGCAGGGCGATCAGGGCGATCACGGTGGCGATGGCGGCGCGGATCATCCTTGGACCTCGGGGCTTTGGGGTGCGGGGGCGGGCTGTTCGGGGTTAGGCGGGGTGGCGGCAGGCGGTGCGGGCGGTCCGGCCTCGGCCTCGGCCTCGGCCTCCGCCTCGCCGGGCAGCAGCCAGCCGGTGACGGTGCCCGGGCCGGACAGGACGTCGCGGGCCGCGGCCATGACATCCTCGGACGTCACCGCCCCCAGGATGTCGGGCCAGTCGTTCACGTCCTCGACCGTCAGGCTGGTGGAGAGGCCCTGGCCGTAATCATAGGCCCGCCCATGCGCGGAATCGCGGGCATAGATCTGGGCGGCGCGGATGCGGGTCTTGACCCGCTCCAGGTCGGCCTCGTCCGGGCCGCGCTCCAGGAACTTGGCCAGCGCGGCATCCAGCGCGGCCTCGGCCTCTTCCGGGGTCGAACCGTCGGCCGGGACCAGGGACAGCCGGAACTCCGTCCGGTCCAGCGACAGTCCGTCATAGCTGGCCCCGACCCACAGCGCCTTGCCCGGCAGCACCAGTTCGCGCCCCAGGACCGAGGTCTGGACCGACCCGCCCAGCAGTTCGGCCAGCACGGTCAGCGCAGCGGCCTTCTGCTGCTGGCCCGGATCGCGTTCCTGCGCCAGCACGCTGCGGGTCATCTGCGGCTGCGCCACGCGCGGGTCCGTCATCTCGATCCGGCGCGTGGTGCGCTTGGGCGGCTCCTGCGGGCGGATGCGGGGCGCGGCCTCTCCCTTGGCGGCAATCGCACCGTAATGCTCCTCGGCCAGGCGCCGGACCTCATCGGCCGACACGTCGCCTGCGATGACCAGGATCGCCTCCTCGGGGGAATAATGCGTGTCGTACCAGGCGACCGCATCCTCGCGGGTCAGCGCCTCGATCTCGTCGCGCCAGCCGATGATGGGGCGGCCATAGGGGTGGTTGTCATAGACCAGCGCGTTCATCTCTTCGGCGAACAGCGCGCGGGGATCGCTGTCGACCCGTTGCGCGCGCTCCTCCAGCACGACCTGCCGCTCGGCCATCCAGTCGTCATCCGAGATGGACAGGTTGGCCATCCGGTCGGCCTCCATGTCCATGACCAGGGGCAGGCGGTCGCTGGCGATGCGCTGGAAATAGGCGGTGTAATCCCAGGAGGTGAAGGCGTTGTCGCTGCCGCCATTGGCGGTGACGGTCTTGGACAGCTCGCCCGCATCCAGCCGGTCGGTGCCCTTGAACATCAGGTGTTCCAGGTAATGGGCGATGCCGGACTTGCCCGGCTGCTCGTCGGCGGCGCCGATCTTGTACCAGACCATCTGCACCACGACCGGCGCGCGGCGATCCTCGATCACCACCGTTTCCAGCCCGTTCGGCAGGGTGAAGTGGCTGATGCCCTCCGGCATCTCGGCCAGGGCGGGCAGGGCCGTCAGCGACGTGGTCAGCGCCAGGGCCGCGGCCAGGGCGGGACGGAATGCGGGACGACACATGTTTGCGGCAACCTCCTCTTGCTGCCCGAAACTTGGACCGGGGGCCGCGGGCGTGCAAGCGCCCCTCGCGGGAATGTGCGGCGCGGCGGATGCGGCGCAGGGGCGCAGCTCTCCCGATCCCCGCCCGCTTCGATGGGGCCGGGATCGTGCCCCGGCGCCCCAGGCAGCGGGTTCAGGCCGTCAGGCGCAGCGGCAGGCGGGTCGGGCCATGGGCCTGCAAACCGGACTTCCACGTCACCGGCCCGTCCAGCGCCAGGCCGGGCGCGCGGGCCAGAAGGGCGGTGAACAGGATCTCCATGTTCAGCCGCGCCAGGTTGTTGCCCAGGCAGACATGCGGCCCCGCGCCAAAGGCCAGATGCACGTTCGGGCGCCGCGTGATGTCCAGCCGGTCGGGCGCCGCGAAGGCCGCCGGATCGCGGTTCGCCGCCGCATAGAGCAGGCCGAACTTGCTGCCCCTTGGCCAGTCCTGCCCGCAGATCGTCAGGTCCTCGGAGGCATAGCGGTGGAAAAAGGGCAGCGGCGCGGCAAAGCGGAACATCTCCTGCACGGCCAGCGGCATCAGGTCGGGATGCGCGCGCAGCAGCGCCAGCTGGTCGGGATGGGTCAGCAGCGCGTGCAGCCCGCTGCCCATCACGTCGATGGTCGACCCGTGCCCGGCATGCAGGATCTGCATGATCGTGGCGATCAGTTCGTCATGAGTCAGCAGGCCCGCCTGCTCGGCCTCGATCATCGCCGACATCAGGTCGTCCCGCGGGCGGGCGCGGCGGGCGGCGTGCAGATCCTCCAGCAGATCGGCAAAAAGCCGCGTGGCCTCCTCGGCGCGGGCCTTCTTGGCCGGGGTGCGGTCGATGTCGAAATAGCTGACGACGTGGTCCGACCATTCCGTCATCTGCGGGGCCAGGGCGGGTTCGGTCCCGATCAGGTGGCCGATCACCTGCCCCGGAAGATGCGCGGTCAGGTCGGCCACGAAATCGATCCGGCCCTGCGGGATCAGCCGGTCCAGCGCCGCATCCACCCAACCCGTCACGAAGCCCCGCAGGCTTTCCAGCCGGGTCTTGGTGAAGAAGGGAAAGACCGCGCGCCGCAGGCGGTCATGGTCCGGCCCGTCCGTGTCCAGCATCGAGGTCTGAACATAGCGTTCATGGAACGGCATGTCGTGGAAGTTGCCCGCGACCTGAAGCCCGCGCACCTCGTCGGGCGGGCAGAAGGCAGCGGGGTCGCGCACCATGCGCCGGTCCAGCGCGATCGCCCTGACATCCGCCATGCGCGCGGCCAGATGCCCGTCGAAGCCCGGCCAGAAGGGCAGGCCCGGCTGCGCCCGCAGCGCGGCATAGGCCGGCCAGGGATCGGCCCCGAAACCGGGCGCCGACGGATCGAAGTCCGCCGTCATCAGCGGGCGGCGGGGGCGGGCGCGGTCGAGGTGATGGCGCCGGCGCGCTGCCAGCGCAGCTGTTCGGCCGCGGCTTCCAAGGTCATGGGCGCATAGGCGCGCAGATAGGCCGAGGTGCCGAACAGCCGCTCCAGCGGGCGGCGGCTGTTGCGCGCCCGCCATTCGGCATCGGACTGGGCCAGCCGGGCGCGGATCTGCGGGTCGGTGCCAAGGCGGCTGGCCTGCGCCACCAGCGCCTGGTCGGCCGCGCCGATGCCCTGGTCGGCCAGGCGGGCCGGGTTGCCGCCCAGGGCGGCCACCGCGTCGCCCTGCGGGTTCGGGTCGGTGATGTTCGTGCCGCCCGGCGTGGGCGCCGGCAGCACCGACAGGTCGGGCGGCATCGACAGGGCGCGGGTGGGCAGGATCGCGAATTCATCGGGGCCCGACTGGTCGGCCTTGATGTTGTTCAGCTGCGAGCCGCCCGAGCAGGCCCCAAGGCCCGTCACGATCCCCAGTCCGATCACCAGCGCCAGCGTCCGCATGTCCTGCCCCCTTGTGCTTTGCGCCGTTCTAGCCCGGTTTTCCGTCGCCGTCACGGGCTTGATCGCGCGATGCCTGCTGGGACTTGTCGAACAGGTCCCCCTGCCGCGCCTGCGGCAGGAAGGGCTCCTGCGGCTTGGCGGGCGCGGTGCCCTTGGGCTGCGCGGGCCGGACCTTGGGGGTGCCGGTGCCACGCTTGCGGGCGGGGGGCGTCGTCTCGGGCTTGTTCTGCGGCATCAGGACCAGGCCGATGGCACCCGCAAAGATCGCGATGTCGGCCACGTTGAAGCTGAAGGGGTTCTGCCAGCCCGGCACCGACATGTTCAGGAAATCGGCCACCGCGCCGTAAAGGATGCGGTCCACGACGTTGCCAAGTGCGCCGCCGATCAGCAAGCCCGCCGCCACCCGGGCAAAGCGCCCCAGCGCCGCGCGCCAGACCCAGATCCAGACCCAGATGCAGATGGCGACCGCGATCCCCACCAGCACCCACCGCATCACGTCCTGTTCCGAGGACAGCAGCCCGAAGTTCACGCCCTGGTTCCAGGCCATCCGCAGGTTCAGCCAGGGCGGCAGCACGTCGATCTCGCGCAGGCGGTCCAGCTGCATGACGTGGACCACCAGGTATTTCAGCGCCTGGTCCAGCACGAAGATGGCCGCCGCAACCCAGGCCACCAGGCGCATGCCGCTGCGGGGGCGCGTGTCGGGATGATGGCCGCGGGCGGCGTGCGGCGGGGTGGCCGTCCGTGGCGGGGCGGCGCGGCTGGCCTTGGGGGCGGCGCCCTTGGGGGCGCCCTTCTGCGGGGCGCGGGCCATCAGTGGCGGAAATGCCGCTGGCCGGTGAAGACCATGGCCAGCCCAAGCCGGTTGGCCGCCTGGATCACCTCGTCGTCGCGCATCGAGCCGCCGGGCTGGATCACGGCGCGGGCGCCGGCCTCGGCCAGCGCCTCGATGCCGTCGGCAAAGGGAAAGAACGCGTCCGACGCCACGGCCGAGCCGATGGTCAGGGGCTGGGCCAGGCCCAGGGCCTCGGCCATGTCCTCGGACTTGCGGCGACCGATGCGGGTGCTGTCCACGCGGCTCATCTGGCCTGCGCCCACGCCGACGGTGGCGCGGTCCTTGGCATAGACGATGGCGTTGGATTTCACATGCTTGGCGACGGTCCAGGCGAACATCAGGTCGGCCAGTTCGTCCTGCGAGGGCTGGCGCTCGGTCACGATCTTCAGGTCGGCCGGCGCCACATGGCCATTGTCGCGGCCCTGGATCAGCATGCCGCCCGAGACCTGCCGAAAGGTCAGCCCGCCTGCCCGCGGATCGGGCAACCCGCCCGTGGTCAGCAGGCGCAGGTTCTTTTTCGCGGCAAAGATGCGGCGGGCATCCTCGTCGGCATCGGGGGCGATCACGACCTCGGTGAAGATCCTGACGATTTCTTCCGCCGTGGCGCCGTCCAGCGGCTGGTTCAGCGCGATGATCCCGCCAAAGGCCGAGGTGCGGTCGCAGTCGAAGGCACGCTTGTAGGCTTCCAGCGCGGTCGCGCCACGGGCCACGCCGCAGGGGTTGGCGTGCTTGATGATCGCGCAGGCGGGACCGTCCGCGGGATCGAATTCGGCCACCAGTTCAAAGGCGGCGTCCGTGTCGTTGATGTTGTTGTAGGACAGCTCCTTGCCCTGATGCTGCTTGGCGGTCGCCACGCCCGGGCGCGCGTCGCCTGTGACATAGAAGGCCGCCTGCTGGTGCGGGTTCTCGCCATAGCGCAGCCCTTGGGCCAGCGTGCCGGCAAAGGCGCGGCGGCGGGGCGTGGTCTCTCCGATGGCATCGGCCATCCAGGTGCTGACGGCGGCGTCATAGGCGGCGGTGCGGGCATAGGCCGTCTGCGCCATCCGCTGGCGGAAGGGCAGGGTGGTACCGCCATTCGCGTCCAGTTCCGCCAGGACCGCGTCGTAATCCTGCACGTCCACGACCACGGTGACGAAGCCGTGGTTCTTGGCCGCCGCGCGGATCATCGCCGGGCCGCCGATGTCGATGTTCTCGATGCAATCGTCATAGGCCGCGCCCTTGGCGACGGTCTCCTCGAACGGATAGAGGTTCACGACCAGCAGGTCGATCGCGCCGATGCCGTGCTGCTCCATCGCGGCGACATGATCGGCGTTGTCGCGCAGCGCCAGCAACCCGCCATGGACCGCCGGATGCAGCGTCTTGACGCGGCCGTCCATCATCTCGGGGAAGCCCGTGACATCGGCCACGTCGGTGACGGTCAGGCCCGCCTCGCGCAGCGCCTTGGCGCTGCCGCCGGTGGACAGGATCTGGACGCCGCGCGCGTCCAGCGCGCGGGCGAAGTCGATCAGGCCGGTCTTGTCGGAAACGGAGATCAGCGCGCGCTTGAGGGCGACGGGGTCGGTCATGGGGGCCTCGAGGATCTGGTTCCCCGCCCGATTACCGAAACCCCGCGCGAAGGTCCAGCGTCAGCCCGCCCCCCTTCAGCCTGCCTTGCGCAGCCGCGCCATGTAGAACCCGTCCATGCCGCCGCGGTCGGCCCAGTAATCGGGGCGCAGGCGCAGCCCGCCCTCCTCGGTGATCCAGGCGGGGTCGATGCCGGGCAGATCGGGGCGTTCGACGGTCAGGCCGGGATGGCGCGCCAGCGCCTCGTCGATCTGCACCTCGCCCTCGTCCGGGATCAGCGAGCAGGTGGCATAGACCAGCCGCCCGCCGGGCCGCAGCAGCGACAGGGCGTGGTCCAGCAGCGCCGCCTGCAATTCGATCAGCTCGGCGATGCCATGCCCGTCGCGGATGAAGGGCAGGTCGGGATGGCGGCGGATGGTGCCCGTGGCCGAACAGGGGGCATCCAGCAGGATCGCGTCCAGCGGCTGGTCGGGGCGCCATTCCAGCGCGTCGGCGGTGACCAGGTCGGCCGACAGGCCACAGCGGGCCAGGTTCTCGGTCACGCGCTTCAGGCGCTGGTCGCTGATGTCGACGGCGGTGACCTGCGCGCCGGCGGCGGCCAGCTGCATCGTCTTGCCGCCCGGCGCCGCGCAGAGGTCGGCGATGCGTTCGCCCGGCTGCGGGTCCAGCAGGCGGGCAGGCAGGGCGGCGGCGGCATCCTGGACCCACCAGTCGCCGGCGTCGAAGCCCGGCAGGGCGGATACCTGGACCGGCCCGTGCAGGCGCAGCGACCCGGTGGGCAGCATCTCGGTATCCGGCAGGACGTTGGCGCGGGGTTTCAGGGTCAGGTCCAGGGGGGCGCCCCGTTGATGCGCGGCCTCGATGGCGCGCATGACGCCGTCGCCATAGGCATCCTCCAGCGGCCCGCGCAGCCAGTCGGGCAAGGGCTGCGGCGGCAGGTCGGCCCAACCGGCATGGGCGGCGGCCTTGCGCAGCACGGCGTTCACCATGCCGGCGGCGGCCTGCCCGCGCTTGCCAAGCGTGCGGGTCATATCGACCGCGGCGCCCACGACGCCATGCGCGGGCGCCCCCAGTTCCAGCATCTCGACCACGCCCAGGCGCAGCACGTCGGCGATCTGCGGGGCCGGCTTGCGGCTGACCAGCGGTTCGATCACCGCATCGGCGCGACCCTGGTGGCGCAGCGTTTCCGCCGCCAGCCGCGCGGCGCGGGCCTGTTCGGCCACGGCCAGGCTGCGCAGCGCGCCCTGCTGGTCCGACAGGGACCGGCCCTCGCGCACTCCCTGGATCAATCGCAACGCGCCCCTGCGCGCCATATCGCCGCCCGGCTTTGCCAAAACGCTTTCCTTCGCCTACATGTTCGTCAAGACTGACCGCGACCCATACGCCCATTCGGGGGATGTTTCCATGAGTGATGACACCGACCGCCCCGCTGACACCGCGCCCCAGGCCGGGCCCGACCTGCCGCCCGCCGCGCAGCGCGCCCTGGCCGAGGCCGAAGAGCGCCGCCGCGCCCGCGCCGCCCAGATTCTGCCCGAGGAATATGGCGGCCGCGACGGGCCCGAGCCGGTGCGCTATGGCGATTACGAAAAGAACGGCATCGCGGTGGACTTCTGAATGGCGCGGGTCGTTTCATGGATTGGCTGAAGGCGTCCGCCACCCAGCAGGGCCGCGCGATCATGGCGGGGCTGCTGGACCCGATCGACCAGACCGAGGCCTATCTGGCTGCGGCCAAGGCGCATCCCGACTGCGACCGGATCTTTGCCCGGCTGACGCCCGCGCGTGCCCGGTCCGAGGCCGTCGCCGCGCATGACCGCGCCAAGCTGGGGCGCCGCCACAGCCTGCTGGACGGCGTCGCCATCAGCTGGAAGGACAATATCGACAGCGGCGGCACGGTGACCGAGGCCGGATCGAAGCTGCTGGAGGCGCGGGTGCCGCGCAAGGATGCCAACATCCTGGCCCGCGCGGCACGGCGCGGCACGATCTGCCTGGGCAAGACCCACATGACCGAACTGGCATTTTCGGGCCTGGGCCTGAACCCGGTGACGGCGACGCCGCCCAATGCGCTGGACCCGGCGCTGGCGCCGGGGGGCTCGTCCTCGGGGGCGGCGGTGTCGGTGGCCCTGGGGCTGGCGGCGGCGGCCATCGGCACCGATACCGGCGGATCGGTCCGCGTGCCGGCGGCCTGGAACGGCCTGGTCGGCTTCAAGCCGACGCAGGGCGCGCTGCCCGAAAAGGGCGTGGTGCCCCTGGCGCGCAAGTTCGACATCGCGGGTCCCCTGGCCCGCACGGTCGAGGATTGCGCCGAATTGTTCGCGATCATGGCCGACCAGCCTGCGCCCGACCTGACCGAGGCCACGGCCCAAGGGCTGCGGCTGATGGTGCTGGACGGGCTGCCCTTTGACGGGGCCGAGGCCGGACCCGTCGCCGCCTTCGAGGATGCGGTGGACCGGCTGGGGCGCGCGGGCGCGCAGGTCACGCATGTCGCCACCGACTGGATCGACCGCGCCATGGCGCTGTCGCCGCAGCTGTTCGCGCCCGAGGCCTATGGCATCTGGCGCGCCCAGATCGAGGATGCGCCCGAACTGATGTGGAAGCCGATCCTGGAGCGTTTCCGCGGCGGTGCCGAGGTCAGCGCGCCCGATTACGTGGCGGCCTGGGAAAGCCTGACCCGCGTGCGCCGCAGGTGGATCAAGGAGGTCGTCGGCGGCTATGACGCCGTGCTGATCCCGACGGTGCCGATCATGCCCCCCGCCGTGGACCGCCTGATGAAGGACGAGGCCGAGTTCGTCCGCGCCAACCTGCTGACCCTGCGCAACACGCGCATTGCGAACCTGCTGGGCCTGCCGGCGATCACGCTGCCGACCGGGCATGCGGCCTGCGGGATCTCGATGCTGGGTCACGCGGGGCATGACCGTCACCTGCTGCGCGTGGCTGCGGGGGCCGAGGCGGCGCTGGCGGCGGATTAAGCGAGGGCCTGCCCGTTTGCAGGTCTTTTGCTGGACGCAAGGCCGCGTTCACGCTAATGTTTCTGCAAAAGGAACGGGGCGCAGACCCCGAGAAGCGAGGCAGAGATGGCATTCCCCGAGCGGTTCTCGAACCTGCCCGACTACGCGTTCCCGCGCCTGCGGGCGCTGTTGTCCGACATCACGCCGGATCTGGCGCCGGGCGAATCCCCTATCGTGCTGACCATCGGAGAGCCGCGCCACGCGATGCCGGAGTTTGTGCGCGGGGTCATGGCCGACAATATTGGCACGCTGGCGAAATATCCGGCAAACGAGGGGATTCCCGAACTGCTGGCTGCGATCGGCGGCTGGCTGGACCGGCGCTATGGGTTGGATGTGGGGCCTGATCGGCTGATGGTGCTGAATGGCACGCGCGAGGGGCTGTTCAACGCCGCGCTGGCGCTGTGCCCTGAACGCAAGAACGGCCAGCGCCCGGCGATCCTGGTGCCCAACCCCTTCTACCAGGTCTATGCGGTCGCCGCCGCCGCCGTCCAGGCCGAGGCGGTGTTCGTTCCCGCGACGCCCGATACCGGGAACCTGCCCGACTACGCCGCGCTGGACCCTGCGCTGCTGGACCGGGTCGCCGTGGCCTATCTGTGTTCGCCCGCCAACCCGCAGGGTGCCGTGGCCGGGCGCGACTATCTGGAACGGCTGGTGACGCTGGCCGAGCGGCAGGATTTCCTGATCTTCGCCGACGAATGCTATTCCGAGATCTGGCGCGACGTGCCGCCGCCGGGCGCGCTGCAGGTCGCGACCGCGATGGGCCTGCCCGACCGGGTGGTGATGTTCAACTCGCTGTCCAAGCGGTCGAACCTGCCGGGGCTGCGCTCGGGCTTTGCGGCAGGCGGCGTCGCGCAGATCCGCGAGATGCGGCGCCTGCGCAATTATGCCGGGGCGCCCCTGCCGCTGCCCGTTCAGCATGTCAGCGCCGCAGCCTGGGCCGACGAGGCCCATGTCGAGGCCAGCCGCGCGCTGTACCAGGAAAAGTACCGCATCGCGGACCGGGTGCTGGGCGACGTTCCGGGCTATCAACGACCGGATGGCGGGTTCTTCCTGTGGCTGCCGGTCGAGGATGGCGAGGCGTCTGCGCGCAGGCTCTGGGCGGAGGCGGGCATCCAGGTCCTGCCGGGCGCCTATCTGTCGCGCGAGGTAAACGGGGTCAATCCGGGGCACGGCTTTGTGCGCGTGGCGCTGGTCGCCGATGCGGCCCTGACCGGGGCGGCCCTGACGCGGCTGCGCGACGTTCTATACGACAGGGCGGGCGCCGTGGCGGCCGCGGACATGACCGACGGGGAAGGGTGAGGCAATGGCAAGCTGGCAGGCGAAACACCGCGATCCCCTGTTCGACCAGAACACCCAGGCCGCATTGGAGCGGCGGGGCAAGGAGCTGCTGGGCGCGGGACTGATCCTGCTGGGCGTCATGGTGTCGATGATGCTGGGCAGCTGGTCGTCTGACGATCCCAGCTTCCTCTCGGCCACCGATGCACCGGCGCAGAACATGCTGGGCAGCTTTGGCGCCTATGTCGCTTCTCCGCTGATGATGATCGCGGGATACGGGTCCTGGATGCTGGTCGTCGCGGCCTGGGCCTGGGGCCTGCGCCTGATGCTGCATCGGGGCGAGGAGCGCCTGATGCGCGGCATCTTCACGCCCATCGCGGTGGCGCTGGTGTCGGTCTATGCCAGCACGATGATGCCGGGGCCGGACTGGCAGCAGACCTATGGCCTGGGCGGCCATTTCGGCGACATGATCATGGGCGCGATGCTGAACCTGCTGCCGATGAAGGCGCAGCTGGGCATCCGCATCGCCGCGCTGCTGGTTGCGGTGGCGGTCGTGGCCGTGGGCGCCTTTGTCCTGGGCTTCAGCCGGGACGAGCTGGTCGGGCTGTGGCGCCGCTTCAAGGGCGGATTGTCCACCGCGATGCACCTGTCGCTGCGCGGCGCGGACGGTGCCGTACGACTGTCGCAGCGACTGCGCAAGCGGGGCGGGACCCCGTCCGAGGATGCCCCTGCCGCGGCGGCGGCGGGACGGTCGCGCCGCAAGGCCGCCGCTCCGGCCTTTGAGCTGGAAGAGGAGATGCCCGAGCCCGAGCTGATCGAGCGCGATTCGGACTATGACGGCGACGGCCCCTCCGAGGAGGAGGTGCGCGGCCGCATCAGCGACGCGATCCGCAGCAATGCCGCCAAGACCTCGGTCCTGAAGATCGTGGCCTCGCGGCTGGCCCGCGACCACGGCACGGCGCGCCCCGAAGCCGAGGATGCCGATGGAGAGCCGGCCGATCTGCGGCCCTCCGGCGCCGAGATGCAGCGCCCGATCGTGGCGCCCGCGCGCAAGGCCGAAGCCGCGCGCAGCACGCGTGCCGAAGCCGAACCCGCGCCCCGGTTCCAGGAGAGCGGCCCGGCCTATGAACGCCCGCCGCTGGCGCTGCTGTCGGCGCCGTCGGACAGCGACGTGGTCCCGGTGTCGAACGAGGCGCTGATGGAAAACGCCCGCATGCTGGAGGCGGTGCTGGACGATTACGGCGTCAAGGGCCAGATCACCGAGGTCCGCCCCGGCCCGGTCGTCACGCTTTATGAACTAGAGCCCGCGCCGGGCCTGAAGGCCAGCCGCGTGATCGGCCTTGCCGACGACATCGCCCGGTCCATGTCGGCGCTGTCCGCGCGCGTCAGCACCGTTCCAGGCCGCACCGTCATCGGCATCGAGCTGCCCAATGCGCGGCGCGAAAAGGTGCTGCTGCGCGAGATCTTTGCCTCCCGCGCCTTCGGCGACGGCACGCAGCCGCTGCCTTTGGCCTTGGGCAAGGATATCGGCGGCGACCCGGTCGTGGCAAACCTGGCCAAGATGCCCCACCTGCTGATCGCGGGCACCACCGGGTCGGGCAAGTCGGTCGCGATCAACACGATGATCCTGAGCCTGCTCTACAAGCTGACGCCGGACGAATGCCGGCTGATCATGATCGACCCCAAGATGCTGGAACTGTCGGTCTATGACGGCATCCCGCACCTGCTGTCCCCGGTCGTCACCGACCCCAAGAAGGCCGTCGTCGCGCTGAAATGGGTCGTCGGAGAGATGGAGGACCGCTATCGCAAGATGTCCAAGATGGGCGTGCGCAACATCGAGGGTTACAACGGCCGCGTCACCGAGGCCCTGAAGAAGGGCGAGATGTTCAAGCGGACCGTCCAGACCGGGTTCGACGAGGATACCGGCGACGCGATCTGGGAAACCGAGGAGTTCCAGCCCGAGACCTTCCCCTATATTGTCGTGGTCGTCGACGAGATGGCTGACCTGATGATGGTCGCGGGCAAGGAGATCGAGGCCTGCATCCAGCGTCTGGCGCAGATGGCGCGGGCCTCGGGCATCCACCTGATCATGGCAACGCAGCGCCCGTCCGTCGATGTCATCACCGGCACGATCAAGGCGAACTTTCCCACGCGGGTCAGTTTCCAGGTCACCTCGAAGATCGACAGCCGCACCATCCTGGGCGAGCAGGGCGCCGAGCAGCTGCTGGGACAGGGCGACATGCTCTACATGGGCAACGGTGCGCGCATCACCCGAATCCACGGCCCCTTCGTCAGTGACGAGGAGGTCGAGGAGATCGTGAACCACCTGAAGTCCTTTGGCCCGCCCAGCTACAAGTCCGGCGTGGTCGAGGGGGTCGAGGACGACAAGGCCGACGATATCGACGCGGTTCTGGGCCTTGGGGGCGGCGAGGGCGGCGATGATGCGCTTTATGACCAGGCGGTGATGATCGTGGCGCGGGACCGCAAATGTTCGACCTCGTATATCCAGCGCAAGCTGGCGATCGGCTATAACAAGGCTGCGCGGCTGGTCGAGCAGATGGAAGAGCAGGGCGTCGTCAGCGCGGCCAACCATGTCGGCAAGCGCGAGGTTCTGGTTCCTGAGGTCTGAGGGCCCCGACATGACCGTCTGGAACATCCATTTCCTGAACGCCCGCCACGCCCTGACCGGCGACATGGCCCAGATCCGCACCACCTCCCGCGAGGCCGTGGCGCAGGTCGGGCAGCTGGTGACGCTGCCGCCTTTCGACCTGGTGATCCGGGCGGAAACGGGCGGCGGGATCCCCGACCGCGGCGTGGGCGGTCGCGCCCCGATGCCGGGGCTGGTCGAGGTGACGGTCAGTCCGGGCCGCTTTACCGAGGACCACCTGACACGGGTGCTGGTCCGCGAGATGCACCACCTGCTGCGGTGGGAGGGGCCGGGATACGGCCGATCCCTGGGCGAGGTGCTGGTCAGCGAAGGGCTGGCCGGTCATTTCGTGACGCAGGTGCTGGGTGGCGAACCCGATCCTTGGGATGCGGCCCGTCCCACCGCGGGCTGCCTGCGCCAGGCGGGCAACCTGTGGGCGCGGCGCGACTTCGACTTTGCCGAATGGTTCCACGGGCGCGGCAAGATCCGCAAATGGACCGGCTATGGCATCGGCCACCGGCTGATCGCCGAGCATCTGGCGCAGGAGCCGGCGCAGGACGCGGCGCGCCTGGCCTGGATGCCCGCGGACATGTTCCGCCCCGCCCTGCGTCGGCTGCTGGCGGCCGACGGGCTGGAGGCGGAGGACGAGGGGGAGGAAGAGGTGGCCGACGCGGCAGGGCCTGAGGCTGCGGTTGCACCGGGCGAAGCTGGGGAACCGGCGCCCGAGGCCCCTGGGAGTATCTGACCAGAAGACGCGCCCGTCAGCTGGCGCGGCGCCCCAAGGCGAAGAACAGGCCCAGGACGAGGCCCGTTGCGGCGCCGCCCAGATGCGCCTCCCATGCGATCGAAGGGAGCAGCAGGGTCAGCGCGATGTTGAGCCCGAGGATCAGCGCCACGGCGCGCACCAGCGGCGCGGTCGACCTTTGCCGGCGGCGAAGCGTGATCGTCGCATGGCCGACCAGGGCCGCGGCAAGGCCGAAGACGGCCCCCGACGCCCCGACCATCGGCCCCGCCTGCGGCTGCATGAGTGCGAACAGGACGGCGCCGCCCACTTGGCTGGCCACATAGATCGCCGCCATCCGTGCGGCACCCACCATGCGGTTCAGCTCGCGCGCCACGGCGGCCAGCGAGATCATGTTCATCGCCAGATGCAGCAATCCGCCATGCAGAAGGCCGTAGGTCAGGAACATCGCGATGCCCTGGCCGGGATAAAGGCCCGGCCCGTCCAGGAACAGCGGCGACCAGAAGCCGCCCAGCATGAAGGCGGCCTGTCGCGCGATCGGATAGCCCAGAAGGCCCGCAAGCAGCAGGCCACCCTCGATCAGGCAACAGAGGAGGATCAGGCCCCGCACCCACAGCGGCAGGATCGCCGGGACCAGTTGCCGGGCCGAGACGCGGGGGATCGCGACGGGGCGGCTGTCCTCAGTCATCGGCCCTGATCTGGCGGGCCTCGTCGATCAGCATGATCGGGATGCCGGACCGGATGGGGAAGGCGAGGCCCGCGGCGCGGGACACCAGTTCCTGGCGCGCCGCGTCGTAGCTGAGGGTGGTGTGGGTCACCGGGCAGACCAGCGCCTCGAGCATGTGGCGGTCGAAGGTCGGGGCGGCGGGTTCGGTCATTGCATGCGTTCCTCGTTCTCGCCGCCATGCAGCGCGAATTCGATAAGCCCGACCAGCAGCTCGCGCCGGTCGGACAGGGAGGGGGATTCCAGCAGCGCCTGCTTGTCGCCCGCCGAAAAGGGCAGCATCATCGACAGCGAGTTGATCAGCAGTTCGTCCTCGGCCTTGGCCGCGGCCTCCCAGTCGGTCGAGAGATCCTGCGTTTCCATGTAGCGCGACAGCAGCGCGAAAAGCGCATCGCGATCAAGGCCCGCGTCATGTTCGGGGCCCCCACGGTCACGCGCGAAGGAGGACCAGTCCACCTGCCCCTGCAGATAGGGAGAGAACCCCTCGGTCACCTCCTGCAGCCGAAAGCGCGACACGGCGCCGAGCGAGATCATCATCCGCCCGTCGCCGGTTTCCGAAAACGCCACCACCCGCCCGGCGCAGCCGATGGCCGCCAGGCCGTCCGTTTCGGGCTGGATCATGCCGATCAGGCGGTGGTCGGTCTTCAGCGTGTCCTCCAGCATCTGCAGGTAGCGCGGCTCGAAGATGTGCAGGGGCATGCGCGAACGTGGCATCAGGACCGCCCCCGGCAGCGGGAACAGGGCGAGGCGGTCCGGAAGTTCGAAGCGAAGGGCCATCGATCAGGCGAAGATCAGCGAGGACAGGCGGCGCCGGCCCTTCTGGCCGACCGGGTCGTTGGGCTTGAGGCTGTCGAAGATCGTGATCAGCTGCGCCTTGGCCGCGCTGTCGTTCCAGTCGCGGTCGCGGCGGAAGCTGTCCAGAAGGACGTCGACCGCTTCCTCGACCCGGCCCGCTGCGTGCAGGGCCTGCGCATATTCCAGCCGGGCCTGCTGGTCGGCGGGGTCGGCCTCGACGCGGGCCTGCAGGTCGCCGATGGGACCGGCGCTTTCGGCCTGCTGGGCCAGCTGCAGCTGGGCGCGAGCGGCCTCCACCGGGCCGGCATGGGTCAGGGGCTGCGGAACCTGCTGCAGGGTCGAGGCGGCCGCGGCCTGGTCGCCCGCCGCCAGATGCGCGCGGATCAGGCCGCCCCAGGCCTCGGGGCTGTCGGGCAGCTCGCCGATGATGGCGGTGAAGGTCTCGATCGCGTCGGCGGCCTCTCCGTCCTCGATCATCTGCTCGGCCGCGGCCAGCGCATCGCCCAGCCCGCCGTCATCGCCCGACATCGCCGCCAGCTTGTCCACGAACTGCTTGATCTGGCTTTGCGGCAGCGCGCCCTGGAAGGCATCGACGGGCTGGCCCTTGTAGAAGGCATAGACCGTCGGCACCGACTGCACGCGCAGCTGGCTGGCGATCATCTGGTTCTGGTCCACGTCGACCTTGGCCATGCGGACGCGGCCCTTGTGGCGGGCCACCTCGGCCTCCAGCGCAGGCCCCAGCGTCTTGCAGGGGCCGCACCAGGGCGCCCAGAAATCGACGATGACGGGCACCTCCATCGAGGCCTCGACGACCTCGGTCATGAAATCGGCCTCGGTCACGTCCTTGATGAAGTCGGCGGTCTTGGGCGCGGCGGCCCCCTCGAAAAGCATGGTCATGTCGTCCTCGGATCGTTCAGTCGATGCTGTCGCCTTCAATATGGGGCGTCTGGCCAGCAAGCAAAAGCCCCGATGCGCCCCAAGGATGCGCCTAGAGGTCGAAGCTGGCCAGCACCGGCACATGGTCGCTGGGCTGCTCCCAGCCCCGGCAGGGGCGCAGGATGCGGCTGGCATGGGCGGCATAGGCGATGTCGGCGCTGGCCCAGATATGGTCCAGCCGGCGGCCCTTGTCGGCGGCGGCCCAATCCTTGGCGCGATAGCTCCACCAGCTGTAGAGCAGCCCGGAGGGGATGTCCTGGCGCGTCACGTCCACCCATCCGCCGGCATCCTGGGCGGCCAGAAGGTGGTCGACCTCGACGGGCGTGTGGCTGATGATCTTGAGCATCTGCTTGTGCGACCAGACGTCCTCTTCATGCGGGGCGATGTTCAGGTCGCCCACCAGGATCGACTTCTGCGGCCGGTCGGCGTGAAAGACGTCGCGCATCTCGGCCACGAAATCCAGCTTCTGCCCGAACTTCTCGTTCACCGTCCGGTCCGGGACATCGCCGCCCGCGGGGACGTACATGTTGTGGATGACGACGCCGTTCTCCAGCCGGGCCGAGACGTGGCGCGCATGGCCCAGGCGCGCATAGTCGCGGTCGCCCGCATCCTCCAGCGGCAGGCGCGACAGGATGGCCACGCCGTTATAGCCCTTTTGCCCGCGCGCCACGACATGGGTATAGCCAAGGTCGCGGAAGGCGGTCAGCGGGATCTTGTCCACGGGCGACTTGCATTCCTGCAGGCAGAGGATGTCGGGCGATTCCTCCCTCAGAAAGCGGGCGACCAGCCCTTCGCGCAGGCGGACCGAGTTGATGTTCCAGGTGGCGATGGTGAACATGGGGGTCTCCTTTGGGCGCGGACCCTAATGGCGGGGGCCGGGCCTGTCGAGGCGCAGGCTTGCCATATGGGCCGCGGGCGTTATGCAAGGGGAAAGGGCGCGGAGGATCGGGATGAAACTGACCATCGACGAGGCGCTGACGCGCGGCGGCACGGGGCCTTTCCAGTGGCGGCTGCTGGGCATCTTCGGGCTGGTCTGGGCGGCGGACGCGATGCAGGTCATCGCCGTGGGCTTTGCCGCCCCCTCGGTCGCGGCCAGCTTTGGGCTGGAGCGGGTGACCGCGCTGCAGATCGGCACGGTGTTCTTTCTGGGCATGTTCGTGGGCGCGTTCCTGTTCGGCCGCGTGGCCGACCGGATCGGGCGGAAATGGGTGCTGATCGGCACGGTGGCGATGGATGCGGTCTTTGGCCTTGCCTCGGTCATGGCCGGGGACTTCACCTGGCTGCTGGTGCTGCGCTTCCTGACCGGGGTGGCGGTGGGCGGCACGCTGCCCGTCGATTACGCGATGATGGCGGAATTCCTGCCGCCGAAGAACCGCGGCCGCTGGCTGGTCTGGCTGGAGGGGTTCTGGGCCATCGGCACCATCGTCGTGGCCCTGACGGCCTGGGCCGCGGCATCCTGGGGGGCTTCGGCGCCCTGGCGCTGGATCTTTCTGGTGGCGGCGCTGCCGGCGCTGATCGGCTTTGTGCTGCGCTTCTGGATCCCTGAATCGCCCATGTACCTGGTCCGCAAGGGCCGCCAGGCCGAGGCGCGCGCCGTGATTGACCGCGTGCTGGCGGTGAACGGGGCCCAGCCCCTGCCCAGCCAGGCCCATCTGCGTCCGGCGCCGGTGCCGGCGGGGGCGGCGGTCTCGATCCTCTCGGCGCCGCTGCGGCGCGCCACCCTGGGGGTCCTTGCGGTGTGGTTCCTGGTGTCGCTGTCTTATTACGGCGTCTTTGTCTGGGTGCCGGGCCAGCTGGCGACCGAGGGCTTTGGCTTCGTGCGCGGCTATGGGTTCTTGGTGATCCTGGCCTTGGCGCAGGTGCCGGGCTATGCGCTGGCCGCCTGGGGGGTCGAGGCCCTGGGCCGGCGCCCGACGCTGGCGGCCTTCCTGCTGCTGTCGGCGGCGGGCTGCGGGCTGTTCGCGGTGGCCAGCGGCCCCGTCCTCGTCGCCACCGCCCTCATCGTGATGAGCTTTGCGCTGCTGGGCAGCTGGGGCGCACTGTACGCCTTTACCCCCGAGCTTTACCCCACCCACCTGCGCGGCACCGGCATGGGCACCGCCAGCGCCATGGCGCGCCTGGGCGGCATCCTGGCCCCCAGCCTGCTGGCGGTGGTCTTTGCCCAGGGCTTCGGCCTGGCGATCGGCAGCTTTGCCCTGCTGCTGGTCCTGGCCGCTGCGGCGCTGATGCTGATCCCGATCGAGACGCGCGACCGCGCCATCGGCTGACTGCGAAACAAGGCGGCGAAACAAGGCGGCGGAACAAGGCGGGCCGGCGGTCCGTTGCCCCGTCACATCACGGAAAGGAAGCGACATGGGCCAACTGGTCAACGGCGTCTGGAAGGACACGTGGTACGACACCGACAGCACGGGCGGCGAATTTCAGCGCGACACCTCCAAATTCCGCAACTGGGTCACGGCGGACGGCAGCCCCGGCCCGACCGGAGAGGGCGGTTTTCAGGCGGAAAGCGGGCGCTATCACCTCTATGTCAGCCATGCCTGCCCTTGGGCGCATCGCACGATGATCTTCCGCGCCCTGAAGGGGCTTCAGGATCACATCGGGGTTTCGGTCGTGCATCCCGAGATGCTGAAGGAAGGGTGGGAATTCCGCACCGATTTCGACGGCGCCACCGGCGACCGGCAGTTCGGCCTGGACTATCTGCGGCAGGTCTATCTGAAGGCCAGGCCCGATGCCTCCGGGCGGGTGACGGTTCCGGTCCTGTGGGACAGCCAAACCGGGCAGATCGTGTCGAACGAAAGCGCCGACATCATCCGCATGTTCAACAGCGCCTTTGACGGCATCACCGGCAACACGGACGATTACTGGACCAAGGCCCTGCGCGACCGGATCGAGGAGGTCAACGCCCGCATCTATGACACCGTCAACAACGGCGTCTACAAGGCCGGCTTTGCGACCTCGCAGGCGGCCTATGACAAGGGGGTCGTGCCGCTTTTCGAGAGCCTGGACTGGATCGAGGGGCTGCTGTCCGGGCACCGTTACCTGACCGGCGACCGGATCACCGAGGCGGACTGGCGGCTGTTCACCACGATCCTGCGCTTTGACCCGGTCTATCACACCCATTTCAAGTGCAACCGCCGTCGCGTGGTGGATTACCCCAACCTCTGGGCCTGGGCGCGCGAGCTGTATCAATGGCCCGGCGTGGCGGAGACCGTGCATCCCGACCACTATATCCGGCACTATTACTTCAGCCACGACATGATCAACCCGAACCGGATCATTCCCATCGGCCCGGAGGAGGACTGGACCGTGCCGCACGGCCGGGGCTGACGAAAAAAACCCCGGCGCGGGGAAACGCCGGGGTCATCAGAGAGGGAGGGTGTGGCCGCATCCACCGACCACTGGGCTTCGGGGGCCTAACGTCCGGCCTCCGCCCCGGTTCCGCGTTTCGGCGGCATGCGCCAAAACTTGCCAAGGCGGTCAGGCGACCAGTCGATAGCCGCCCGATTCCGTCACCAGCAGCCGGGCGTTCGAGGGGTCGGGCTCGATCTTCTGGCGCAGGCGGTAGATGTGGGTTTCCAGCGTGTGGGTGGTGACGCCGGCATTGTATCCCCAGACCTCGTGCAGCAGCACGTCGCGCGGCACGACACCGTCCTGGGCGCGATAAAGGAACTTGAGGATGTTGGTTTCCTTCTCGGTCAGGCGGATCTTGCGGTCCTTCTGGTCGATCAGCATCTTCATCGCCGGCTTGAACGTATAGGGCCCCAGCTGAAAGATCGCGTCCTCGGACTGTTCATGCGTGCGAAGCTGGGCGCGAAGCCGGGCCAGCAGGACCGGGAACTTGAAGGGCTTGGTCACGTAATCGTTGGCGCCCGCGTCCAGCCCCAGGATCGTGTCGGCATCGGTGTCGTGGCCGGTCAGCATGACGATGGGGCATTTCACGTTCAGCTTGCGCAGCTTCTTGCACAGCTCGCGCCCGTCGGTGTCGGGCAGGCCCACATCCAGAACCACAAGGTCGAAGATCGCATTCTTGGTGGCCTCGACCGCCTCGGCGCCGCTTCCCGCCTCGGTCACGTCAAAGTCGTCGGTCGCGACCAGCTGTTCGGCCAAGGCCTCGCGCAGGTCTTCCTCGTCGTCGACCAGCAGGATTTTTTTCAGTCCGGCCATGGTTGCCTCCTTTTGCTTCTTGGGCAATCAGTGGGGACGTCGGCGCAACCCGTCCAGCGACATGTCGAAAATCTCACATGGAGTTGTCAGGATCGCGCGCTATGTTTCAGACTGTTTCAAAATTGCGTGGCCCCATGAGCCTGATCCCGACACTTGCCGAAACCATCGCCCGCGCCCGTGCCGACCTGCGCATGGGCTTGCCCGTCATCCTGGGCGATCATCTTGCGGCCGCGATCGAGACGCTGTCGCCCGCGCGCCTGGCTGATCTGCGCCAGCTGGGAGAGCCGGTCCTGGCGCTGACCGCGCGGCGGGCCGAGACGCTGAAGGCGCGGGTCTATGACGAGGGGCTGGCGCGGGTGCTGCTGCCGCGGGATGCGGACCTGGCCTGGCTGCGTGCCTTGGCCGATCCGGCCGACGACCTGCGCATGCCGATGAAGGGGCCGCTCTCCAGCGCGCGCGGGGGCGACGCGGCCCCCCATCGCGCCGCCCTGGCGCTGGCGAAATCGGCCGAGCTGCTGCCGGCGATGCTGCTGGTGCCGGTGCCTGCCGTGCCGCCCGGCCTGACCCGGCTGGCCCCGGGCCCGCTGATCGCGCAGCTGGCGGCCGAGAATGCCTTGGCCCCGGTCGCGGCCGCGCGGCTGCCGCTGTTGTCGGCCGAACATTCCCGGCTGCACATCTTTCGCCCCGACGACGGCGGCACCGAACATTACGCCATCGAGATCGGCGATCCGCCGCGCGACCAGCCGGTGCTGGCCCGGCTGCATTCGGCCTGCTTCACCGGCGACGTGCTGGGCAGCCTGAAATGCGACTGCGGCCCGCAGCTGAACGCGGCCCTGGCGGCGATGGGGCAGGCGGGGGCCGGCGTGCTGCTCTATCTGAACCAGGAGGGGCGGGGGATCGGGCTGGCGAACAAGATGCGCGCCTATGACCTGCAGAACCAGGGTTTCGACACGGTCGAGGCCAACCACAGGCTGGGCTTCGAGGATGACGAGCGCGATTTCCGCATCGGTGCCGCGCTGCTGCGGCGCCTGGGCTTTGGCGCGGTGCGGCTGATGACCAACAACCCGCGCAAGGTGGCGATGATGGAGGACCATGGCATTGCGGTGCCCGAGCGCGTGCCCCTGATCGTGCCCCGCAACCGGCACAACACCGGCTATCTGGACATCAAGGCGATCAAGTCGGGCCATCTGCTGTGAGCACGGCCGACATGGTCCTGACGCCGCTGGGGCTGCGGTTTCGTGGTCGGCTTTTCCCTTGCAGCATCGGCAGGGCCGGGATCAGCACCGCCAAGCGCGAAGGGGACCACGCGACGCCTGCGGGGATCCACCGCATCACCGGGCTGTGGTATCGGCCCGACCGGCTGCCCCGCCCGGCACCTTGGGCGCGGGCCATCGGGCCTGCGGACCTGTGGTGCGACGATCCGGCGCATCCGGCCTATAACCACCATGCGCGGGCGCCCCTGGCGGCCAGCCACGAGCGTCTGCGCCGCGCCGATCCGCTGTACGACCTGGTCCTGACGACGGACTGGAACTGGCCGCGGGCCGCGCCCGGCGCCGGGTCGGCCATCTTCCTGCACCAGTGGCGCCGCCCGCGCTTTGGCACCGAAGGCTGCATCGCCTTTGCGCGCCCGCATCTTTGGTGGATCGCGCGCCACGCGCGGCCGGGCACGCGGCTGATCGTGCCGGAGATGGCGGGCCGGCGCTAACCCACGTCAGGCATAGGTCCGGGCGCCAAAGATCGCGGAACCCACGCGGACATGGGTGGCGCCCTCCGCAATGGCGGTTTCGAAATCGGCGCTCATCCCCATCGACAGGCCCGGCAGGCCGTGATCCTGCGCCAGGCGTCGCAGCAGGCGGAAATGCGGCACCGGATCCGCGCCCTCGGGCGGGATGCACATCAGCCCCTCGGGAGACAGGCCAAGTTCGGTGCAGGAACGCAGGAAGCCCGGCAGCTCATCCGCCAGGATGCCGGCCTTCTGCGGCTCGTCCCCGGTGTTCACCTGCACGAACAGCTGCGGCCTGCGGCCCTGCTCGTCGATCTGCTGAGCCAGCTTGCGCGCCAGGGTCATGCGGTCCAGCGTGTGGATCGCGTCGAACAGTGCCACCGCCGCGCGGGTCTTGTTCGATTGCAGCGGCCCGATCATGTGGACCGAGACGCTGGGAAAGCGGTCCCGCCAGCCGGGCCATTTTTCCTGCGCCTCCTGAACATAGTTCTCGCCAAAGACGCAGTGTCCGGTGGCCAGGACAGCCTCGACCCGTTCGGCGGGTTGCACCTTGCTGACCGCGATCAGCGTGACGCTGCCGGGGCTGCGCCCGGCGGCCTGTTCTGCCGCGGCGATGCGGCGCTTGATGTCATCCAGTCCCATGCGGCCACCTGACAAAAAGAAAAGAGCGGGCGCAAGGCCCGCTCTCTCAATTCAGACTTGATCGCAAGGATCAGAAGTCGAAGCGCAGACCGAAGTCGCCGCGGACTTCTTCGGAATAGCCACGCTCCAGCGAGCCGGCCAGGTAGGCGCCGCCCAGGTCGTACTTGGCGCCGATGCCGAACGCGTTGTCGGTCTCGTTGCCGTCGGCGTTGTTGTTGGCGATATAGGCGCTCAGCGTGGTCTGCGGAGCAACAACATAGTCACCGTACAGGACGATGGTCTTGCCGTTGTCGGAGCCATCGTCGCTGGTGCCGTTGTCGATCCAGTTCAGGCCGACGCCGTTCTCGGTGCCTGCCAGGGTGTAGTAGGCGCCCAGGAAGTACTGGTCGTTGCCGTCAACGCCGGCACCGTCCTTGACGGCGGCAGCCGACAGGGCGATGTTGTTCATCGCATAGTCGACCGAGACGCTGATCTCTTCGGTGGTGTCGCCCGAGGTCTGGTCGGGATCGACATAGGACATGCGGGCCTTCAGCGCGTCGACCGCATATTCCAGCGAGACGCCCTGACGGTTGCGGGTCGCGTTCTCGACCACCGTGACGCACTCGCGCTCTTCGTCATCCGTGCACTCGGTCAGCAGGGTGTCCGAGCCATAGGCTTTCGACGAATAGGCGAAGAAGGCGCCCGACGGGTTGCCGAACGAGCGGCTGATCAGGCCGACTTCCGATTCATACAGCAGGCCGGCGTTGTCGAACGCGGTGCCGACGTTGCCCACGGCAACGGTCAGGCCGCTGGCGGTGACATACAGCTGGCCCGGCGACAGCGCGGTGATGCCGGCATCGCCCTGGTCCCACTGCATGCGCACGCGGGCGCCGAAGTCGACGCCCTGGTCGGTCGAGGTCGTGCCATGGATGTTCATGCGGACGCGCGACGACATCTGCGTTTCCTGGTCGCGGGTGTCGTCATAGGTCATGGCGGTGCGGCCATAGCCCGAGATGGTCACGTCGGCAGCAGCCACGCCGGCCGACAGAACCAGCGCGGTGGAGGCGAAAAGTGCCTTTTTCATGGTGATGTTCCCTCTTGTCTCTCTGATGCCCAAGCCGGCGGTCCCGCCCTGGGTATGCATTTTGTTTCACCGTTTCGAACTTGTGATGCAACGGATTCAAGCGCGGCCTGTTTTCTTTACCCAATTCCGTGATGCACAAGGGCCACACCTGCCCTGAAGCCTGCTGCGACGCAGCGTGGACAGGCCCTTCTCCCTGCCCCAAAGCGCTTGTTTCAGCGGGTCGATCCGGGCTAATGCTGGCCCTGACCGAAAGAGCCCGGGGGATGGCATGGATACCGCACGCGCCGCGCGCCTTATGATCGTCACGACGCTTTGCGCGGGGCTGGCAGCCTGCGGAAACACCGCCTCGCGCAGCGGAGGAGAGGAGCCGTCGATCCTGACCGCCGCGGACGAGCGTCCCTCGGCGCGGGTCACCCGCATCCAGGACGTGCTGCGCAACTCGGAAAACCCGAACCAGACCGTCGGCGTCAACAAGTACCTGTGGAACGCCAGCCTGGAGGTCCTGAACTTCCTGCCGGTGCAGACGATCGATCCCTTCACCGGGGTGATCCAGACCGGCTATGGCACGCCTCCGGGCGGGGGGCGGTCCTATCGCGCGACGATCCAGATCAGCGACCCGGCCCTGGACGCGCGCAGCCTGCGCCTGTCGCTGCAGGGTCCGGGCGGCGGGGCGGTCGAACCCGGCACCGTCCGCGCGGTCGAGGATGCGATCCTGACCCGGGCCCGGCAGCTGCGCCTGCGCGACGGCCGCCTGTGACGCGGCGGGGCGGGGCACCCGTGGTGCCGACCGCCCCCTTGCCGGCCTCTGGACCCGCTGCGGCGGGGGGTATAAACCCGCCCGGCAACGAATGACGCCCGAGGTCCGACATGCCCTATGATCCCGCGACAAGCGAAGCCCGCTGGCAGAAGGCCTGGGCCGACGCCGGCACCTTCACCGCCATCCGCGACGAACGCCCGAAATACTATGTCCTGGAGATGTTCCCCTATCCCTCGGGGCGCATCCACATGGGCCATGTGCGCAACTACACGATGGGCGACGTGGTGGCGCGGTTCAAGCGCGCGCAGGGGTTTTCGGTGCTGCACCCGATGGGTTGGGACGCCTTCGGCATGCCCGCCGAGAACGCCGCGATGGAGCAGGGCGGGCATCCGCGCGACTGGACCTATGCCAATATCGCGACGATGCGTGACCAGCTGAAGCCCCTGGGCCTGTCCATCGACTGGAGCCGCGAATTCGCGACCTGCGACGACGCCTATGTGGCGCAGCAGCAGGCGCTGTTCCTGGACATGCTGGAGGCGGGCCTGATCACCCGCAAGTCGGCGCAGGTGAACTGGGACCCGGTCGACATGACCGTGCTGGCCAATGAACAGGTGATCGACGGCAAGGGCTGGCGGTCGGGCGCCACGGTCGAGCGGCGCGAACTGACGCAGTGGTTCTTCAAGATCAGCGATTACTCGGATGAGCTGCTGGAGGCGCTGGACGGGCTGAAGGGCTGGCCGGAAAAGGTGCGGCTGATGCAGGCCAACTGGATCGGCAAGTCGCGCGGGCTGCAGTTCCGGTTCGCCACCGTCGATGCCCCCGCAGGCCATGAGGCGATCGAGGTCTATACCACCCGTCCCGACACGCTGATGGGCGCCAGCTTCGTCGCGCTGTCGCCGGATCACCCGCTGGTCAAGG
Source organism: Paracoccus sp. T5 (assembly GCF_048538155.2). Taxonomy (GTDB): domain Bacteria; phylum Pseudomonadota; class Alphaproteobacteria; order Rhodobacterales; family Rhodobacteraceae; genus Paracoccus. The sequence continues at coordinate 314,102 of NZ_CM135809.1, forward strand.
AGCTGGCCGAAAGCCACCCCGAGATCGAGGCCTTCCGCGAGGAGTGCCGCAAGATCGGCACCACCGAGGAGGCGATCGAGACCGCGCCTAAACTGGGCTTCGACACCGGCCTGACCGTCGCGCATCCGCTGGACCCGGACTGGCGCCTGCCGATCTGGATCGCGAATTTCGTGCTGATGGATTACGGCACCGGCGCGATCTTTGGCAGCCCGGCGCATGACGAGCGCGACCACGAATTCGCGCGCAAATACGACCTGCCGATCCGCGCGACCTTTGGCCAGCCCGGCATGACGCAGGAGCAGGCCGACGCGCTTGTGTCGGCCGCGCCCTTCGTGCCGGCCAAGTCTGAGACCGTGACCTATGTTCGCGGCTTCAGCGGGGCCGTCGACCAGACCGGCGAGGCCGCCGTGGACGCCGCCATCGCCCATGCGGAAGGCGCCGGCTATGGCGAGGGCGTGACCAAGTTCCGCCTGCGCGACTGGGGCATCTCGCGCCAGCGCTATTGGGGCTGCCCGATCCCGGTGGTGCATTGCGACGCCTGCGGCACGGTGCCCGAGGCGAAGGGGAACCTGCCGGTGCTGTTGCCGCAGGACGTGACCTTTGACGTGCCGGGCAACCCGCTGGACCGCCACCCGACCTGGCGCGAGGCCACCTGTCCGAAATGCGGGGGCGCGGCGCGTCGGGAAACCGACACGATGGACACCTTCGTGGACAGTTCCTGGTATTACGCGCGGTTCACGTCGCCGGGGGCGGAAACGCCCACGAGCCGCGCAGATGCGGATTACTGGATGAACGTGGACCAGTATATCGGCGGCATCGAGCACGCGATCCTGCACCTGCTCTATTCGCGCTTCTTTGCGCGCGCGATGGTGCAGACCGGGCATCTGCCCGAAAGCGCCAAGGAGCCCTTCGACGCGCTGTTCACCCAAGGCATGGTCACGCACGAGATCTACATGACCGAGGACGCGCGCGGGCGGCCGGTCTATCACCTGCCCGAGGACGTGACCGACGGCAGGCTGGCCGACGGCACACCGGTCCAGGTGATCCCTTCGGCCAAGATGTCCAAGTCCAAGAAGAACGTCGTCGATCCGGTCAATATCGTCGAAAGCTTTGGTGCCGACACGGCCCGCTGGTTCATGCTGTCCGACAGCCCGCCCGAGCGCGACGTGGAATGGACCGCCTCGGGGGCGGAGGCGGCGTCTAAGTTCCTGTCGCGGCTGTGGCGCCTGGCCGATGAGGCCCCGGCCGAGGGAAGCGACGACATTACCCTCACCCGCGCCGCCCATCGCGCCATCGCCGATGTCACCCGCGCCATCGAGGGCTTTGCCTTCAACAAGGCCGTGGCCAAGCTGTACGAGCTGGCCAATGCGGTAGGCAAGTCGCAGGCCGGGGGCGAGGCGCGCCGCGCCGTCCTGCGGATCATGGCGCAGTTGATGGCGCCGATGGTGCCGCACCTGGCCGAGGAGATCTGGGCCAGGTCCGGCGGCCAGGGGCTGGTGGTGGACGCCGCGTGGCCCCAGGCGGACCCGGCGATGCTGGAGGATGACAGCGTCACCCTGCCCATCCAGATCAACGGCAAGCGCCGGGCCGAAATCGCCGTTCCCAAGGACATGGCCAAGGAGCAGATCGAGGCGCTGGTTCTGGCCGACGAGACGGTGCAGCGTTTTCTGGAAGGTGCGGCGCCCAAGAAGCTGATCGTCGTGCCCGGACGGATCGTCAATGTGGTCGCCTGAGCGCCTGCCGCGCCGCGCCCTGCTGCTGGGGGTGCTGGCGCTGGCGGCCTGCGGGCTCAGCCCGGTCTATGGGCCGGGCGGCGGGGGGGGGCGGCTGTTCGGCCGGGTGCGGCCGCGCGATCCGGAAACGCCGATCGACTTCATCTTCAACCGACGCCTGGCTGAGAGGCTGGGGCCCGAGGATCGGGCCGAATACGACCTGGACTATCGCATCAACGCCGCGGTCGTCAGCCAGGCCATCACCCCGGACGAGGTGACGACCCGCTATTCCCTGAACGGCACGGCCGATTTCTCGCTGACCGGACCGGGCGGGCAGGTGGTGGCGCAGGGCCGGGTCAGCAGCTTTACCTCCTATTCAACGACCGGCACCACGATCTCGACCCTGGCGGCCGAGGGGGATGCGCGCGAACGCCTGGCGATGATGCTGGCCGATCAGGTGGTGACGCGGCTGCTGGCGGCTGCCACCGCCCTGCCGGAGTAGCGCCCGTGCTGCTGAAGGGGGGCGAGATCGCGCGCTATCTGGCGCGGCCCGACCCCTCGCGGCCGGGGCTGCTGATCTATGGCCAAGACGCGATGCGGGTGGCGCTGAAGCGCGCCGAGGCGGTGCGCGCGCTGGTCGGCGAAAAGGCCGACGAGGAGATGCGCCTGACCCGGATGGCCGGCGCGGGGCTGAAACGCGACCCGGCCCAGCTGGTCGACGCGGTGCGCGAGGTGGGCTTTTTTCCCGGCCCGCGCGCTGTGGTGGTCGAGGACACGCCCGACAGCGCGGCCGAGGCGATCCGCGCGGCGCTGACCGAATGGCGGCAGGGTGACGCGGTCGTGGTCGTGACGGCGGCTTCGCTGTCCAAGACCTCGGCCCTGCGCAAGCTGTTCGAGACGCATGGCCAGGCCGTGACGGCCCCGGTCTATGACGACCCGCCCGGCGAGGACGAGGTCGCCCGCTGGCTGGCCGAGGCCGGCCTGCGCGAGGTCCCGCGCGAGGCGATGCGCGAACTGATGCTGCTGGCCCGCGCGCTGGACCCGGGCGACCTGCGCCAGACGGTCGAGAAGATCGGCCTCTACAAGCACGGCGATCCCGCGCCGCTGACCGCCGAGGAGATCGCCCTGCTGGCCCCGGCCACGATCGAGGCGGATCTGGACGAGCTGATCCATGTCGTGGCCGAGCGCCGCGAAGGGGATTTCGGCCCGCTGATGCGGCGCATCGAGCAGCAGGGCATCGCGCCGGTGACGCTGTGCATTGCCGCGCTGCGCCATTTCCGCGCGCTGCACCTGGCGGCGGCCGATCCGGCCGGGCCGGGCGTGGCGTTGGCGCGGGCGCGGCCGCCGGTGTTCGGGCCGCGTCGCGACCGCATGGCGCGGCAGGCGCAAAGCTGGGGCATGGGGCCGCTGGAGGAGGCGGTGTCGCTGCTGCTGACGACGGACATGACGCTGCGCTCGACCAGCCGCGCGCCGCAGATGCCGCTGGTCGAACGCGCCCTGTTACGGCTGGCGATGAAGCCGCGGGGCCGACGGTGAGTGAACCGGTAGATGCGCCGGGGGTCGACGCGCTGGTGATCGGGGCAGGCCCGGCCGGTCTGATGGCGGCCGAGATGCTGATGGCGCCGGGCCGCAGGGTGATCGTGGCCGAGGCCATGCCCAGCCCGGCGCGCAAGTTCCTGATGGCGGGAAAGTCCGGCCTGAACCTGACGCGCGTTGAACCCCTGTCGGTGTTCCAGGCCCATCTTGCCGGTGGCGACCTGTCGGCCGAGCCGCGGGGCCACCTGCTGGAGGACGGTACGGGCGCCAGCTTCGGTCCGCCCGAGGTGATGGCCTGGGCCGAGGGCCTGGGGGTGGAGCTGTTCGCGGGCTCCACCGGGCGGGTCTTTCCATTGGGCATGAAGGCCTCCCCCCTGCTGCGGGCCTGGCTGGCGCGGCTGGCTGGCGGCGGGGTGGATCTGCGCCGCCGCTGGCGGTGGGTGGGGCTGGAGGACGGCGGGTTCCGGTTCGACACGCCGGAGGGGCACAGGCTGCTGCGCCCCGCGGTGACCGTGCTGGCCCTGGGCGGGGCAAGCTGGCCGCGGCTGGGGTCGGACGCGGCCTGGGTGCCGATCCTGGCGGGGGCGGGCGTGGAAGTGGCGCCTTTCCGCCCCGCCAACATGGGCTTTCGCGTCAGTTGGTCGGAGCCGATGCAGCGGTTTCTGGGAACACCGGTCAAGGGCACGGCCCTGGTCGTGGGCGACCGGGTCGGGCGGGGCGAATGGGTGATTTCCCGCGCGGGGATCGAGGGCGGCGGCATCTACGAGGTTGCGGCGGCAATCCGTGACGGCGCGGAGGCCCGCATCGACCTGGCCCCGGACCTCACTTCGGAGGCTTTGGCACGGCGTTTTGCGCAGCCGCGCGGCCGTCTGTCCCTGGGCAACTGGCTGCGCCGCGTGCTGGGCGATCCGGTCAAGGTCGCGCTGCTGCTGGAATGGGGCAGGCCCCTGCCGGAGGATCCGCAGGCCTGGGCCGCGCGCGCCAAGGCGCTTTCCCTGCGCCACAAAGGTCCGATGGGGCTGGAGCGGGCGATTTCGTCGGCGGGGGGCATCACCTCCCGCGCCCTGCATCCCGACCTGGAGCTGCGGGCGCTGCCCGGCGTCTTTGCCGCCGGAGAGATGCTGGACTGGGAGGCGCCGACCGGGGGCTATCTGCTGACCGGCTGCATGGCCACCGGGCGGCGTGCGGGACGGGCGGCGGCCGCGCGGCTCTCTGCGACCTGAGTCGCAAAAGCCCGGATCTTCGCGGACGAATCGGGCAAGGCCCGCTAGCCTGTTCCCCCAGGGGAGGAACCACCGCGGCCGGCCCTTTGTCGGCAGAAGAGGTTTCCGATGACGCACACGATCACCGACCTGACGCCCGAGGATCGGCGCCGGATCGACGACTTTCTGGCCCCCGCCGCCCAGGCCAGCGGGGGCCGGACCGATCCGCCGCAGCCGAACGCCGCGGCTCCCGCCCCGCCCCCCGCAGCCGGTCAGAGCGCCGCGGCCCGCCCATAGGCGGCGCGGCCGCGCATCCGGTCCAGATGCTCGGTCAGGCGCGGCTCGGTGATCGGAAAGCGCGCGATCAGGGCCCAGTCCAGGCAATGGCCCAGGATGATGTCCGGCACGGTCATCTGGTCGCCCATCAGGAAGGGGCCGTCCGCCATGCGATGGACCAGCGTCTTCTGGCTGGTTTCGAATTCCCACCGCAGCGTGTTCTTGATCGCGCTGAGGCGCAGCTCCTCGGGCAGGATGAAGCTGTGGCGGGCGGCCAGCCACAGCGCCGCGTCGAATTCGTCCAGCAGGAACTGGGTCAGGCTGTCCTGGCGGGCGCGGTCCAGGGTGCCGGCCTTGTGGGTCAGCTGGCCGTGCCGGTCGGCCAGATAGGTCAGGATCGCGGTCGAATCTGTGATCGGCGTGCCGTCATCGATCAGCACCGGCACCTTGCCCGTCGGGTTGAACTGCGCCACGCCCTCGCTGCGCGGATTGGCCGGGACATGCTGGTAGGTCAGGCCCAGCTCCTCCAGCATCCAAAGGACGCGGAAAGCCCGGGACTTGCCGGTTCCGATGACGCGATACATGTGCTGTTCCCCTCGATCTGCTGACGTCAGAGGACCCCAGCCCCTTTCCGGCGTCAAGCGATCAAGCGCGGCGGCAGGCCACCAGCTGCTGGCGATACATCTCGGATCGTTGCCCGACCTGTCCGGCCACGCGCATCAGCCAGGCCTTTTGCCGGTGGCTGCCGCGGGCAAATCCGCCGCGCCCCTCGTGATAGGCCAGATATTGCGAGCCGGCATCATGCATGGACAGGCCCAGCTGCTTCTGGCTGCCATCCATGTACCAGCCCATGAAATCCGTGGCGTCGCGGATGTTGTCGCGGCGCGCGCGCGAGTTCCTGGTGGCGCGCTGATATTCTTCCCAGGTGCCGTCGAGGGCCTGGGAATAGCCGAAGGCGCTGCTCTGCCGGCCGATCGGGATGACGCCCAAGGCATATTGATGCGGGGTCCGCGCATCGCCGATGAACTTTGATTCCTGGTACATCGTCGCCATCTGGACATGCACCGGCACGCCCCATTTGCGTTCGGTCTGGCGCATGGCCCGCAGATAGGCGGGACGTTCGGCCGCGATGGCGCATGCATTGTCCAGCTGACGCGGCGCGCTGTAGTTGCCGCCGCCGCAAGAGGCGACCAGCCCAACAATGGCCAGCTTCAGTAGCCTGTTCATTCTGCCCTCGTGCTGCTCGTTGTTCTGCTTTTCCGACGATATTACGGGAAATCACGCGGCAGTGAAATCACAAAGCCGGAAGAAGGGGCGGGACAAACCGCCCCGGGCCGGGGGATGGCGCAGCTTTGCCGACGGCCGGGCGGCTCAGTTGCTTTCGGGGCGAAGGAGGGCGTTCAGGGCATGCAGGTTTTCCGCCCCCGCCTCGCGGAGCAGCGTCTCCAGCGCGCGGTAATGCAGCAGCACCTTTTCCCCGGTGGGCGTGACGGTCGCGCCGCCGCCGCCTGCGCCGCCGCGGGCACTGTCGATCACCGGGTCGGCAAAAGCCATGTTCATCTCCTCGACCAAGGTCCAGGCGCGCTTGTAGCTCATCCCCATCTCGCGCGCGGCGGCCGAGATCGAGCCAAGCCGCGCGATACGGCTGAGCAGCTCGGCCTTGCCTGGCCCCAGGATCAGCGGGCTGTCGTATTCGAGGCGAAGCTTGATGCGCAGCCGGGGGGCGGTCGCGGTCTGGGTCATGCGGGGCCTCGTTTCGTTATTCCTGGCAAGCATAGCGCCGGATCGCGCGCTCTGCAATTTGTCCTGTGGGCCCGGCGCGTTTCGCCGCGTGCCGCCACGGAATCGGACGCGCGACTTGCGGGACGGGGCAGGCGGCCTATTCTGCCCCACGGCAAGAGGAGGCCCCCATGTCAGCATCTGAAATCGTCATCCTGTCCGGCGCCCGCACGGCGATCGGCACCTTTGGCGGCAGCCTGTCTGCCCTGCCGCCCATCGATCTGGCCAGCGCCGTCACCCGCGCCGCGCTGGAGCGCGCGCAGATCGCGCCGGACCGGATCGGCCAGGTGGTCTTTGGCCACGTCATCAACACCGAGCCGCGCGACATGTACCTGTCCCGCGTGGCGATGCTGGACGCCGGCATCCCCCACACCACCCCTGCGATGAACGTGAACCGGCTGTGCGGATCCGGCGCGCAGGCGATCGTGTCGGCCACGCAGGCGCTGCTGCTGGGGGATGCGGATTTCGCCGTTGCGGGAGGCGCCGAAAGCATGAGCCGGTCGCCCTATATCCTGCCCTCGGCCCGCTTCGGGGCCAAGATGGGCGACCAGGCGATGCTGGACATGATGACCGGGGCGCTGACCTGCCCGATGGGCACCGGCCACATGGGCGTTACAGCGGAGAACGTCGCCGCCGAACATGACATCAGCCGCGAGCAGCAGGACGAGTTCGCGATGGAATCGCAGCGCCGCGCGGCGGCCGCCATCGCCGCCGGGCATTTCCGCGACCAGATCGTCCCGATCGAGGTGAAGACCCGCAAGGGCACCGTCGCCTTCGACACCGACGAGCATCCCAAGGAGACCAGCCTGGACAAGCTGGCGGGCCTGAAGGCGGTCTTCCAGAAGGGTGGTTCCGTCACGGCGGGCAATGCCAGCGGCATCAACGACGGCGCGGCCGCCCTGGTGCTGGCGCGGTCCGAGGCGGCCGAGGCGGCCGGCCTGACCCCGCGCGCGCGCATCCTGGGCTATGCCGTGGCCGGCGTGCGCCCCGAGGTCATGGGCATCGGCCCCATCCCGGCGGTCGAGGCGCTGATGAAGCGCACCGGGCTGACGGTGGCGCAGTTCGACGTGATCGAATCGAACGAGGCCTTTGCCGCGCAGGCGCTGGCGGTGAACAAGGGGCTGGGGCTTGATCCGGCCCGGGTGAACCCGAACGGCGGCGCCATCGCCTTGGGCCACCCGGTCGGCGCGACCGGCGCGATCCTGACCGTCAAGGCGCTGCACGAGCTGGAGCGGACCGGCGGCCGCATCGGGCTGATCACCATGTGCATCGGGGGAGGGCAGGGCATCGCCATCGCCATCGAGCGGATCTGAATGGCGTCCGGCCGACGCTGTTCGGGCGTCGGCCGGACCTGAGCATCAACCGCCCGGTGCAGGCCCCGCCTGCCGACCTGCAGCGTTTTATGGCGAGTACCAAAACGGAAAAGGACGGCCGCGCGGCCGTCCTTTTTTCGTTGGAGCGCGGGGAAGAAGAACCCTGCGTCTCTAACTGGGGAACGGGCCGCCCCAAGAAGGCGACCCGCGAGATCCACGGAGATGGTCCGGTTAGGGATGGAAAGACATCCGGTCCCAACCAGGGTTTACGACCCTTGGGGCTGCCCTCAGGCCACGGCCCCCCTGAATGTTCCGACACCTCTCTCCACTATCACTCTCGACACTGGACCACCTCCTTTCAAAAGATTGCCGTTATAGGGAAATGGTGACACAGATCGAAATTCTGTCAATCAGCTTTTGTCCGACCCCCGCAACAAATTGCGGACAATCAGTCGGAAAGGCACAAGGGCCAGTAGGGCCAGACCAAGTTTGACCAGCCAGTCGGCAACTGCCAAGGAAACCCACAGGGCAGTGACCGGTCCCTGACCAAGCAGCGGAACGGGCTCTGCCGCCCAGCCTGTGTTGATGTCGGCAGGCAGGCCCGCCCAGAAGGCGATGGTGAAGAACAGCGCCGTGTCCAGGCCCGATCCGACCAGGGTCGAGGCCAGCGGCGCGCGCCACCAGCGGCCTTTCCGCAACGCGTCGAAGACGGCGACATCGGCCAGCTGCGCCACCAGGAAGGCCGCGCCCGACGCAATCGCGATTCGCAGCGTCGTGGCCTGCAGGCCGGCGGCGACCAGAGAACAGGCTAGGCCGGTGACGAAGCCCGCCAGTACGACCCCCCGCGCCGCCGCCGGCCCGTGGATGCGGTTCATGACATCGGTGACCAGAAAGGCCAGCGGATAGGTGAAGGCGCCCCAAGTCAGCCAGTCGCCGATCACGAACTGCACCAGGATGTTCGACGCCACGACGATGGCGGCCATGGCAAGGATGCCGGGCAGGAAGCGGGTCATCGGGGGGATTTTTCCGTTTTGCAAGGTTGCGGAAGAACTTGGCCCGGCCTTGGGCGCGGGCAGGGCCGCTTATGCCCCGCCTTGCCGGGTTGTCAATTCCGCTGCGCCTGCCGGGTGGTGTCGTGCAGGCGGTATTCGACGATCTCGGTGCGCTGCAGGAACATGAAGTTGTCGTCCGAGATCATGGTGATCCGGATGCCCTGCCCGTCGTCCCAGACGGAGATGCCCTCGAGGTTGTCATATTGCAGCGGGCGGGTTTCCAGCAGGATCTCCTCGTTCCGGGGACCGTCCGGGGTCAGCTCCATCCGGCGCAGGCGCGAGGAAAAACCCAGGATGCCGCGAAAGTCCCGCTCCAGCAGGTAGAAGAGGCCATCAGGTCCGAAATCGGCGCCGACCGGCAGCCAGCGCGGATCGCGGCGGATCTGGGTCAGTCGCGACCAGGCACCGTCAAAGGCCAGGACCGGGAAGGGCAGGTCCGGCCCGCCCGAGCGTTCGGGCACGGCGATCAAGGTGCCATCGTCCCGGATCGCCAAGGCCTCCAGCCCTGAATTCACGCCCATGCCGGGCAGCTGCGGCGGACGCGGCAGGCGGACGGCCGGGCGGTCGGGATCGGGATAGGAGGCGACGCGGTCCAGGCCTTCGAAACTGACCCAGATGCCGCCGTCCTGGTCCACGGCCAGCCCCTCGCTGTCGCCGGTATAGCCCGGTGGCAGCGGCTTGCCCTGGCTGTCCTGCAGATTGGCGCGCCCGGCGATGTTCATGCCGCGGATGAGGCCCTGGTCGTCCCGTTCGACGCTGCCCCAGTACAGGTGCGAGCGGTCGGTCAGCGCGTGGAAGCTCCGCCCGTCCGGGCTGATCTCGATGCCAGAAAAGCCGCCGAAGCTGGCGTGATCGTAGCGCCAGACATAGGTGCCCACATGGTCAAGCACCGCGCCTGCAAGAACGGGCGCGGTGCCGAGGACCAGCGACAGGGCCGCAGCGGTCAGCCGGGCGCTCAGGGTGCCGCGGCGACGGTGTTGCATTGTCGCGGAAGCTCGCTGAGCCGATAGGTGCGGGGATGGCGGTAATCGGGATCGGCCGGAGCCGATGGGGCGCGGGACGGGTTGGCGCGGTTGTTGATCCACTGCTGCGCCTCGGCACAGCCGTCGCCGGGCGGGGGCGGATCCTGGGTGCGGCAGATCGAGCCGGCGGGGCAGGACAGCCGGACGTGGAAGTGGTAGTCATGAGCGTTGATCGGGCGCACCTTGCGCAGCCAGCCGCGATCGCCGGTCTCCATCTGGCACATCGCGACCTTGGCCACGGGATCGACCAGGATGCGTTCGACCCGCCGGTCGCCGGCGGCGGCGCGCATGATCGACATGTGCTGCGGCGTCCAGTTGCCCGACAGGCCCAGCCCGTTCGAGGCCACGACCGAGACGGAGGAGATGTTCTCGCGCTGCTGGCGGCTGAGGTTCAGCGCGGGCGGCGGCAGCATCCAGATATCCGCGTCCAGCCCGATCTGGTGGCTGGCATGGCCAGAGGTCATCGGCCCGCCGCGCGGCTGGCTGATGTCGCCGACATAGAGCCCGCGCCAGCCCGCCTGCCGGGCCGCACGCGACAGGCCGACCAGAAAGTCGATCATCACCGGATGCCCCCAGTGGCGGTCCCGCGACAGGCGCATGGCCTGCCAGGTGGGGCCGGTTTCGGGCAGTTGCACCAGCCCCTGGGCGCAGCCCTGGGAATAATAGCCGATGGCGACGGCCGGCCCCTGAGACGGGCCGCGGAACGCGCCGAACACGTCCTTGGCCAGCGGGTCGGCGGCGGCGGGCAGCGCCAGTCCCAGCATCAGGGCGGCGGCGGTCAGGGTCTTTTTGATCACGGTTGGGCCTCTCCTTCCGGGTCGACCCACCCTAGCAGAACCAGCGCGACAAGGAAGATCACGATCAGCGGAAGGAATCCGATCCGCTGGCTGCCGCTGAGATCGGTGCTGAGCGCGATCAGGAAGGGCGCCAGGAAGGCGGTGGCCTTGCCCGACAGGGCATAAAGGCCAAAGCCCTCGGTCGCGCGCGCCTCGGTCGTGTGGCGGACCATCATGGTGCGGCTGGCCGCCTGCAGCGCGCCCCCCGCGCCCCCGATCACCGCGCCGCAGGCAAAGAAGATCAGGTCGGGCAGGCGCAGTCCCGCCAGAAGCGGCTCGGCCCCGACGGTCATCCCGAAGACCGAATTGCGGTCCATGCCGACCAGAAGCGTGCAGACGGCGGTCAGCGCCAGGATGCAGGTCATGATGACCGCCCGCGGGCCAAAGCTGCGGTCGGCGCGACCGCCCAGCCAGCTGATGATCGCGGCCGAAATGGCGCTGATCACCCCGAAGATCCCGGCCAGGAAGACCGGCCAGCCCAGCACCGTCCCCGCATAGACGCCGCCAAAGCCGTAAAGCGCGTTCAGCGCATCGCGTGAAAACATCGAGGACAGCAGCCACAGCGCCAGGCTGCGGCGGTGGCGCAGGCTGCGCACCAGCGCCCAGAGGTCGTGCAGCGCCGCCCGCACCCGGATCGGACGCCGCGCCACGTCCGGTTCGCGGACCCACAGGAAGAAGGGCAGCATGAAGACGACATACCAGATCGCCGTGAAGGGACCGACAAAGCGCGTTCCTTCGCGCAGGACGGGGTCAAGCCCGAAGAGCGGCGGGATGCCTGCCAGGGTACGGCCGCCCGGGGTTTCGGCGAACAGCGCCAGCATCAGCGCCAGCGACACCACGCCGCCCAGATAGCCGAAGGCGTAGCCGGAACCGGAGAGGCGGCCGACCTCGTGCCGGGGGGCAAGGCCGGGCAGCATGGCATTGGTGAAGATGGTGGCGAACTCGACCCCGATCAGGCCGATGCCGAACAGCACGATGGCCTGGACCAGGGCGGGCTGGGTGGGCATCAGCCACCACAGTCCCGCCGATCCGACGACATAGAGGATGGAGAACAGCCACACCCAGGGCAGCCGTCGCCCGGAGGTGTCGGCGATGGCGCCCAGGATCGGCGCCAGCAGCGCGATCACCGCACCGCTGATCGCCAGGCCATAACCCCACAGCGCCTGCGCATGGGCCCCGGCCATCGTGCTGCTGTCGCCCATCGCGATGAAGTGGCGCTTGGCGACCTCGGCGAAGTAGATCGAGAAGATGAAGGTCAGCAGCAGCGTGTGAAAGGGCTGGCTGGCCCAATCGAAAAACCACCAGCCCCAGATCCGCTTGCGGTTCATGCCGTCCCCCTGTCGCGCGTTCGGCGACATAAGGCCCGGCAACCGTCAGACTGGCAAGGAAAGTTTCGCGTCCTCGGGGATGGCCGGGGGCCAGGGGCGCACGGCGTCGGCCGCGATCCATGCGGTGATCCAGTCGGGCAGGGGCGGACTGTCGGGGCTGTGCCCCATCGCGGCCATCACCTCGGCCGGCGGCACGATGCCCTGCGCCGAAGTCACGGCCGAGCGGATCAGCACTTGGTTGCAGCATTCCGTTCCCCGCCACATCGATTGTTCCATGTAGACGAAGCGGTGATCCCAGCCCACGGTGCGCGACATCATCGTGAAGCGCTGGAACGCCCGAATGCGGCGCCGATAGCGGGTCGAGTTGCCCGCAACCGTGATGCCCCAGCCCCGCGCGCGCAGGATCGGGATCAGGCCGGTGCGGCTGGCCAGCGGAATGCGGCCCAGGTCGAACAGGGTCAGGGTGCGGCCGTTGTTCAGCTCGATCCAGGGGTCGAGGTCCCAGGGCCAGCAGACATGGGTCGAGACATGCGTTCCGGTCGGCGCCAGCCGGGGCGCATTGCGGAATTTCAGCATCTCTTTGGCAAAGCGGATCAGCGGATACATGGCAGCCCTTTCCTTTGCGCCTTGGGTGGCTGCGGATCACGAGGGCGTCAAGGCGAACGCGGCGGCATCGGGTCGCATCGGCTTGCGTCAGGCCCGGCACGTCGCCATACAGTGCAAAACCGCCGCGGACGAAGGAGTGACCATGGGAACGCTGTACGAGGCCTTGCAACTGATCCTGCAGGTCGTGTGGTTCATCATGATCGTCCACATCATCATGTCCTGGCTGATCAACTTCCAGGTGCTGAACCTGCGCCAGCCGCTGGTCGCGCAGATCTGGGACGGGCTGAACCGCCTGCTGGAGCCGGTCTATGCCCCGATCCGCAACATGCTGCCCCGCACCGGCGGGCTGGACCTGGCGCCGCTGATCGTCTTCATCATCATCATCATCCTGCAGCGGGCCCTGGCCAACAATGCCGGGTTCTTCTACGGCTTCTGATGGCGCGAGACCTTCCTGCGGGCGATCTTCTGCGCCAGGTCTGGGGCTTTGACGGCTTCCGTCCCGGCCAGCAGGAGATCGTCGAGGCGGTGGCGCAGGGGCGCGACGTGCTGGCGATCATGCCCACCGGGGGCGGCAAGTCGCTGTGCTATCAGTTGCCGGCGCTGATGCGCGAGGGCGTGACGGTCGTCATCTCTCCGCTGATCGCGCTGATGCGGGACCAGGTGCGCGCGCTGCGCGAGGCCGGCGTCGAGGCCGGCGCCCTGACCAGCGGCAATACCGAGGCCGAGACCGAGGCGGTGTTCCAGGCGCTGTCGGCGGGCCAGCTGAAGATCCTCTACATGGCGCCGGAGCGGCTGGCCTCGGGCGGGACGGTGAACCTGCTGCGCCGCGCCAATGTCACCGCCATCGCGGTGGACGAGGCGCATTGCGTCAGCCAGTGGGGCCATGACTTCCGCCCCGACTACCTGCGCATCGGTGATCTGAAGCGCGCGCTGGACGTGCCGCTGGCGGCCTTTACCGCCACGGCGGATGTCGAGACGCGGGCCGAGATCGTGACGCGCCTGTTCGAGGGCGCCCCGCCGGTCACCTTCCTGCGCGGGTTCGACCGCCCGAACATCCGCCTTGCCTTTCAGCCCAAGAACAGCCCGCGCGCCCAAGTGCTGACCTATGTCGCTGCGCGGCGCGGGCAGTCCGGGATCATCTATTGCGGGGCGCGGGCGCGGACCGAGACGCTGGCGCAGGCGCTGCGCGAGGCGGGGCACCCGGCCATCGCCTATCACGCGGGCCTGGAGGCCGAGGCGCGGCGCGAGGCCGAGGCGCGGTTCCAGCGCGAGGACGGGTTGATCGTCGTCGCGACCGTGGCCTTTGGCATGGGCATCGACAAGCCCGACATCCGCTGGGTGCTGCATGCCGATCTGCCCAAGTCCATCGAGGGCTATTACCAGGAAATCGGCCGCGCGGGCCGGGATGGCGATCCGGCCGACACGCTGACGCTGTACGGTCCCGACGACATCCGCCTGCGCCGCACGCAGATCGACGAGGGGCTGGCCGATCCTGCCCGCAAGGCCGGCGATCACGCCCGGCTGAACGCGCTGCTGGGGCTGGCCGAGGCCACCGGCTGCCGCCGCCGCCGCCTGCTGGCCTATTTTGGCGAGGAGCTGGCCGAGGACTGCGGGAATTGCGACCTGTGCCAGGTCCCGCCCAAGCTGTTCGACGGCACGCTGGCGGTCAGGAAGGCGTTGTCGGCCATGCTGCGCACCGGCGAATGGTTCGGCAGCGGCCACCTGATCGACGTGCTGACCGGCACCACCACCGACAAGGTGCGCGAACGCGGCCATGACCAGCTGCCGACCTTTGGGGTCGGTCGCGATTTCGGCCGGGGCCAGTGGCAGGCGATCTTTCGGCAGATGATGGGGTTGGACCTCTGCCGTCCCGACCCCGAGCGTCACGGTGCCCTGCACCTGACCGAGGCCGCCCATCCGATCCTGCGCGGCGAGGAAAGCGTTACCCTGCGCCAGGACACGACCCAGAACGCCCGCGCCGCGAATGTCCTGCGCACCCAGGTCGACGAGGAGGACGAACCGCTTCTGTCGGCGCTGAAGGCCAAGCGCCGCGCCCTGGCCGAGGCCGCCCGCGTGCCGGCCTATGTGATCTTTCCCGACCGGACCCTGATCGAGATGGCGCAGAAGCGTCCGCAGGACCTGGACCAGATGGCCCGGATCGGCGGGGTGGGGGCCAAGAAGCTGGAAAGCTTTGGTGCCGAGTTCCTGTCGGTGATCGCCGGCGCGCAGCCGCAGATGCACCCGGCCCGCCGCGCGCTGGCCGGGCGGCCCGAAGGCGCGCTGTTCGATCGTCTGGTCGAGGCGCAGGCGCGGCTGCAGCGCGGCGAGGACGGGACCGAGAAGCCGCTGTCCTGTTCGACCGGACAGATCCGGCGCATCGCGGAATCCCGGCCCGCCAGCCGCGAGGCGCTGACCCGCCACCTGGACGCGCCCCGCATGGACCGCTTTGCCGATGCCTTCCTGTCCGAGATCGAGCGCGCCGACTGAGGCGCCGCCTGACCGGGGCGGAATTCGATCTTTCAACCGAATGTGATGCACCACCCGGGCCGCTTGCCCCGTGTCTTGTGACAAGCTGCAATCGGGACAGCGCTGTCCTGCAGATCGGAGATCGACATGAAACTCACCTGGTCCGACGTCACCCCCCAGTCCGTGTTCCTGGACCGCCGCCGGTTCATGGCCGCCGGCGCCGCCTTGGGCGCATCCGCGCTGCTGCCGGGCGCGGCCGCGGCGCTGACCGGCACGCCGTCGCCCTTTTCGACCGCCGAGACGCCCAACACCTTCGAGCAGATCACCAACTACAACAATTTCTACGAGTTCGGGACCGGCAAGGAGGATCCCGCGCGCTATGCGGCTGCGCTGACTACCGATCCCTGGTCGGTCGAGATCGGCGGCATGGTCGATCGCCCGGGCAGCTATGGCGTCGAGGACCTGGCCCCCGACAATGCGCTGGAGGAGCGGATTTATCGCCTGCGCTGCGTCGAGGCCTGGTCGATGGTCGTGCCCTGGATCGGCGTGCCGCTGGCTTCGGTCCTTGAAAAGGTGGGCGTCCAGCCCGGGGCCAAGTTCGTGGCCTTCGAGACCGTGATGCGCCCGTCCGAGATGCCGGGGCAGACCCGCGCCATCCTCGACTGGCCCTATCGCGAGGGGCTGCGGCTGGACGAGGCGATGCATCCGCTGACGATCCTGGCCACCGGTCTCTATTCCGAACCGATGCCCAAGCAGAACGGGGCGCCCATT